>PQAN01000074.1 GCA_003105285.1 Methylocystaceae bacterium
TCGAGCGCCAGCCCCTTTCTCGACGAGAAGACGCCCCATATCCTCATCACCTTGAACGTGCGTTATTCCGCGACCGCGCAGGGTCTCGAGGCGACGACGCAATTCATCGAGAAGCTCGCCGCCGACAATGGCGTGCGCGTGCTCGAAGGGCATAATCCTCCGGGCAAGCCCAAGCAGCGCTATCAGGAGCTCACCGCCATTTTCGAACCCGACGGCAAGCCGTCGCCCAAGGAACATTTCGGCTTCACCGACGGCATCGGCGATCCGGTGTTCGAGGGGCAATATGCGCGACCGCTGGAGGAGCTCGAGGCGCGCGGCAATGGCGCGGTCGACGGCAAGGGCAATTGGCGTCCGCTGGCGACAGGCGAATTCCTGCTCGGCTATCCGGACGAGGCGCAGGAGATCGCCGGCGCGGCGATGCCGCTCGCCTTCAGCCGCAACGGCGCCTTCCTCGCCTATCGCAAATTGCATCAGAACGTCGCCGCCTGGCGCAAATTCATCGACGACCAGGGGCGGAAGTTCGGACAGGTGTTCGGCATCGACGATCCGGACGCCGCTCGCGAGACCTTCATCGCCAAGCTCGCGGGCCGCTGGTCGGACGGCGCGCCGCTCTCGCGCGCGCCGGACGCGGAATCTTGGGCGCGCTTCAACCAGGAGTTTCCAGAGGGCTCGGAAACGCGCGCCAAGGCGCTGATCGACTTCTCCTACGCCGACGATCCGCACGGATTGAAATGCCCCGTCACCTCGCATCTACGCCGCGTCAACACGCGCGACGCGCTCGATCCGTGGACCGCCGTGGGACAAGACGAAAAAGCCGCCGGCTCCGTGCTCAACAATCGGCGCCGCATTCTGCGCCGCGGCCTGCCCTATGGTTCGTCAGGCCCCGATACGACGGACGACGACGATCACGGCATCGTGATGCTGGTCGTCTGCGCCAGTCTCGTCCGTCAATTCGAATTCGTGCAGCAGCAGTGGATCAATTACGGACTCGACGCGCGCGCCGGCAACGACACCTGCCCGATCGTCGGCAATCATTCGCAGGGCGAGGACACGCCGGACGAAGAAGCGGGAAAGCGTAACGGCCCCAAGGCGAAATATGT
The DNA here is from genome assembly GCA_003105285.1 of Methylocystaceae bacterium. Taxonomy (GTDB): domain Bacteria; phylum Pseudomonadota; class Alphaproteobacteria; order Rhizobiales; family Beijerinckiaceae; genus Methylosinus. Next base: position 1,101 of record PQAN01000074.1, read on the forward strand.
CATCGCGGCCGATCCGGCGAAGGGTCATCCGCCCTATATCGCCGAGGCCATTCCGCAATTCGTCGAGACGCGCGGCGGCGAATATTTCTTCGTGCCGAGTCTCACGGCGTTGCGCATGATCGGCATGGGCACGGTCGATCCGACGTGAGGATGTAGCGTTCGGTTGATTTGTTTCGAATTCGGCTATGCCGCGTCATTCCTGGCGACGCGAAGCGGCGACCGGGAATCTAGAGCGTTTCCAGCCGAAGCGGATGCCGGTTCGGCGTTGGAAATGCGTCGAAACAATGACCCGGAGTCTTTCGGTGTTTCAATGAAACACCGAAAGACTCCGGGGGCGACGACGAGAAAATTCGGACCGTGGTTCTGGATTCCCGGTCGGGCCTGCGGCCCGCCGGGAATGACAGGGGAGTCATCCGACAAACGAGGCGGCCGACGCCGCGCGAAATGATCGGTCGAAGCCATACGACAAGGGCCGAACGGATCGACCGGGAATCGAATGAGGGGGGATAGACGATGACTTGCCTGCGTAATCTCTTCGCCGCCCTTCGCGCCCGCGCCATCTTGCTGGGCGACGGATTCGCCGCGCTGTTCAAGCTCGTCCGCTTGATTTTCCGCGCGCTCATCGGCGGCAAGGGACCGCTGCGCGACCGCGTTTTGCCAGTGCTCACATTGCCGAGCTCGCAGCTTCTCGCTTTCGCCGTGCTGCGGGCGTTCTTGCCCAATTTCGTCATCTCGAAACGTCTGGTGACGAGTTACGACAATAATGGCACGGCGGTCGTCACGCGCGCCGCAGACGTCATCGAGGTGCTGGATCGCGAAGCCGATTTCGCCGTCGTCTACGAACCGAAGATGCGCGCCATCACCGGCGGCGCCAATTTCTTCCTCGGAATGCAGAACACCGCGCAATATCAGCACGACACGTCGCTGATGCGGCTCGCCATGCGGCGCGACGACGTCGAGAGCGTGGTGACGCCGCTGGCGCGACGCAAGGCGGAGGAATTCGCGAGCGCGCATCAAACGCGCATCGATCTGCCGCAGGATTTGACGCTGCGCGTTCCCGCCGCCATCGTCTCCGATTATTTCGGCACGCCGGGCCCCGATGAGCAGGACATCATCGAATGGGCGACGATCCTGTTCTGGTACCTGTTCGTCGATCTGAAGGGCGAAGCGACGCTGGAGGCGAAGGCGCTCGTGGCGGCCAAGAACCTGCGCGAGAGCATCGACGCCTCGGTCGCCGCCCGCAAGGCGAGCGGCGAACAAAAGGACGACGTGCTCGGCCGCGCTCTGGCGCTGCAGGCCGGCGCGCCGGAATTCGACGACATCGCCATTCGCGACAATCTGATCGGCCTCGTCATCGGCGCGATTCCGACGATCTCGAGAGCCTCGGTCCAGGCCGTCGACCAATTGCTCGACCGGCCCGAGGCGCTCGCCGGCGCGCAGGCCGCCGCCCGCGCCGGCGACGAAAATCTGCTCGGCGCCTATGTGTTCGAAGCGCTGCGCTTCAACCCCATCAATCCGGTCATCTATCGCCGCGCCAACCGGGACGCGACGATCGCCGCCTCCACCCTGCGCGCCCGCAAGATTCCGAAAGGAACGCTGGTGTTCGCCGCCAATCTCTCGGCGATGTTCGATCCCCTGCATATCGAGGCGCCGAACGAATTCCGCGTCGATCGGCCCTGGGGCGATTATATTCTGTGGGGCTACGGCCTCCATACCTGCTTCGGCGCCTATATCAACCGCGCCGTCATTCCGGCCATTCTGCAGCCCGTGCTGGCGAGGCCGAACCTGCGCCGCGCGCCGGGAAGCGCCGGACAGATCGACGGCGGCGGAACGCCCTTCCCACAGCATTTCGTGCTAGAAAGCGACTGATCCGCGCCAGACGGACACCCGGTTTCGCCTTCGGGGCCTCTGGCGTTTTCAGCATCCGCCAGCCGAAGAGGAAAGACGAAGTGTCCGACGACAATTCCGACATCGACGCCCTGCCGTTCGAAAAGGCCATTCAGGAGCTCGAGGAGATCGTCGGCAAGCTCGAGAAGGCCAGCGTCTCGCTCGACGATTCGGTGAAGCTCTACGAACGCGGCGAGGCCCTGAAAAAGCGCTGCGACGCCTTGCTGCGCGAGGCGGAAGCCCGCATCGAGAAAATCACGCTCGGCGCCGATGGGGCGGCGAAGGGAACCGCGCCGCTCGACGTGGAGTGAGCGGGAGACCGAAGGTAAAGCGAGCCTTCAGAGCCCGGCCCAACATTCAAAAGCCCTCGCGGGCTGTCATTCCCGGCGGGCCGAAGGCCCGACTGGGAGTCGAGGGGCAACGACAAGAAATTCTTGGCCATTGCACTGAATTCCCGATCGCTCGCCGAAGCGAGCGTCGGGAATGACAATGCTGCGAACAGAGGGTCGAACGGAATTTCCGGCCGGACTCTTCAAGGCTCGCTTTTCGAACGAAGTTCTCTCACCACCCGGCGATGCGCGCGCAGGCGCCGCCGGCCTGGCCGAAGACATAGCGCTTGCCGCAGGCGTAGGCCGCCGGCGGCTCGCCCGTCTTTTCGAAAAGGTCGTAGCCCTCTTTCAGATTTTGCCAGAAGGAGGTCCACTGCTGATGATTGGCCGGGGCGCTCCAAAGGGACGTCCAATCGCCCGTCGTCTCCTTGGCGAGATTGGCCTCCGTCAGGCGGAAGGGAAAGATATGGATCGGCACGTCGTGCTGGCCGCCCCGGATCGCCGCTTCGACGAAACCGTAGATTTCCTCGATGACCTTGTCGGTCATGGCGAAACAGCCGACCGACTTGCAGGCGCCATGCACCATCAGCGCGCCGCCGGTGCGGCCGTTCTGGCGGTCGAAGGCGTTGGGGAAGCCGATATTGAACGCCCGGTGATAGGCCGAATTCGGATTGAGCTGCCGCGCCGAGACGCTGTAGAAGCCTTCCGGCGACTGATAGTCGCCCGATTGCAGCTTCGGCCCGAGACGCCCAGACCATTTGCAGATCGGATAGGTGCGGTAGAGCGAATAGCGGCCGTTGCGCCGCAGCCACAACTCCAGCTCGCCCTCTTTCTTGAAAATGCGCACGAAGGCGGCCGCGCCCAAGCGGAAATTGCCGTCTTCGCGATGGCTGAACGGGCCGGGAAGCTCGGCCGGCAAGAGAGGCGCGAGCGCGAGCGGCGCCGAGGCGGCGGCGGACTGCTGCTCGGCGGCGAGAGGCGCAGCCGGGCGCGGAGCGGCGACCGAGGCGAGCGGCGAGTTCGCGAGATCTTTCGGCCGCGCCGGCGGAAGAGGCGGACCGGCCTCCCCCGGCGGAAGGACCGCGAGTTCCGTGGGCCGCGCGGGCGGCAGAGGCGCGACGAACGCCGACGGCGGAAGAGACGCCGTGCGATCGGAAGCTTGCGGTTCGCCCGGGATGTCCTCGAGACGCGCGATTTCCGGCAGACCGCTCCGCAAATTCTGCAGCAATGCGCCATTGCCGGCGCGACGAACGGCGGGCGCCTGTTCCAGCGGCGCGGCGACAGGCGCCGGCGGGAGGGAGCGGCCGTTCTCGACCGGGACGGTCCAGGCCCGGGCCGCGAGACCGCCGGCCGCGACGAGGATCGACGCGAGTGCGGACGTCACGATGAAAAGGCGCGGCATTCTCGTCATTGAAGACCGTTGCGAGCAGACTCCCCTACGCAGTTCATTAAGAAACCCGATCAAGGCAAACAAAAGGCTAATGCGCGGCCTAAAAAAACGGGCGGAGCCGTCCGGCCGAAGCGGGCGCCGGCTCGGCGCCCGCCGCGTCGCGTCAATGGCCCTCGAAGGAGACCAGCTTACGGACGGGCACGCCGAGCGCCTCGATTTTCGCGGCGCCGCCGAGATCGGGCAGGTCGATGACGAAGCAGGCGGCGACCACTTCGGCGCCGATCTTCTGCAATAGCTTGACGGCGCCTTCCGCCGTGCCGCCGGTGGCGATGAGGTCGTCGACGAGAATGACGCGTTCGCCCTTCGCCACCGCGTCCTCGTGCACCTCCATCTCGTCGACGCCATATTCCAGCGAATAGGCGATGGAGACGGTCGTGTGCGGCAGCTTGCCCTTCTTACGCACCGGCACGAAGCCGGCCGACAATTGATGCGCCACGGCGCCGCCGAGAATGAAGCCGCGCGCCTCCATGCCCGCCACCTTGTCGATCTTCGTGCCCGCCCAGGGTTGGACCAGCTCGTCGACAGCGCGGCGAAACGCCTTCGCGTCGCCGAGCAGCGTCGTGATGTCGCGGAACAGAATGCCTTTCTTGGGATAGTCGGGAATGGTGCGGATGGCGGATGCGAGGGGCATGGTCTCGGGCTCACTGGATCGAACGGAAGACATAGTCTTAGCCCATTTGTCCTTGGAGCAGCAGCCCCTCGTCAGCGTCCCGACATCCGCGCCATAACCGCGTCGAGCTTCTTCAAGAGCTCGGGGTCCCTCGCCTCCGGCGCCGTCAGGATCGCATTGTCCAGCGCGCGGTCCGAGCCGATCGGGCACGGCTCGTGCTCTTTTGGAAAATCAGCGATGAGACGGGCCAGCAGGCGGCTCGCCTTGTCGGCGTTGGAGCGCACTACTTGGATCACCGCCGCGACGTCGACGTCGTCGTGCTCCGGATGCCAGCAATCGAAATCCGTCACCATGGCGATCGTCGCGTAGGAAATCTCCGCCTCGCGCGCGAGCTTGGCTTCGGGCAGCGCCGTCATGCCGATGACGTCGTAACCGGCGGCCTTATAGGTGAGCGATTCGGCGTAGGACGAGAACTGCGGCCCCTCCATGCAGAGATAGGTCCCGCCCGTCGCGACGGCGATGTCCTCCGCCTGCGCGGCCAGTGCGATTCGCTTCGCCAGCAACGGCGCGACCGGATGCGCCATGGAGACGTGAGCGACGCAGCCGTTGCCGAAGAAGGACGATTGCCGGCCGAAAGTGCGATCGACGAATTGATCCGGCAGCACGAACAATCCCGGATAGAGCTCGGCCTTGAAGGAGCCGCAGGCGGAAATCGAGACGATGTCCGTCGCTCCGACGCGCTTCAGCGCGTCGATATTGGCGCGATAATTTATGCCCGACGGAGAGAGAACATGCCCTCGCCCATGGCGCGGCAGAAAGACGACGCGCGTCCCGCCGATCTCTCCGAGATGCAGGGCGTCGGACGGCGCGCCCCAGGGCGTTTCGACGCGCTCCTCGCGAATATTTTCGAGCCCGGGCAGATGATAGACGCCCGATCCGCCGATGATTCCGACCACCGCTCGAGTCATGACGCGCTCCCGAGGCGAACTTTCCGAAGCGGGAGTGCCATGCGCGTCGCTCCGGCGCAAGCGGCCGTGTAAGGACCTGTCCTTCGAAACGCGAATGCGCCGCCGCCGATGTGACGTTTTTTTAGGCTGCGGACAAAACTGCCTTCCTCGTGGCGCGCGCAGGGTTGCGCCGCAAAATAGCCTGTGTTAGGGGACGCTTGCCTTGGAGCTGGGGCGTTACCGCCCTCGCTCCTTCCCCCGACAATATCCGTCGTTCGAGGCCATGCGGAATCTGATCGCAACTGCGTTTTCGCGTTGCGTGCGAGGCGCTTCGAACGAGGCCGATCCGAGAGCGAAAACCAAGTGGCTTCACGCGGAGACGATCTTTCCGGAGTAGCGGGCCGATATGCCTCGGCCCTGTATGATCTCGCCTCCGAACGAGGCTCGACCGAGGAGGTCGCCGAAGCGCTTCGCGGCTTCTCTTCCCTGATCGACGAGAGCAAGGACCTTCAGCGTCTCGTCAAGAGCCCGGTGTTTTCCGCGCAAGAGCAGATCAAGGCTCTCGATCCCATTCTCGCCGGCGCGGAGATTTCCGGCGTCGCCGCCAATCTCATCCGGCTCGTCGCGGCAAAGCGTCGCCTCTTCGTCCTTCCCGCCATCATCGCCGCCTACCAGCGGCTGCACGACGCCGCCAGGGGCGTCGTTCGCGCCGACGTCACGGTGGCCGCGCCGCTCGCCGCGCATCACGAGAGCGCGCTGCGCGAGGCGCTCGCCGGCGTCACCGGCGGCAAGGAGATCGATCTCGCCGTCAAGGTCGATCCGTCGATCATCGGCGGCGGCGTCGTCAAGATCGGCTCGCGCATGCTCGACGCGTCGCTCAAAACCAAGCTCAATTCTATCCGCACACGTATGAAAGAGGTCGGCTGATGGCTATCCGCGCCGCAGAGATTTCCGCGATCCTCAAGAACGAGATCGCCAATTTCGGCAATGAGGCCGAGGTTACCGAAGTAGGTCAGGTGCTGTCGGTCGGCGACGGCATCGCCCGCGTCTACGGCCTCGACAATGTCCAGGCCGGCGAGACGGTCGAATTCGAGAACGGCGTGCGCGGCATGGCCCTCAATCTCGAGAGCGACAATGTCGGCGTCGTCATCTTCGGCTCCGACCGCGACATCAAGGAAGGCCAGACCGTCAAGCGCACCGGCGCGATCGTCGACGTTCCCGTCGGCCCGGAGCTGCTCGGCCGCGTCGTCGACGCGCTCGGCAATCCGATCGACGGCAAGGGCCCGATCAAGGCCGCGAAGCGCTCGCGCGTCGACGTGAAGGCGCCGGGCATCATTCCGCGCAAGTCCGTGCATGAGCCGATGGCGACCGGCCTCAAGGCGATCGACGCGCTCATCCCGGTCGGCCGCGGCCAGCGCGAGCTGATCATCGGCGACCGCCAGACCGGCAAGACGGCCGTCGCGCTCGACACGATCCTGAACCAGAAGTCGATCAACCAGGGCACGGACGAGAGCGCCAAGCTCTATGCGGTCTATGTCGCCGTCGGCCAGAAGCGTTCGACCGTCGCGCAATTCGTGAAGGTGCTCGAGGAGCATGGCGCGCTCGAATATTCGATCGTCGTCGCCGCCACCGCGTCCGATCCCGCGCCGATGCAGTTCCTCGCGCCCTTCGCCGGCTGCGCCATGGGCGAATATTTCCGCGACAACGGCAAGCATGCGCTGATCATCTATGACGATCTGTCCAAGCAGGCCGTCGCCTATCGTCAGGTTTCTCTGCTGCTGCGCCGTCCGCCGGG
>PQAN01000075.1 GCA_003105285.1 Methylocystaceae bacterium
GATCGCGAGCAAATGCTCGAAGCGATCGGAGTCGGGCGCATCGACGATCTCTTCGCCGATGTGCCGAGCGACGTGCTGCTGCGTCGACCGCTCGATCTGCCGCGCGGCCTGTCGGAGATGGAGGTCGAGCGCCGCCTCTCCGCTCTCGCCGGAAGAAACATCACGGCGTCGAAGGCGCCGTTCTTCATCGGCGCCGGCGCCTACAAGCATCATATTCCGGCGAGCGTCGATCATCTGATTCAGCGCTCGGAATTCTTGACCAGCTATACGCCCTATCAGCCGGAGATTTCGCAGGGCACGCTGCAATATTTGTTCGAGTTCCAGACGCAGGTCGCCGCATTGACCGGCATGGATGTCGCCAACGCCTCCATGTACGACGGTTCGACCGCCTGCGCCGAGGCCGCGCTGATGGCGCATCGCGTCACCAAGCGGCGAAAGGCCGTGCTGTCGGGCGGCCTGCACCCTCATTATGCGGACGTGGTGAAGACGATTTCGAGGCTCGCCGGCGACGAGGTCGCCGCTCTTCCGCCGGATGTCGCGGCGCGCGAGGACCTCGTCGCCGCCGTCGACGACAGCGTATCCTGCGTCATCGTGCAGACGCCGGACGTGTTCGGCAATCTGCGCGATCTGTCGCGGCTCGCGGAGGCTTGCCACCGCCATGGCGCGCTGCTCGTCGGCGTGTTCACGGAGGTCGTTTCGCTCGGCCTGGTGACGCCGCCGGGCGCGATGGGCGCCGATATCGTCGTCGGCGAAGGCCAGTCGATCGGCAATGCTCTGTCCTTCGGCGGTCCCTATGTCGGTCTGTTCGCGACGCGCCAGGACTATGTGCGTCAGATGCCGGGCCGGCTCTGCGGCGAGGCCGTCGACGCCGATGGGCGGCGCGGCTATGTGCTCACGCTTTCGGCGCGCGAGCAGCATATTCGCCGCGACAAGGCGACATCCAACATTTGCACCAATTCCGGCCTGTGCGCGCTCGCCTTCACCATCCATCTGAGCCTGCTCGGCGAGACCGGCCTGCGGCGTCTCGCGCGCGTCAATCACGCCAACGCCGTGCGATTGGCGGATTTGCTGGCGCGCGTTCCGGGCGTCGAGGTCGTCAACGAGACCTTCTTCAACGAATTCGCCCTGCGCGTCGACGGCGACGCCGCGCGTCTCGTCGAGACGATGGCGGCGCGCGGCGTGCTCGCGGGCGTTCCCGTCTCGCGTCTCCTTCCGAGCGCCGGATTGGACGATCTGCTGCTCGTCGCCAGCACGGAAATCAATACGCCAGACGATCGCCACGCGTTCGTCGCCGCACTCGAAGGAGCGCTCTGATGCTCGATCATCCAAAAGACATGGCGCCGATCGAAACCTTCACGGGAAACTGTGGGCTCGATCAGGAAGAGCCTTTGCTGTTCGAGATCGGCCGCGAGAATATGACGGGCGTCGATATGGAGGAGCCGGCGCCTGTCGCAGCGCGGCTCGGCGCGCTCGAGCGCAAGGAGCGGATCGGCCTGCCGGGACTCTCCGAGCCGGAGGCGATGCGCCATTATGTGCGTCTGTCGCGCAAGAATTACTCGATCGACGCCGGCCTCTATCCGCTCGGCTCCTGCACGATGAAGCACAATCCGCGTCTGGCCGAGAAAATGGCGCGGCTCGCGGGCTTCGCCGACATTCATCCGCTGCAGCCGCAATCGACCGCGCAAGGCGCGCTCTTGTTGATGGAGGAGCTGTCGCATTGGCTGTTGGAGCTCACCCATATGAGCGCCGTCGCGCTCTCGCCCAAGGCCGGCGCGCATGGTGAGCTCTGCGGTCTGATGACGATCAAGACGGCGATTCAGATGCGCGGCGAAGCGGAGTCGCGCAAGGTCGTGCTCATTCCGCAATCGGCGCATGGCACCAATCCGGCGAGCGCGGCGCTGCTCGGCTTCGAGGTCCGCGCGATTCCCGCAGGCGAGGACGGCGTCGTGCATCTCGACGCGGTGGCGGCGGCCGTGGGGCCGGATGTGGCGGCGATCATGCTGACCAATCCCAACACCTGCGGCCTGTTCGAGCGCGACGTCGTGGAGATCGCCCGCCTCGTGCATGAGGCGGGCGGCTATTTCTATTGCGACGGCGCCAATTTCAATGCGATCGCCGGCGTGGCGCGTCCAGGCGGCATGGGCGTCGACGCCATGCATCTCAATCTCCACAAGACCTTTTCGACGCCGCATGGCGGCGGCGGACCGGGTGCCGGGCCCGTCGTCTTGTCCGCGCGTCTCGCGCCTTTCGCTCCGCTGCCCTTCGTCATTCGCGACGGCGAGCGTTTGCGTCTGGTGGAACATGCGGAGGGGACGCAGAGCTTCGGCCGCATGACCGCGTTCCACGGCCAGATGGGCATGTTCGTGCGCGCTCTGGCCTATATTCTATCGCATGGCTCGGACGGTCTCGCTCAGGCCTCGCGCGATGCGGTGTTGTCGGCGAATTACGTGAGAGCGTCGCTGAGGGACGTCATGACGCAGCCTTTCGGCGATCGCCCCTGCATGCATGAGGTTCTGTTCGACGACGCCTGGCTCAAAGGAACGAGCGTGACGACGCTCGATTTCGCCAAGGCGATGATCGACGAGGGATATCATCCGATGACGATCTATTTCCCGCTCGTCGCGCATGGCGCCATGCTGATCGAACCGACAGAATCCGAATCGAAACAGTCGCTCGATCAGTTCATCGCGACCTTGCGCTCGCTCGCCGAAAGCGCGCTGCAGGGCGACTCGCGGCGTTTCGCCTCCGCGCCGCGCTATGCGCCGCGCCGTCGGTTGGACGAAACGGCCGCTGCCCGCAAGCCGGTGTTGAGATGGAGCGGGACGAAAGGCTGAGGTTCGGGCGGCGCGGGTTTTCGTCGAGGCTCGGATCGAATCGCCGCGACGGCGGTTGTATGGGTCGAATGCTTCCCGATCAGTCCCTGGTCTTCGATTTATACCAACGGTCTCAGAGCGCTTTCAGCCGAAGTGGGAACCGGTTCGGCGTCGGAAACGCGTCAAAACAAGAAGCTAGAGTCTTTAGAGATCGACCCGTCATTGCGAGGAGCGAAGCGACGAAGCAATCCAGCGGCCGCCCTCGACTCCTGGATTGCTTCGCCACGCTCGCAATGACGGTCTATGTGATCGGGGCAGGCCGGGCTCCCAGAGTCGTAAGGCCGGTCATGACGGGCCTCGTGGTTCTATCGGTCTGCGTCAACCGCATGGGTGAAACATGAACACAGCCAATCTTCAGCTCGAAGGCGTCTACGCCGTGCTCGCCGCCCTCGTCGGCGCGTTGCGCGACAAGGGGTTGTTGCATCCGGACGAAATCGACCGGCTGCTCGCCGATGTCGAACTCGCTCTCGCCTCGGACCCGGCCCGGCCGAACGAATTGCGCGGCGCGAATGTCGACGCCATCTGCTTTCCGGCCCGCTTTCTGCGGCTCGCCTTGCGAGATTCCTCAGCGGGCGAGCCGTTCTCGTTCGCACAGCTCGCCGGCCGTGTCGGGCAGACCAAACCCGATCATTGACGCCGCTCGGCGAGTCGAACTCGCGGAGCGGAATCGATCAATATTTGGCGACGACGGCGGGGGCGGGCGCGGCGTCGAATTTGTATGTCCAGCCCGCCGTGACCTCGAATTCGCTCAGATAGATCGTGATGGTTCGGAAGGGGTTGGGTCCCGCCGGCGTGATCTCGATGCCGGAAACGGAATGCCGTGGCGAGACGACGGCGGCGAGATCGACSGTCGAATTCGGCGTCACGCGATAGCTGAGGCCGCCGCTGATATGGTCGGTCACGACGCCGGGCGCGAGAATATTGATCGTCACGTCGCGCGACTGGATCGGATTGTTGTTGTGCGAATAGCCGAGGCGGAAGGTCCAGTCGGGAGTCGCCCGCCATTCGGCGCCGAATTTGAACGCGTCGACGTCGCTCCAGCCGAAGCCGGGGCCGTTGGGCAGGCCGAAAAGATAGGGYTGCTGCGAGGAATTGCCGACCGAGGCGACCTGCGAATAGAAGATATGCCGCCAATCGGCGAGCAGAGTGACGTTCGGCAGGAGATCGTAGGCGAGGCCGGCGGTCACGGTCGCCGGAATGTCGAAGCCGCCGCCTTCCGCGAACAGCCCGGAATATTTGTAGAATTTCGTCGTCCAGATCGGCGTCGACGCCGCGACGCCGATGCGCAACTGGCTGGTGACGCTCCATTGCGCGCCCGCGCGCACGCCTGCGCCGACCGACCAGTTATAGCTGTGGTCGGAGAGATTGGCGCTGTCCAGGGAGAAGGGCCCGAAGCCCGACAGCCCGCGCGCCTTGAAGATCTGAATGGCGAGAATGGGGGCGACGCCGACCGAAACGCTTCCGAACCGCTGCGCGTAGCCCGCCGAGAGAAAGGCCTGGTTCAGATCGACGCCGGCGTTCCCGCCGCAATAGACGCCGGGATTGGGGCAAGCGAAGGGGTTGAAATAGAATTGACTGGCGTAATTCTTCGAATAGGTCGTGTTCATCCCGCCGTTGCCATAGGCGGCGACGCCCCAGGCGGAGGTCTCGTCGATGGGGCGCGTATAGCCGGAGTAGGGGATGGGAAACAGCCCGCGCCCGCTCCTCACATCGCCTTGCGCGACGAAACCGGGGCCGGAGGTCGTATAGCCGCGGTCGGGCGAGAAGGCGGTCAAGCCGCCGGTATATTGATGGCCGACATCGACGAGACCGGCGGGGTTGACCGACAGGGCCAGCGGGTCGCGCGAATCGGCGACGCCCGCGCCGGCCAGCGCTTTTTCGCGCGCGCCATAGCCTTCGAGGAAATAACCTTCGGTCGCCCGCGCCGGCGGAGCGCCTGTCGCCGCGATCACGGTCAAAGCCGCGACCGTCATGGCCCAACGGAAATGCAGACTGGTCATCACGCCCCCGATTCTTTATTTTGTCTATTAAATTAGCGATATAATGGACTATTAAAATGGTCAAGCCTCTGCTCCTGGGCGCAAGCCGGTCGTTGCGGGGGCGGCGCTCGGGGCGATTCGCGGAGGGCGTCGCGAAGAGAATAAGGTGAGGTCATGCAAATCGACTGGACGCATTTCACGCCCTGGGAGTCGCTCGCCGGCGGCATGCTCATCGGGCTCGCCGCCGCACTGCTTCTTCTGCTCGTCGGACGCATATTCGGCGTCGCTGGAATCCTCGGCGGCGCCTTGACGAGCCGGGGGCCGGAATTCGGCTGGCGGGCGGCGGTCCTGCTCGGCCTCTTGGCCGCCCCGAGCGTGCTGAAGCTCGTCTTTGCGCCGACGCCGCCAGTCATCGACGGTCCATGGACGCGCTTCGCCATCGCCGGCCTGCTCGTCGGTTTCGGCGCGCGTCTGGGCTCGGGCTGCACCAGCGGCCATGGCGTCTGCGGGCTCTCACGCCTGTCGCCGCGATCTCTCGTCGCCACGCTGACCTTCATGTCCGCGGGCGTCGCGACCGTCTATGTCGTCCGTCACATTTCGGGTTGAGGAAACGCCATGCCGCGCCTTTTCGTCTCATTCGCCGTCGGCCTGTTGTTCGGCGTCGGGCTTCATGTCTCGGGCATGACCTCGCCGAGCAAGGTTCTTGGCTTCCTCGATATTTTCGGTCCCTGGGACCCCTCGCTCGCGCTCGTCATGGGCGGCGCGGTGATGGTCGGACTCGTTGCCTTCCAGATCGCGCGCCGGCGCGAGCGGACGCTGCTCGGCGACGAATTGCGACTGCCGAGCGTCTCCGCGATCGATGCTCCGCTCGTAATCGGCAGTTTGATTTTCGGCGTCGGCTGGGGACTCTCGGGCATTTGTCCGGGGCCTGGCGTCGTGGACGTGGGCTTCTTCGATGCGAACGCTCTCGTGTTCGTTGTCGCTATGGCGGCCGGCATTGCGCTGGAGAAGCTCTTCGCGGACGCCGTTGCAGCGAGGCCGGCTGTCGAACAGGACGCTTGAGGGTCCTTGCTTTGTCGCGGCGTCGCCGCTTCATTTATCGAAAAAAAGCCCCGCTCGAACATTCGGGTCGAGCGGGGAAGTCCGGGGGTCCACACGCGGTAAGGAGCTGCCGCGTGAAGTCATGCGCCTTTTTCCGACCGCATCGCCGGCGTGAGAGCCTAGGCTCGACGCCGTTCACGAGTCTTCGAAAGGCGGCAAAACAAGCGATCGGTCGCGGGGCTTCTTTCGAGGCGCAATGAAAAAGAGCGCCGACGACCGATCGATGAGCGTCGGAAATCAGCCGAGGGGAGGGGGATCGCTTCTCGGCTTTGCGGATGCGGGGAGGATCGGCCCGCGCCGCCCGACACTTTCGCCCTGGTTTCAGGCGAATTCTTCCTTGGTCCGATCATCGCTCGGCCGAGAGGGAAAACCGACGCGGCGCGGCCAGAGAAAGAAGAAGGGGGTCAGACGATGCGTGCGGGAGGCGCTCGCGCCGATCGCGGCCCCATTTCGGGCGCGTCATGAATCGCGCGGCCCGAATTAGCTGGCAGCGCGATGATCGTCGGCGGCGTCGAGGCGAGAATCGAGACCGTCGCAGGACCCGCATCCGGCTCGACGGCGGCTTCATCATGAAGGATGCAGCAAGCGCCCGTGTGGTGGCGAACAGGAGCCTGGGGATCGCCCTTCGACGCGGCGTCCGCTTTCGCCGAGGAGCAGACGAGGTTCAAAAAGCCCGCGTTGTCCCCCGAGAACGATGCGCTCGCCGCCATGCCGGCGACCATCGTCTGCAATAGAAACAGCCCTGCGGCCGCGATCGTCATGATCGCCCGTCCGGCGCTTCCCTGCTTACGATTGAACGACATCGAGTTGCATTCTCTCACGTTGCGGCGCCGACGCTACGTCGAAAGCATGACGCCGGTCAAGCCTCATTCGTCTTTCAATAGTTTGATACGATGCGCTTTGGCCGTATATTCACGCGGCGACGAAGCGAGGAGCGCCAGTCCCGCTTCGTCAACTCGCTTTGATGGCGTCGAATGTCGCCGCCATGTCCTGCGCGTTCACTTCGGCGATCGCCGCTTCGAGAAACGGGTCCGCTCCCGAAAGCCACGCCTTTTCGGCGTCGGGATCGGAGAGAGCGATCGCGATCGCCCTGTTGAGTTCGTAGAGGCGCCAAGCGAGGCCGGCGTCGCGCAGCGCGGACAGCAGCGCGTTCTGCACGAGGCTGCGAACGACGAGATGCGGCTCCGACACTTTCGCATCGACGCCGCGCCCGGTCGCGGCGTCGAAGCAGGCGCGCTTGTCGTAGGACGCATGTCCGCGGCAGGCGAGCGGGCGCACATTATAGACGAGACAGCTTCCGTTCTCGATGAATGGGCAACGCCGGCGCAAGGCCATGCGCCGCTTCTCGTCCAGTCCGCGCGTGACCGCGTCTTCGTCCGCTATGCGGCGCGCCAGATCGACGCCGAGCTTCGCATAGGCCGGTCGGGTCGCGATGATATATTGGGCGACGAGCAGCGCTTCCGGGGCGGAGGCGACGACGCGGAGCGTGCAGCAGGCGGCGCAGCCTTCGTGACAGGCGAGCGCGGGCATCCCCTCCGCCTGGATGGAGACATTGCCGTCGAAGCTGTCGAACGCTTGGGCCGATAATTCCCTCACCAAGGTCGGCGCGGCGCGGCGCGCGCGAATCGTCGCCACGAAGGCGCCGTGCAGCGCCTTGAAAAATTCCAGCGGCCCATTGTCCTCACCCGTCGCCATGAAAGCCTCGTCTCTCGGGTCTCGATCCGATCCTATAGAGGAACGAGCCGCCTCTGGGCAGTCGGACCCCGCAAAAGCATAACCCCGCGGCGTAGCGGGATCAGGCTTTGATTTCCCTGCCCGTCTCTCTATCTTCTATGAAGATCGGCTTCGAAAGAGCCGGCGCCCCGAGGGATTGCGCGACGCAATCGGCAAGGACAGGGCGCAACGCTTCGCTCGAGCGCCGCCGTGCATGGGAACCTCGACGAGTCCGCTTCGCACGAGCCGCCGCCCGAGAGGGCGGCGCGCGATCTCATCGCCATCGTCGCAAAGCTCGCGCATGAGCTTCATCCCCGACGCATGGAGGAAGGCGACGTCGGCCTCTCGAGCCGGCTCGAGCAGGATCTCGGCATCGACAGCCTGGCGCGAACGGAGCTGGTTCTGCGGCTCGAGCGCAAATTCCATCTGCGACTGCCGATCCAGATCGTCGGCCAAGCGGAGACGATCGGCGATCTGCTCGCGGCGGTTCGTTCGGCCCCTCGCGTGCGAGGCTCCTCGTCCGAGGAGGCGCTTTTGCAGGTCCCGTCCCTGGCGCCCGTGGCGGCCGCGACGCAGGCGCAGACGCTGCTCGACGTTCTCGATTGGCATGTCGCGCGCCATGCCGAGCGGCTCCATTTGACCTTTCTGCAGGACGAGTCGACGGTCGTCGGCTCGTTGACCTATGGCCGCCTCGCCGACGAGGCGCGTCGCGTCGCGCGGGGGCTCATCGCCCGCGACATTCTGCCCGGCGACCGCGTCGCATTGATGCTGCCGACCGGCCTCGATTTTTTCATCGGCTTTTTCGGCATTCTCTATGCCGGCGCGATTCCCGTCCCGATCTATCCGCCGATGCGTCTCGCGCAGCTCGAGGATCATTTGCGGCGGCAGGCCGGCATTCTGCGCAACGCCGCGGCGCGATTGCTCGTGACCGTTCCGGAAGGCCTGCGCCTCGCCGGTCTGCTGCGCGGGCAGGTGGAGACGCTCGAATCCGTCGAGAGCGTCGCCGGGCTGACGTCGAACGTGGCGCATGTCGTCCTTCCGCCCGCGCCCGGCGAGAGCGCGACCGCCATGCTGCAATATACGTCGGGAAGCACGGGCGATCCCAAAGGCGTCGTGCTCAGCCACGCCAATCTGCTCGCGAATATCAGGGCGATGGGCCGCGCGACGCAAGCGAGCTCCGAGGATGTGTTCGTCAGCTGGCTGCCGCTCTATCACGACATGGGATTGATCGGCGCCTGGCTCGGCTGCCTGCATTTCGGCGCGCCACTCTATGTCATGTCGCCGCTGAGCTTTCTGGTGCGGCCCGAAACCTGGCTGCGGGCCATCCACAAATATCGCGCGACGCTGAGCGCCGCGCCCAATTTCGCTTTCGAGCTCTGCCTCGACAAGATCGACGAAGCGGATCTCGACGGGCTCGATCTCGGCTCGCTGCGCATGGTGGCGAATGGGGCGGAGCCGGTCGGCGTCCAGACGATCCGCCGATTCGCCGACAAATTCGCCAGATTCGGATTTCGGCCGGAGGCGATGGCGCCGGTCTATGGACTGGCCGAGAATTCCGTCGGACTGGCCTTTCCGCCGCCGGGACGTCCGCCTCTCGTCGACCGCGTCGATCGCGACGCGCTCATGGAGCGGGGCGTGGCGGAGGCGGCGCGCCCCAACGATCCGCGACCGCTCGAAATGGTCTCCTGCGGCCAGGCATTGCCTCTGCATGAAATCCGCATCGTCGACGAATCGGGGCGCGAACTCGGCGAGCGCCGCGAGGGCCGGCTCGAATTTCGCGGCCCCTCCTCGACGTCGGGCTATTTTCGCAACGAGGCCAAGACGCGCGAACTCATCCGCAATGGCTGGCTCGACAGCGGCGACCGAGCCTATATGGCGGGCGGAGAAATATTCGTCACCGGCCGCATCAAGGACATCATCATCCGCGCCGGCCGTCACCTCTATCCGCAGGAGATCGAGGCGGCGATCGCCGAAATCAAAGGCATTCGCAAGGGCTGCGTCGCCGTCTTCGGCTCCGTCGATCCGCGCTCGGGCACGGAGCGGGTCGTCGTCATCGCCGAAACCTACGAGACTGACGCGACGGCGCGGGCGGCGCTCGCGGCCGAGGCGCAGGAGGTCGCGAGCGCCGTCAGCGGGACGCCGCCCGACGAGATCGTTCTCGTTCCGCCGCGCGCGACGCCGAAGACGTCGAGCGGCAAGATTCGCCGAAGCGCGGCCAGGGAGCTCTACGAGCAGGGCCGCCTCGGCGCGCCGCAGCGCGCCGTCTGGCGCCAGATCCTGCGCTTGGGGCTGGCTTCGCTCGGCCCCGCCCTGGCCCGTTTTAGGACGCGGGTCGGCGACGCGCTCTATGCGTCCTGGTGGTGGTTCGTCATCGCCGTCGGCTATTCGACGGCCTGGATCGCCGTCATGGCGGCGCCCGGCCTCGAGCGCCGTTGGGCCCTGACGAGAGCGATCGCCAGGGCGATGCTCGCCGCCTTGGGGGTTCCGGTCTCGGCTGCGGGCCTCGAGCGCCTTCCCAAGGGCGCCGCCGTGCTGGCTTTCAACCATTCGAGCTATATGGACGTGACTCTGCTCGCCGCCTTTCTGCCCGGAGAGCCTGCCTTCGTCGCCAAGAAGGAGTTGGCCGAGCAGCAGCTCGCCGGCCCGTTTCTGCGCCGTCTCGGGGCTTTGTTCGTCGAGCGCTTCGATGTCGCGGCGAGCGTCGCCGATGCGCGAGCGCTCGCCGCCGCGGCGCGCGGGGGGCGCAATCTGGTGTTTTTCCCCGAGGGCACGTTTACGCGCAGGCCAGGGCTCTGTGGTTTCTATCTCGGCGCGTTCAAGATCGCGGCCGAAGCGAATTTGCCTGTCTATCCGGGTATCCTACGCGGCACGCGATCGATGTTGCGCGGCGAGCAATGGTTCCCGCGCCGCGCGCCGCTCGCGATCCGCATCGAAGAACCGATTCGGCCTGGCGGATCGGATTTCGCGTCCGCGCTCGAGCTGCGCAACGGCGTCCGCGGCGTCATACTGGCGCATTGCGGCGAGCCCGACATAGACGAACTGACGAAGCCTCGGGTCGGCGGTCGGCAGTAGAGCGTTTGCAGCCGAAGTGGAAACCGGTTCGGCGTCGGAAACGCGTCAAAACAAGAGGCTGGAGTCTTTTCCGTGTTTCGATGAAACACGGAAAAGACTCTAGGCGGCCAGACGATATTGCCGACCGCCCACCGCCCCCATTCACTCCTCCTCGCCGAAGCGATTGCCGACGAGCTGCGCCAGCGCCTCGATCGCTTCGTTCGCCTGCCGGCCGGAAGCGGTCACGGTAATCGTCGACCCTTGCGCGGCGCCGAGCGTCAATATGCCCATGATCGAGCTGCCGCCGACGGTGTCGCCGCATTTGGACACCGTGATCTCGGCTTCGTAACGTTCGCAGCACTGCACGAACTTGGCGGTGGCGCGGGCGTGCAGTCCTTTGCGGTTGACGATGACGAGGTCGCGCACGACGGCCTCGGCGCTTCGCGTGTCGGCGTCGGCAGGGAAAATTCGATCGTTCATTTGGCGTTGAGAACCCTGCTCGCGACATAGACATATTTGCGCCCGGCGTCCTGAGCCTGGAGCACGGCCTGCTCCAGGGGGGTGTTCTCGCGGACCGAGGCGAGCTTGATCAGCATGGGGAGATTGACGCCCGCCAGCACCTCGACCTTGCCGCCGTTCATGACGGAAATCGCCAGATTGGACGGCGTGCCGCCGAACATGTCCGTCAAGACGACGACGCCGTCCCCCGTGTCCGCCTCGGCGATGGCGTCGATGATCTCGCGACGACGGCGCTCCATATCGTCCTCGGGGCCGATCGAAATCGAGACGATCTGTTTTTGCGGACCGACCACGTGTTCCAGCGCCGCGCGAAACTCCGTGGCGAGGTGGCCATGGGTCACCAGGACCATTCCGATCATTCGAAGCTACCGCTCATGAAGACCGTCTCGCGAGAGAACGAGGACGTCGAAACCAGGGAACCGACGCAAGACCGGCGTGACGGCGCCCCAACAATAGTAACGCGAATGTCGTCTCGGCGTTCGCGGCGTTTCGGGCGCCATTTTGTGCGATGCGGCGCAATTGGCAAGCGAAAACCTCTATCTCATGCTAAAATGCTACAAACTCATGAATAAATGAGAAAATCTTTCTGGCTGCGCCGGTCTCGAACGCGTCGACTCTCAACCGCGGCAGCGCGACGCCGCAGAGTTCCGTCTCGGCGGGCTCGTCCAGCGGATATCGCTGCGGCGCGGGAGCGCCCTGTCCGGAAAGGTCGACGACGCATCTGATGACCCCCGCTGGTTCGTAAGGCATGGGCAGAATTCCGACGCCGCGCTCTTCTATCGCGCCGGCGATTTTCGGGTGAGGGCGCGCCACCAGCCGGCCGTGGCGATTGACGAGCTCCACTCTGTCGTCGCCGATGAGGCGGGCGAACAGGCGTTCTCCGCCGGCGCGGGCGATCAATTCGCGGGTCGAGGAGCTCTTGCCGCTGCCCGACGGACCGCGCAGCAGAACGCCCGCCGAGCCGACGAGCAGGGCGCTGGCGTGGATCATGCGCCGGTTCTCGCCGGACTTGTCGACGTCGCGGATGCGCCGGCCCGTCATCTGGCGGCCGGAAGCCAGAGAACGAAACGGGCCCCGAGGACCACGTCGCCGGGGCGGCGCCGGTCGACGCCTTCCGGCTCCGCCTTGGTGCGGTTCATCGCCCGGATGCGTCCGTTATGGGCTTCGACGATCTGGCGCGAGATCGAGAGGCCGAGCCCCGAGTTCTGGCCGAAGCCCTGCTCCGGCCGATCGGTGTAGAAGCGCTCGAAGATGCGCTCGAAGGCGTCGGCCGGAATGCCCGGTCCGTCGTCGTCCACGACGATCTCATAGCCCTCCAGCAATTGTCCGCCGGGGCCGAGCGCGCGCTCGGCGCGCAGCGTGACCTGCACGCGCCCGCCCGCCGCCGAGAAGGAGCGCGCATTGTCGATGAGATTGTCGAACACCTGAGCGAGGCGCGAGTCGTGACCGAAGATGCGCCACCGCCGGCGCGCGTCGCCGAAGGGCGCGGTCCCGACGACGTCGAGGGCGATCTCGACGCCGTCGCCGCGACCGACCTCCTGTGCGAGGCCGACGACGGTCTGAAGCACGGCGGAGACGTCCACGATCTCCATGTCGGCGCGCGCCAGTTCCGCATCGAGGCGGGAGGCGTCGGAAATATCGCTGATGAGCCGGTCGAGCCGGCCGACGTCATGCTGGATGACTCTCAGCAGGCGGCCGCGCGCGCAATCGTCGCGGGCGATCGGCAGAGTCTCGACGGCGCTGCGCAGCGAGGTCAGCGGGTTTTTCAATTCATGCGCCACATCGGCGGCGAAATGCTCGATCGCCTCGATGCGGTTGTAGAGCGCCGACGTCATGTCGCGCAGCGCCCCGGACAAATGCCCGATCTCGTCCTGGCGGTCGGAGAAATCCGGGATTTCCTGTCGTGATTTGACGCCGCGCCGCACGCGTTCGGCGGCTTCGGCGAGACGGCGCATGGGCTCGGCGATCGTGCCGGCGAACAGCAGCGACAGCAGCAGCATCACGCCGGCCGACACCAGAAAGATGCGGATGATGCCCCATCGCTCGGAGGCGAGGATCGCATCGATGTCGCCGCCGAGCGTCGACAGCAGCAGCGCCCCGCGCACGGACCTGAAGCGTTGAACCGGCACGGCGACGGAAATGATCGTTTCGCCCTTGGCGTTGGCGCGAACCACCGACCGCGCTCCGCCCAAAAGAGCGCTGGCGACTTCCGGATAGGTCTTGCCGTTGCCGGCCCCTATATCCTCATAGAGCGGCAGTTCCGGACGCTTCGTCCAGCGACGCAGCGCGTTGACCAATTGCTCGAGATAGCCGTCGCTCTCGCCCGGGCCGGCGGAGGGGCCGCTGGCCGGTCCGAGTTCGAAGCGCAGAATATTCGAGCGGCCGGTGACGAAACGCGAATCGAGCAGCAGATAGCCGTCGCGGTCGTAGATGCGGGCTCGCGTGCGGGTCGGCGACACCAGCCGGCGCAGCAGAGGCCCGATGCGTTCGGGATTGAGCGAGAACTCCATCGAGGGCTGGCTGCCCTCGGCGACGCTGTAGCTCTCGCCGGGCGCGAGCCGCAAGAGCTTCTCGGGGTCGATGGTGATGGCGTCGGTATCCACGGTCGCGGAAGCGGCGATCGCCGCGGCGATGATCTCGCCCTGCGTCTGCAGGCTCTGCACGCGCGCGTCGATGAGGCCTTCGCGGAACTGGTTCAGATAGAGAAAGCCGCCGAGCAGCGCCACGAGTCCGCCGAGATTGAGGACGACGATGCGGCGGGTGAGAGACGACGACAAGCGCGACTGCGCCGCGCGCGCGATGCGCAAGAAACGGATGGACGCGGCGCGGCCGATCCGACTCGGCCGCGTGGGCGCTTCGATTTTGGCGTGATCGTCCTCGACGCTGACCGTCATCTCGTGCGTTCGTCTCCCGCGCGGGCGCTCTTTAGCGCCTCTTCAGGCTTCCTTGAAGCGATAACCGACGCCGTAGAGAGTTTCGATCATCTCGAAATCGCCGTCGACGACTTTGAACTTCTTGCGCAGTCTCTTGATGTGGCTGTCGATCGTACGATCGTCGACATAGACCTGATCGTCATAGGCCGCGTCCATCAAGGCGTTGCGGCTCTTCACGACGCCCGGGCGCTGCGCGAGCGCCTGGAGGATGAGAAACTCGGTGACCGTCAGGACGACCGGATCGCCGCGCCAGGTGCAGGTGTGGCGTTCCGGGTCCATGACGAGCGCGCCGCGCTCCAGCACCTTCGCCTCGGACTCCTTTTGCGCCGCCGCCTCCTTCGGATTGGCGCGCCGCAGGATCGCCTTCACCCGCTCGACGAGCAGCCGCTGCGAGAAGGGCTTGTGGATGAAATCGTCGGCGCCCATCTTGAGCCCGAACAATTCATCGATCTCCTCGTCCTTCGAGGTGAGAAAAATCACCGGCAGATCGGATTTCTGGCGCAGGCGGCGGAGCAGCTCCATACCGTCCATGCGCGGCATTTTGATATCGAAGATCGCGAGATCGGGAGGATTGGTGCGAAGACCGTCGAGCGCCGCCGCTCCATCGGTATAGGTCTGCACGCGATAGCCTTCCCCTTCCAGCGCTATCGAGACAGAGGTGAGAATGTTGCGATCGTCGTCGACGAGAGCGATGGTCGGCATTGTCAACCTTTGCTGTTTGCGGCCCGATCGTCGGGCTCGATGTTCTTGTCCAGGGCGCTTTAAGAGTTCTTCTTGCTCGAACGAGAAACGTCGGCGGCGGCTTTGCGCCAAATCGCCCGGACATGTTTTCGTCGGCGCCGTTCGTCGATTTGCCGGCGAAAACTCGAGCGTCGCCACCCGGCACAATTCCGGGCGTTGGCGGCTGAAATGTGGCTGGCGCTCCCGCGAAACTGGAACAACGCAGCCGATCGGCGGCTCGCTCGCCGCTCAGTTCGCCCTTATATACATATTCGCGCCATAAATCACCTATTCTGAAGACGAGGCGCAAACTCCGGAGCGCCGATGAAGAACAAGCTCGAGCCCGATTCGAATGTAAGCGGGCAGAATAATCAAAAACAAGAAGTTGCGAGCGGTAGCGGCGCCTTCGACGCAGTCGGCGAAGCGAAGCGGTTGTTGCGCACGATTCGCGCCGGAGCGCTCGCGACCTTGACCGAGACGGGCGGTCCCTTCGCCACGCTGACGCAAATTGCGACTCACTTCGACGGCGCGCCGCTGCTGCTCATGTCGCGGCTCGCGGCGCATCGTCGCAATCTGGAGCGCGACGCGCGCTGCTCCTTATTGCTGGCGCAGGGCGGGCGCGGCGATCCGCTCGCTCATCCGCGCCTGACGCTCGAGGCTCGCGCCGAACAAATAAATGATCGAACGGCGCGCGAGCGTTTTCTGCGCCGCAATCCCAAGGCTTCGCTCTATGTCGACTTTCCCGACTTCTCCTTCTGGCGGCTCGAGGCGACGGGCGTGCATCTCAACGGCGGCTTCGCCCGCGCCGCCGATTTCGGGCCCGAGGCGTTGACGACGCCGCTCGCGGGCGCCGAGGCGCTGATCGCCGACGAGGAGACGATCCTCACGCGATTGAACAGCGAGCGCGCCGCGACATTGAGCCGGCTCGCCGGAAACGGCGCATGGCGCGCGAGCGGCGTGGACCCTGAGGGAATCGATCTCGCCGCCGGCGATCTCACCGACCGCATCGTCTTTACGAAGCGCGTCGAAACGGCGGATGAATTATGGGCGCGCTTGAGCGAGCTCGAGAGCGCCGCGACAGGACACGAATAATATGGGTGCGGGGTCCTGTTTCGGAAAATCGCTCGCTCTTTATTCGAGAGACTCGATTTTTTCTAAAGGTTCCTGCATCCGCCGCTCGTTCTTCTCCGTAATGCCCGTCTCGGCCGCCGACGAGGCGCGGCCGGACCTTATGGAGGAAATCATGAAGACATGTCGTTTGATCCACATCGTCGTGTCGCTCGCCGCCGCCGCGCCGCTCGCGCAAGGGAGGCGCCGATCCAAAAAGCCCGTCGCCATGGCGCGCTCCTCCCTCGCGCCCTTCGAGTCCATCATGCTTAACGTTGAGTTGACAATTTAAGACTCTGCCCTGGCCGCCCGCGGACCGCGTCGATCGTCGAAGTCACCGCCAAAGCCCGTAGCCGGCCCACTCGGCTTCCGGGATCGCGTCGCCAATTCTGTAGTCGAATGTCAGCACTTTCAAATGGTCGGCGGACGCCTTGCAGACGAACGAAAGAGCGTACCAGCGCCCTCTGCTGCGAAAGGCCGCTCCGGAAGCGCTGAGGATATCCCCGAGATGCTGCGGATGAGAAATCACGTCGCTCTTGGCGCGATCGGGCCGATACAGGCTTGTTTCGCGACCAATCCTCTCCATCGCTTCGAGATCGCAGACCTGCTCCAGGCGCATCTCCAGATCGAGACGCCGCAAGCTCGCGCGGGCTCTCGCATCATCGGCGAGAGCCCGCGGAGCCAGCGGGAGCGCGATCGTCGTAAGAGCGATTATTTCCGCCGCTCTGTATATGAGACGGTTTCCGCATTTCAGATAAGACCTAGACGTCATCGACTGGCGGTCTCCTTTTTGTGAACGGAAGCGTCGTGAAGCGCGTTCGCGTCGATCGGCTGTCGGCGCGCCTCGGACACGAAATCGAGGATCAGAGACCGCGTTCGCCTCGACATGGAGAGACGCCGCGCTGCACATAGTCGAAATCCGAGTCATGCTTTCAAGTCATGCTTTCTTCCGCCGCCCCCCTTCAGAGGCGCCTCGAGCCGAGTAACAGCAATTGGATTTTGGCGCCAAATATGTAGACTATTTGGCGCAGTCCTCATCGGGCGAACGCGGTGATTTCGTGGATCTTCGGACAAAGGGGCGTCGCTCATGATTTTCCCCCTCACCCTGATCGATCTCGCCGGCGCCATCGCATTACTGCTATGGGGCGCTCATATGGTCCAGACCGGCGTCCAGCGCGCGTTCGGACCGAGGCTCCGGTCGATACTCGGCGGCGCCTTGCGGAACCGAGCCTGGGCGTTTTTGGCCGGCGTCGGCGTGACCGCGCTGCTGCAGAGCAGCACCGCGACGGGACTGATGACCGCCGGATTTGCGGCGAGCGGCGTCGTGGATCTGGTTCCCGCGCTCGCCGTGATGCTCGGCGCCAATGTGGGCACCACGCTCGTCGTACAACTGCTGTCATTCAATGTCGCGGCGGCGTCACCGGCCCTCATTATCGTCGGCGTGCTGATGTTTCGTCGTGATTCGAGCACGCAGGCGCGCGATCTCGGCCGCGTCTCCATCGGTCTCGGTCTGATGCTGCTCGCCTTGCGCCAGCTCCTCGATCTGATGACTGTTTATGAGGACGCACCGAGTCTGCGGATGCTGCTCGGCGCCGTATCGACCGAGCCGATCGTGGACGTCCTCCTCGCCGCCGGATTGACATGGGCGGCGCATTCCAGCGTCGCCATCGTCCTGCTCGTCATGTCTCTCGCCGCCAAGGGAGCGGTTCCTCCAGACGCCGCCTTCGCCCTCGTGTTGGGAGCCAATCTCGGAGCTTCGGTCAATCCTGTGATCGAGGGGCCAGCCGGGGACGATCCTGCCGCGAGGCGGCTGCCGCTCGGCAATCTTCTCACCCGGCTGCTGGGCGTTTCCATCGTGCTTGCCGCGCTCCATCCGATCGGCCGATTCATGGTGACGATCGAGCCGGACAACGCCCGCGCGGTCGCCGATTTCCACACGCTGTTCAATTTCGCCGTGGCGAGCGCATTCTTTCCTTTGCTCACGCCTTACGCCGCCCTGCTGCGTCGCCTGTTGCCCCGGAGAGTCGATCCGGCCGATCCTTCGCAGCCCCTCTATCTCGATCCGAGCGCCAAGGAGACGCCGATCGTGGCGCTCGGCGCGGCGGCGCGCGAGGCGCTGCGCCTTTCCGATGTACTGCAGCAGATGCTGCTCGGCGCGAGCGAAGCGCTCGTGAAAGGCGATCGAAAGCTGATCGCGCAAACCCGACGGCGCGACAATGTCATCGATCGTCTCGACACCGCGATAAAGGCCTATCTCACGTCGCTCGACCCCGAGGAGCTCAGCGCGGTCGATCATCGTCGCCTGAACGAGGTCCTCACCTTCGCCGCCAACATGGAGCAGGCCGGAGATGTCGTGGTACGCAATCTCCTGCCGCATGTCGCCAAGCATTTGAAGCGTGGAAGCGCTTTTGCCGACCCCGAGCGCGCCGAGCTGAAAGCGATGATGGATCGTCTCGGCGGCAATCTCCGGATGGCGGCGTCGCTGTTCATGACCGAGGATCCGCGCGCGGCCCGTCTGCTGGCGGATGAAAAGATCCTTTTCCGAGAAACGGAATCGAAGGCCACGATGCTGCATTTCGAGACGCTGCGCGCCGGACGTCTGGAGGACGCGCGGACGAGCGCGCTTCATCTCGATCTGCTGCGTGACATGAAGCTCGTCAACGGCCATATCGTGGCCTCGTCGGCCTATCCTGTTCTGGAGCGCTCAGGCGAATTGCTTCCGAGCCGCCGCACGGCGAATTGAATGCGCGCCGGCGCGCGGCTTTCTTCCCTATGAGTATTTCATCGTCGAGGCCGTCGAGCTCGAGCCCGTCGATTTCGACGGACGCTGGAGCGCGCTGCTCACGCCGCGCGAAGGGATTGCGGGAGTATCTTGGCGGGGAAAGAAGTCGCGCGAGCCTAGAGGCTCGCCGTTCCCGGCGCGACCGTAGCGCTTTTTTTAAGGATGGCGAGAGAGACGGGGCTCGAACCCGCGACCTCCGGCGTGACAGGCCGGCGCTCTAACCAACTGAGCTACTCCCCCGCGAACGCGTCGCACAGATAGCGCAAGCGAGAGGCGCCCAATAGGCCAGCCGCCGCTCAATGTCAAGAAAGTTGCGCCGGCTCTCCCTATCTTTTCGCCGACGGCTGCGTTAAGTCGTCTCGATCCAGCGAAGGCGCCTCGAAACGGCGGCCGGCGCATGAAGCTATGTACTGCG
>PQAN01000076.1 GCA_003105285.1 Methylocystaceae bacterium
CTGAAGCTGCTTGTAGAGATCGATGCGCCGCTCCTCGTCGCCCTCCGCATGAGCCGTCTCGATCAAACCGTCCACGGCCGGACTGCTGTAGCCGGAGGCGTTGGAGAAGGGCACGCCCTTCAATATGGTCTTCGACCAGACGAAGCGCTCGGCGCCGATCTGCGGATCGCCGAACATGGAGATTGTCGTCACCGACATGTCGAAGTCATAATCCGTATAGATGCGCTGAAAATATCGCGCCAAATCCTGATTGCGCACCTCGGCGTCTATGCCGACGCGCTTGAGCGACTGGCGGACGAATTCCGCGCTGCGAAAGATGCGGTCGCCGAACGGCACCCAGTCGATCTTGACGGAAAACCGCACGCCGTTGCGGCCGCGCGGAAAGCCGGCCTCGTCGAGCAGCCTCTCGGCGGCTTTCGGGTCGAAGTCGTATTTCGGGACGTCGTCGGTGTAGTAGCGCGTCAGCGAAGACGGAATAGGTCCCGTCGAGACCTTGCCGAAATCGCGGCTGACGACATGCAGAAGATTGCTGCGGTCGATGGCGTGCGCGATGGCGCGCCGCACCCTGACGTCTTTCAGGATCGGATTTCGAACATTGAATTCGAGCAGACTGCTCGATGACAGAAATTCATAGCCGCGCGTCTCGACGACCAGATTGGGGAGTTTCCTGATGCGGTCGAGATCGTTGATATCGATCGGCGACAAGGCGCCATATTGGATATCGCCGCGCTCGAAGCCCGCGGCGCGCATCGTGGCGTCGGAGACGAAGCGGTAGACGATGCCGTCGAGATAGGGCTTGCCTTGGTCCCAATAATCGGGATTGCGCTCGAGCTCGATATAGTCGCCATGCGCCCATTTCTTGAGCCGGAACGGGCCGGTCCCGACCGGAGCGACATTATGGGGATTGGCGAACAGATCCGTCCCCTCGTACAAATGCCTCGGCAGCACCGTCGAGGATGTGCCATTGAGGGCGAACAGCACGATCGGCGACGGGCGGCTCAACTTGATGATCGCCGTATGAGCGTCGGGCGTCTCGACATCCTCGACATTGGCGAAGGCGACTTTTCCGTGCGGGTGGATTTTCTTCCACACCTCCAGCATCGAAAAACGCACGTCGGCCGAAGTGAAGGGATGGCTGTCGTGCCAGCGCACGCCCTTGCGCAGGTTCAACCGCAATTGCAGGCCGTCGGGCGACAATGTCCAGCTCTCGGCGAGTTCCGGCCGCGGCTTCAAGTCCTGGTCGAGATCGACGAGCGCGTCGAATATTTTTGAGCCGACGGAGCCGACCGGAGCCGAAGCGCTGATCGCGCCGACGAGAATGGGCGGCTCCGGCGTGACGACGGCCCTCAGCACGCCGCCGCGAACCGGCCCGTCCGCCGCCCACGAGAGGCCCGCGCCGAACGCCGCGACGATCGCCGCGACAGCGAGCGGCCGAACGAAATATGAAAACGCCATGAGATCGACTTCTCTCGTTGATATTATTTGTATAATATACAGATGATCGAAGCCGCAAGCGAAAACCGGCGCGAATGATCCTCCCTCCCTTCGTCGTCCGGGGGCGGACCGATCGGATGAAGCCGCTCTCGTCCCGAAGAGCCCGGCAGACGCGTTGGCGCCTCGTCTCGTCTGATGATATCATGCCGGTCATATGACGGGAGGAGAGGACGTCCATGCGCTATGACGCCGAACACAAGGCGCGGACGCGCGCGCGGATATTGAAGGAGGCCGCCAAGGCGATCCGCAGCGAAGGGCCGCATCGCATCCGCGTGGCCGGCGTGATGTCGCGGGCGGGGCTGACGCATGGCGGCTTCTACGCCCATTTCAGCTCCAAGGACAATCTGGTGGCGGAAGCGATCACCCAGATGTTCCATGATTCGGCCGCGAGCTTCGATCGCGTCGTCGGAGGCCGGCCTCCCGCCGAGGCGATCTCCGCCTTCATCGACTATTATCTCTCGTCCACGCATCGCGACGCGCGCGACACGGGCTGTCCACTCGCCGCCCTGTCGACCGACCTGCCGCGCCTCAAGGCCGCCGCGCGCACGCGCTTCGCGGATGGCGTGACGCGCCTCACGACGATGTTTTCGAGCTGGTTCGAGGCGCTGGGCTCGCCGGACCCAGGCGCCGAGGCGGCCTCGACGCTCGCCGAGCTCGTCGGCGCGATCGGCCTCGCCCGCGCGGTTCCGAGCCGCGAACAGTCGAATGCGATTCTTTCGCATTCGCGCATGATGCTGAAGCGCCGGCTGGGCATAGAGGGCGCGACCGCGCCGCGTCCGTCATAAAGTCACTCGGCCGGCGGCGCGGCGAGCGTGAGCATGCCGCGCGTATACGAATGGCGCGGATCGTTCAGAATTTGCGGCGCGGGGCCGATCTCGACGAGCCGGCCGCGATGCATGACGCCGATACGGTCGGCAAGATATTCGACGACGCCGAGGTCGTGCGTGATGAAGATCAAAGTCAGGCGCCGCCTGGTCTGCAACTCGTCGAGAAGATTGAGAATTTGCGCCTGAACCGAGACGTCGAGCGCCGAGACCGCCTCGTCGCAGATCAGCAGATCGGGCGACGACGCCAATGCGCGGGCGATGCCGAGCCTCTGCCGCTGACCGCCGGAGAGTTCGTGCGGCAGCCGGTCGGCGAGCGATAGGGAGAGACCGACATCGTCGAGCAGCCTTTCGATCGACGCTTCTCGCTCGGCCGGGGCCGCGTCGCCGAGCAGAAGCAGCGGCTCGAGCAGAATGCGCCGCACGCTGAAGCGCGGATCGAAGGCGCCGCCGCTGTCCTGAAACACCATGCCGATGCGTCGCCGAACGGCGCGCGGCCTGCGGCGCGCCGAAGCGGCGATGGCCGCGCCGTCCAGACGGATCGTTCCCGACGTCGGCTGGACCATGCCGATGAGCGCGCGCGCCAAGGTCGATTTTCCCGACCCCGACTCGCCGATGATCGCCAGGACCTCGCCGCTATGCGCGTCGAAAGAGACGTCCCGCACGGCGTCGATCCGCGCCTGCGCGCCGGCGAACGACACGTTCAGGCTCCGCACGGAAAGGAGCGCATCGCGGCTAGCCATAGGGGAACTCTTCGACCGTGTCGGCGAGATGGCAGGCGACGAAGCCGGACGGCGAGACGGCGCGAAGCGGCGGAGCGTCGCGACGGCAGCGCTCGACGGCGATGAGGCAGCGGCCGGCGAAGGCGCAGCCCTCGATCGGCTCGCCGAGCGGCGGCGCTCCGCCCGCTATCTCCGGCAAGCGCGGGCGGACGCCAGAGTCCGGACGCCGCCGCGGACGCGCCTCGTTCAAGGCGCGCGTATAGGGATGGCGCGAGGCGATCGACAGCCGTTGCGCGTCACGCTCCTCGACCTTGCGTCCCGCATACATGACGATGACGCGATCGGCCCAGCCTTTCACGATGTCGAGATCATGGGTGATCAACAACAGCGCCATGCCGGTGTCGCGCTGGATCGATTTCAACAAGGACAGAATCTGATGCCGAACCGTCGCGTCCAGCGCCGTGGTCGGCTCATCGGCGATCAACAGATCGGGACGGTTGGCGATGGCGATGGCGATCATCGCCCGCTGCCGCATTCCACCCGACAATTGGTGCGGATAATCGTCGATTCGCAGCGCGGCGTCGGCGATCTCGACCTGCGCCAGCAGCCGCACGGCCTCGTCGCGCGCCGCGGCGCGACCGATCTTGCGATGGGTGAGAATCGCCTCGGCGATCTGCTCGCCGACCGTCAGCACCGGATTGAGCGCCGCCATCGGGTCTTGGAAAATCATCGAGACGCGGTCGCCGCGCAGGCTGCGCAGCTCGCGCTCCGACAAATCGGAAAGGCGCCGGTCGAACAATTCGATCTCGCCGCCGATGACATCCGCCGACGGCGGCAGCAGACCGATCAGCGACAGCGCCGTGATGGATTTTCCGCAGCCCGATTCGCCGACGAAGGCGACGGTCTCGCCCTGATCGACATGGAAGCCGAGGCGATCGACGGCGGTGATCCATCGGGCGTCGCGCCGAAACCCGATCGTCAGGTTTCGCGCGGTCAGAACTCTCCCGGAAGCGCGTGTCGTCATTCGCGTCAGACCAAACCCGATCGATGAGCTCCCACGCCATTTTCGACGCCCGACGCGCGCGCGATCGGAACGACTCGAAACGGACAGATCATGCGTGTTCGGCGTCAGAGAAGAAAGTCCGGTTCTTCACGCAATATGACATCCCATTGCGACAGGAAGCAGAGCCAGGAGACGAAGTCGCCGCCGACCTGGCCGCGCGTCCGCTCCGCGACCTCGGCGCTCAGCTCGCGCGGCGCGCCGATCGATTCGGCGAGGATTTGCGACTGCGCGGCGCGCTCCATGGCGACATAGGAGAACGCCGCCGATTCGACGGTGCGGCCGACCGTCAGAAAGCCGTGGTTCTGCAGGATGACCGCCCGGCGATCGCCGAGCGCCGCCGCGATGCGCGCGCCCTCGGACAGCTCCAGCACGACGCCGGAATAATCGTCATAGAGAGCATGGTCATTGTAGAACATGCAGGAATCCTGGCTGATCGGATCGAGCAGACGGCCGAGCGTCGACCAGGTCTTGCCGTAGAGCGAATGCGCATGAGCGGCCGCGACGACGTCGGGACGCGCCTCGTGCAGCTCCGAATGGATCGCGAAGGCCGCGCCGTTCAGGAAACCCTCGCCCTCGACGATCTCGCCCTTGCGATCGACGAGCAGGAGATCGGACACGCGAATCTGCGAGAAATGCACGCCCAAAGGATTGACCCAGAAATGATCGCTCCACTGCGGGTCGCGGGCGGTGATGTGGCCGGCGACGCCGGTCGAGAAGCCATTACGCGCGAACAGGCGAAAACTCGCCGCGAGCCGCTGCTTGCGGTGCAGCCGCTCCTCCTCGACCGTCTCCTTTTGCGGCGGCAGCTCGAATGCGAGCCTGCGGCCGACGTGCGGCGCGGAATAGACGGCCGGGCGCAAAGAAGAGGGGGCGAATGCGCCGGGCGCGTCGCCGGAGCCGGCCAGCGCTCTCGACATGTTTGCAACTCCTCTGCGTAAAACTTTTTCGAAGACGCGTCGTCTGTCGTTTTTTGCCGGCTCGCCTATCGCCTCCCGTCCCCTTCTCGCGACAGCGTGGGAGGGTCGAAGAGTCGCCTCAAGCGCTCACGGCGAGCACCGGCCTCGACGCACGCGCGTCGCGCTCGGCGACGCCGGCGCGCACCCGCGGGAGAAGCTCGCGGCCATATTGCAGCGAATCTTCGAGCGGATCGAAACCGCGGATCAAGAACACGGATATGCCGGCGTCATAATAATCGAGCAGCGACTCGGCGACCTGCTCCGCCGTTCCGACGAGTCCGGTCGTATTGCCGCGCGCATTGGGCAGGCCCGCCATCTCCGTCCACAGCCGCTTGTCGACGACGCGCCCTTTCGTCGCCAGATCGCGCAGCCGCTGCATTCCGCCGGGGCGGCTCTTGGCCGGCGGGAACGCCGGCTCTCCTTCCGCGAGCGCTTTCGCCTTGGCCAGAATATCCTCGGCGCGCGCCCAGGCGGCGGCCTCGGTCGAAGCCAGCACGGGACGAAGCGACAGGCTGAAGCGAATATGATTCTCGCGCCCATAGACCTTCGCCGCGGCGCGCACCTTGTTCACGATCGCGCGCACCTCCTCGACCTCCTCGCCCCACAGCGCATAGACGTCGGCATGGCGCGCGGCGACATCGACGGCGACGTCCGACGTGCCCGGGAAAAAGATCGGAATGGACGGCTTCTGCAACGGCTTGACCGCCGCGAGGCTGTTCTCGACGCGGAAATATTTGCCGACATGATCGAAGGGAACGGGGCTCGTCCAATAGGTCTTGACGATTTCGAGAAACTCGCCGGCGCGGTGGTAGCGCTCCTCCGGGGGAAGAAAATCGCCTTCCCGACGAAAATCGGCGTCGTCGCCCGAGATGATATTGACGCCGAGCTTGCCGCCGATGAAATGATCGAGACTGGCGAGATTTTTGGCGGCGACCGTCGGCTGTATGAAGCCCGGACGGTGGGCCACGAGATACCGCAGAGTCTCCGTCTGTTGCGCGGCATAGGCGATCGTCTGGAAATTATCCGGCGAATTGCTGTGATAACCGGCATAGACCCAGTCGAAGCCGGCGTACTCATGCGCTCGCGCGAGCGCGCCGATATGGACGCGGTCGACGATCGGGCCGCTCGGGGCCTGTATTTCGCTGCCGGCGCGATTGCCGATGATACCGATGAAATCGACTGGCATGTCAGGCTCCGTTGGAGGCGCCGCCGGCGCGAGCGGCGAAAGCCGCCTTGCCCGCAGCGAGAAGAATCGAGTCGTTCTGCGGCGTGTGGATTCGGCTGCACAACACGTCGCGCAAATGGCGCTGCAGCGGATTGGCGCGGATCAATCCCGGATTGCCGGCCCATTCGACGGCTTTTTGCACCGCCGCTATCGCATTGCCGGAGACGAGATATTTGAGCGAGCCGGCCTCGTTCGGCGAAACTTGGCCGGCGATGGCCGCGTCGAGCAGTAACCGGTTGGCGAACAGGAGCGTGTCGATCTCGCCGACCACGCGCTGCAAATGCGGCAGGCTGGATAGAGCCGAGTCGAGATTGCTCGGCCGCCGTCCGTCGAGCCAGGCGACGAACCAGTCACGCGCCGCGCGCGCGACAGCGTCATAGACGGTCGAAACCAGCACCGTGTTCCACAGCGCGAAAGTCGGATCGAGCCGCGCGCCGTGATGGCCTTCCGGCCAGATGCTCGTTCCATATTCGAGCGGCACGAGAACATTGTCGAAGACCACCTCATGGCTCCCCGTGGCGCGCATTCCGAGGTGATCCCAATTTTCGACGACGCTGACGCCCGGCGCGTCGCGCGGCACCAGCCAGCCGCCGATGCGCGGCGGCGTCTCGTCGGTGCGCGCCCACACCGATAGCCAGGTCAGGCCGTGAACGCCGGTCGAATAGATCTTGCGGCCATCGATGCGCCAACCGCCGGGCTCTCGCCGCGCGATCGTGTCCGGCAGGCCGCCGCGAGCCGGCGTTCCGAGCGCCGGCTCCACGCGCAGTCCGTTGATGAGCGCGCCGTCGCGCACGACGCTCTCGAACACGCGCGCCCGCAAACCCTCCGGCCAGCTCGTGCTGCGCGCGGTCAGGTCGTTGAAGAGATATTGCATCGTCAGGATGAGCCCGGTCGAGGGATCGCCTTTCGATATTTTGCCGATCACGCGCGCGAGCGTCGGAAGGCTCGCTCCGGCGCCGCCGTAGCGCTGTGGCGTCGCCAGCGACAGCAGGCCATATTCGTGCAATCGCCGAAAATTCTCACGGGGAAACTCGCCCGTTCGATCATATTGCTCGGCCCGTTCGGCGAATTCGGCGCCGAGCGCGTCCAATATATCGTCGAGACTGCGAGCCGTCGGAGTCGACGCAGCGACGTCGGCGGCGGGGAAAAGGGAACTCATCACCACCTCTACGAACGAAATCCGCCCCGAGCCATTCTCCGACGCGACGGATCGCCGCCGCATCCCGCGC
The DNA here is from genome assembly GCA_003105285.1 of Methylocystaceae bacterium. Taxonomy (GTDB): domain Bacteria; phylum Pseudomonadota; class Alphaproteobacteria; order Rhizobiales; family Beijerinckiaceae; genus Methylosinus. The sequence continues at coordinate 7,514 of PQAN01000076.1, forward strand.
GCCGAGGGGTGCTTTCAAACGAACATTGTCGACACAGAAGACAGACGATCTCACATGAATATCGCGACCGCCTCGGTTCGAATTTTGTCGATCATATGAGCGCCGTCATTTCACGTCAACGACAAATTCGATTAAAACGGTATTGTTTGTGAACTTCGATCCGAATCGCGCATTTTCTCGCCGCCGCTCATTTAAATGTTTGACGTCATGCAATGCACGTCTAGATTGGGCGCGATCTCGGGCGTCGCCCGTCCATCGCAACGGAGACGCATATGACTCGTTACCGTTTGGCCGAAAGATTGACGCGTTCGCGCAAGTCCGGCATTTCGGAGCTGTTCAAATGGGCGGGCCGCCCCGGCGTCATCTCCATGGCGGGCGGCGCGCCGGCCGCGGAATTGTTCGACGTCGGCGGCGTCGGCAGCGCCTTCATCCGCGCACTTCACGAAGCGCCTGCGCAGAGCCTTCAATATGGTCCGCCCGAAGGGCAGCAGCGCCTCGAGGCCGCCGTCGCCGAACATCTTCGCGGCGAGGGCGTTTCGCTCGAGGGGCAAAGGATTTTGATCACCACGGGCTCGCAGCAGGCGCTGGACCTCGTCGCGCGATCCTTCGTCGACGCGGGCGACGCCATCGTCGTCGAATCGCCGACCTTCCTGGGCGCGCTCGGCATCTTCGCCCTCAACGAGCCCCGTTACGTCACGCTGCCGGTCGACGCCGACGGCGCGCAGGTGGAGCGGCTCGCCGAGCTCTCGCCGGACCGGCTCCCCAAGCTCGTCTATGTGGCGCCGAATTTCGGCAATCCATCCGGCGCCTGCCTGTCTCTGGAGCGGCGCCGATGGCTGCTGCGATGGGCGAGCGAGAATGAAGTGTTCATTCTCGAGGACGACCCCTATGGCGCGCTGCGCACCGACGGCGCCCCGATCCCCAGCCTGAAGGCGCTGGCGCGCGACATTCCCGGCGCGCCGCAATGGTGCGCCTATACTTCGACCTTGTCCAAGACCGTCGCTCCGGGCCTGCGCATCGGCTGGCTCGTCCTGCCGGCGGAGATCGCGGCCGATCTCACGCGCGTCAAGCAGACGATGGACATGCACACCTCCTCTCTCGTTCAGGAGGCCGCAGCCAGATATCTCGAATCCGGCGTCCTGCCCGCGCATGTCGAACGCATCCGCAAGGCGTACAAGCAGCGCAAGGATGCGCTCGTCGACGCCGTGCGGTCGACGCTCGGCGATCGCCTGTCCTTCGTCGTCCCGGACGGCGGCATGTTCCTTTGGGCGCGCTTCCACGACGAGCAAGAGATCGACACGCAGAAGCTGCTGCGCCACGCCGCCGAGGAAGGCGTCGTCTATATGCCGGGCGTCTATTTCTACGCGAGCGAGCCGGACGCCTCGACATTGCGCCTGAACTTCACGCGCGGCGCGCCGGAGGAGCTCCGCGAAGGCGTCGCGCGCCTTTCCCGCGCCGTCGCGCATTTCCAGGCGACGCAGCGGGCGGCGCCGGCGATCGCCTGAAGCGGGAGGGAGCGGTCGACAGCCGGCAGTCGGCCTCCATTGGCGCCTGCCGACTGCCTATCCGGCGTCCCGTCAGAACGTCACCTTCAAGGTTCCGCCGATCGTTCGCGGTTCGCCCAATATCTGGGTGTAGGGCGTCGCGCTGGTGGCGCGCCCGGCGCCGCCGGAATATGTGCGGTCGGTGAGGTTCTTCACCCATATCTGGAAGGAGTATTTGTCGTCGTCCGAACGGACGCCGACGCCGAGATTGGTCAGGCCATAGGCCGATTGCCAGCCATAGGCGGAGACCGGAGTGATCTGGGAGATTTTGGTGCGATAGGTCTGCGTCGCCCAGACGAAGCCGACCGCATGATAGCCGAACGGCAAATCCACCGGATGTTCGTAAGTCAGGCCCAGTTGGCCGTTGAACGCCGGGGCGTTGACGATTCGTCGGCCCGACAGATCGACCGTCTTCACGCCGGCCGGGAAAGGCGTGCCCGCGCCGCCATATAATTCGGCCGGCGGCGGAGCGTTCGTAAAGGAGAGGTAACGCGCGTCATTATAGGCGCCGCTGAATGTCAGCCACAGATTCTCGACCGGGCTGTATCGACCTTCGATCTCGACGCCGCGAACGCGGACCTTGCCGACATTGGTCAGATAGGATTTGAGCGTCGTGCCGCTGGCGTTGACCGCATTCGCTTGATAATTGCTCACATCCTCCCAATAGAGGTTGCCGTTGAGCACGAACGCGCCGTCGAGCCAACTCGTCTTCAATCCGAGTTCGAAATCGGTCGCTTTCTCCGGCAGGATGATGACCGGCTGCGCGCCTCCCGACCCGTCGGGAGCGGCGCCCGTGTTCACCGCGCCGGATTTTTCGCCTTGCGCGACGGCGAAATAGGCGAGGATATTGTCGTTGAACTTATAGGATGGGTTGACCAGCCAAGCGATGGAGTTCGTCGTCTTCGCGTCGGCGAGCGCGAATGTTCCGCCGAAATTGTTCAATATGCCGACGCGAGCCGCATTCAGCGCGCCGGACAGCGTATCGGAAGCGGCGGCGTAAGCCGTGTTCGAGCCCTGCTTCTTCTCCAGAGTGTCGCGCAGGCCGACAGTAAGAGCGAACTCGTCGGTGACATGCCACGTCGCCTGTCCGAACACCGCGCCGCTCGTCGTCGTCGCCTTGCCATATTGGTCATATTCGACGCCGTTCAGCACCACGGCCGGCAGAGCGTTGGTCCCGGTGAAATAGGTGACGCCGCTCGGACCGAAGATCGTCCGGTAATTGCTGAACACATATTCCTTGAGCGCGTAGAATCCGAATTGATATTCGAGCGTCTGGCCGGCCGGAGAGGCGATGCGCAGCTCCTGCGAGTATTGATCCACGTCGAGATCATAGCCGGAACCGAAAACCGGTATCGGCGACAGATCCGAGTCGCCTCTCGGATTGAGCGGACGGAATCGCAAGCTGCGCCAGGCGCTGATCGAGGTGAGCGTGTGATCGCCGATCCGCCAGTCCAACTGATTGGAGACGCCGTTCGTGTCTTGCCGCGTGCGGCTCGCCGAGTCCGATGCGGCGGCCTTGCCCGTGTCGAAGCTCGGCAGATAGCCGAACAGGGTGACGAGCTTTCGCGCCCAGCCGGCGCGCGGCGTGACGCCGTCGGCGTAAAAGGTCGGGTCGCCGGACGGCGCCAGATAAGTGTTGTATTCATTCAGTCCATGATGCTCGACGATGAGGCGATCCGTTATGTCGGAGCCGGCGAGCAGCAGCAATTGGCCGCGTATGCCGAAACGATTATTGTCGAGAAGYTTCTGGCCGTTGAACTGGTTGTCGATCCAGCCGTCGGATTTCTCGCCGTAGAAGGTCACGCGATAGGCGAGCGCATCGTCGACGATCGACCCTGTCGTGTTCAGTCTGATCTCGCCGTGGCGCCGGCTGCCGAAACCGGTCTCGACAGTCGTCTGCCGAACGAAGGACGGCAGCTTCGTCGTGACGACGAGCGAGCCGATCGTCGTGTTCTTGCCGAGCAGGGTTCCCTGCGGCCCGCGCACCACTTCTATATGGTCGAGATCGACGAAGTCGAGAAACGAGAAGCCCACATGGGTGAAGAACACATTGTCGACGATGAGGCCGACGCCCGGTTCTGACCCGTCGATATTGGCGTTGCCGCCGAGGCCGCGAATGTTCAGAACCGAAATGCGCCCGCTCGACTGAAATCCGACGAAATTCGGAATCTTCGTCGCATAGTCCTGGACGCGAAACATCTGCTGCTTGTCGAGCGTCTTGCCGCCGACGGTCGACACGGGCAGCGGCACGTCTTGATTTTTTTCTTCGCGATGACGCGCGGTGACGGCGACGTCGTCGACGACGGCCTCCTCCGCATGCGCCTGAGAAAGCGGCGCGGCGAACAATCCGCCAAACGCCAGGACGAGGGACGACACGCCCGCTCCGCGACGCAACTCACTTCGAAAACCCGACGCGCTCATTCGCCAGCCCCTTTTTCAAGATA
>PQAN01000077.1 GCA_003105285.1 Methylocystaceae bacterium
GAAAGGCGACAAATTCGGCGTCTCGCAGGGCGCGCTCGTCGCGCTCGACCCGAACGGCGCCATCCGCGCCCTCGTCGGCGGCCGCAACTACGCCGACAGCCAGTTCGACCGCGCCGTCTCCGCCAAGCGGCAGCCGGGCTCGGCCTTCAAGCCCTTCGTCTATCTCGCCGCGCTGGAGCGCGGCCTGACGCCCGACACGGTGCGCGAGGACGGGCCCCTCAATGTGAAGGGCTGGCAACCGGAAAACTACAGCCGCGAATATTTCGGACCCGTCACGCTGACGCGCGCCTTGTCCTTGTCGCTCAACACCGTCGCCGTGCGCGTGGGTCTCGAGGTCGGGCCGAAGACGGTCGTGCGCGCCGCGCATCGTCTCGGCATCGCGTCGGAATTGCAGCCCAACGCCTCGATCTCGCTCGGCACGTCGGAGGTGACGCCGCTCGAGCTCGTCACGGCTTACGCGCCTTTCGCCAACGGCGGCATCGGCGTGCAGGCGCATATTATCTCCAAGGTGCGCACGGCCGCCGGCAAGCAGCTCTATGTCCGCAGGGGCTCGAGCAACGGCCGCGTCATCGAGCCGCAATATGTGGCGATGATGAATGCGATGATGGAAGAGACGCTCTCCACCGGCACGGCGCGCAAGGCCGAGCTTCCCGGCTGGCGGGCGGCCGGCAAGACGGGGACGAGCCAGGACTTCCGCGACGCCTGGTTCGTCGGCTATACCCCCCATCTCGTCGCCGGCGTCTGGCTCGGCAATGACGACAATTCGTCGACCAGGAAGGTGTCCGGCGGCAATCTGCCGGTGGAAGTCTGGAGCCGGTTCATGAAGGCGGCGCATCGGGGCGTGCCGGTCGCCGCCCTGCCGTCCGGCGCCTGGCGTTCGGCGCCGGCCGAACTGCCCTCGCCGATCGCGCCGCTGCTCGGCCTGTTCTCGTCTGAACCGGCGGAGACGCAAACGCCGCCGCAACAGACGCCGCGCGCGGCGCGCGGCGGTCAGGGCCGCGCTGCAGATCGCGAGCCGTCCCCTGCGCCGGTACATGGGCTCGAGGCGCTGCTGCCGCCGGCCGACATTCCCGACCCCGAGCAGCGGTCGACGCCGCGCCGCGCGCCGCCGCGCGAAGAAAAAAACATCTTCGAGCAACTATTCGGCGGTTGATGGACGCCCTTCGAGGCGGCACGACAATTGCGACCTCTCCCCCCAATGGCCTTGCCGGCTGTCGATTTTGTCGGAAAGGCGGCACTCTTCGCAAGAGGGAGAAAGCGAGATGAGATTGGCGGAGACCTACGGTTCGGCGACGCTCGAGGACATCGAGGCGGCGCTCGACGGCGGCAAATTGGTCCTCTATTCGACCGGGCGTCCGCCGAGCGCCGATCATGCGATCACTCGCAGCGAAGCGCTCGCGACTTTCGCCTTCGCCTCTCCCGCCTTCGGTCCGGATCCCGAGGGAGGCGAGGGCTTCGTCACGCCGCTCTTCGTCGAATCGTCGGTGACGGCGACCGCGATCGGCACGCCCGGTTGGGCCCGCGCCTATAAGGCGGACGGCTCCGTGGTCGTCGATTTCTCGGTCGGCCCCGGCGTAACGGAAATCAAACTCGCCAGCGTCTCCGCGACGACAGGCTTTCCGGTCACGATCACCTCGTTCAAATTTCTCCCGGCCGAGACGATCGAATGGGCGAAGACCGAATATGGCCATGTCTATGTGACCAACCTGCAAGACGCTCATCGCAAGATGTCGATGCGCGGCTGAACGAGGCGGCCGGCGGTCTCGTCGCGAGGGGCTGGCGCGACGAGACCGAATGCGCATAGTATGGACGCGCCGATCGGCGGCGGCGTTCTCGCGGCGTCGTCGCCGATTTTATCGACGCTCCTGTTTTTGCGACATGACATATTTCGGTTTGACGAGTTTGAGCCGGCTCGCGGCGGCGGCTTTATTGATCGCGGCTCACTGCGCGAATGCGGAGCCCATCGAAGACGGCGCGGCGGCGGACGCCGTGCACCGGCGCGTCCTGACGCTCGACACTCACGTCGATATCCCATTCGACTTCATGACGCCGAACGCCGACCCCGGCAAGCCGAGCCGCTTGCAGGTCGATCTGCCGAAGATGCGCGAGGGCGGGCTGAACGCCGCTTTCTTCATCGTCTATGTCGGCCAGACGCCGCGCACGCCGGAGAATTACGAATCGGCCCGGCAGGGCGCCGAGACGAAATTCGCGGCCATTCGCAAAATGGTCGAGACCTATCCCGATCAGATCGAACTGGCGAGGACGGCGCGCGACGTGGCGCGGATCCGCGCCCAGGGGAAGCTGCTCGCCCTGATCGGCGTCGAGAATGGTTTCGTCATCGGCAAGGACGTCTCGCTGCTCCGGCGCTATTACGACCTCGGCGCGAGATATTTCGGCCTCGTCCATGCGGGGCACAATGATCTCGGCGATTCCGCCAATCCGGTCTCCTGGCTCGACAAGGGACCGGAGCATCATGGCCTCAGTCCGCTCGGGCGGCAGGTCGTGGAGGAGTTGAACCGGCTCGGAGTCATTGTCGATATTTCGCACGCCTCGAAGGAAACCGCGCTGCAGGCGATCGAACTGTCGCGCGCCCCGGTCATCGCTTCGCACTCTGACGTTTCCGCCCTGAACCCGATCTCGCGCAACCTCGACGACGAGACGCTGGAGGCTCTGGCGAGGAAGGACGGCGTGGCGCAGATCGTCGCGTTCGACTCCTATCTCTGGGTCGGCGTCGTCGCCAAGCACAAGGCGCAAGAGGCGCTACGCCAGGAATACGGACTCGAAGACAGTTTCTCGGTCGGGCGGCTGCCGCCGGACAAGGCTGCGGAATATTGGCGCCGCCTGTCGGCGCTGGATCAGGTCTGGGCCCGCACGGATGTAAAGCGGCTCGTCGACCACATCGATTATGCGGTGAAGAAGATCGGCGTCGACCACGTCGGCATCGCCTCCGATTTCGGCGGCGGCGGCGGCATCGCCGGCTGGAAGGACGCGAGCGAGACCTTCAATGTCACGCGCGAACTGGCGCGGCGCGGCTACAGCGAGCAGGACATCGCGAAAATATGGGGCGGCAATCTCCTGCGCGTGCTGGCCGAGGTGGAGGAGGTCGCGAAAAGGTCACGCGACTAAATTGCCGCCTCTTCCGTAGCGCGGAGCAACTGCTCGGCTAGCATACGTTCTAGCATCGCCTCCATGGCGGAAAGGTCTACCTTTTCGAACCTCCAAGCCTCGTCTGCTTTCTCGAGCGCTGAATAGTAGGGCGCTTTATCCGCGGCGATCTGATCGGGGATTGTGGGGGCTCCTGGGAGAAGGCTATTCAATTTAATATTAAGTATAACATACGAAACAATTCTAGCAGTCCGTCCATTTCCGTCCGCAAACGGATGTATCCAATTGAGCCTCCAAAGCACATACGCTGCTAAATGAACTGCGTTCTTTTCGTTCCAATTCCGATTAACATAGTCACAGACATCTGCGACATGGTCTGGGACCTCCAAGAATGAAGGCGGCAAATGATTGCTCTTGCCGATAAAGACCCTTGAATTTCTATAAGTTCCGGCGAGTGGATGAATTCCATCCAGAGCTTCACGATGGAGCTTTAAAATAGCTGCTTGCCGCAACCGGAAGGCCCCATCGTGATTTGGAATGTGATCCCTGATTATCTGCAGAGCCGAATTGAATTGGCGAACTCCGTTTTCCGCCTCACGACGAGCCTTCTTTTCCGGATCTCTTATTAGCTCAACCGGATCAGCTTGGCTGTGCCGCTCATCACTCAATGGTCTTGGCCGCCTGTCCGCCCTCGGCTCCTCGAGCCACGGCCGCCTCGCGGGAGACCTTCTCATCCGCCTGAGCCACCATTTCTCTCGTGATGAGCTCATTTTCGATATGCGTGTTGCCATATACAAAGCTCAACCGCTGCTCACGCACCTGAGCCTCGGTCATTTTGACCGTTCGAGCCTTCGCGATAAGCGCCTCCAACGCAGCAGTCATCCGTCTCTCATTGTAGATGGTTGAATCGTCCATATGCATGATAATCGCCTGCACATGTTTATCAACCCATCGAATGTCTCTTGAACATTATCCCATCAACTTGTGCGAATTTGGCGACAGCGGAACAATCGGACACGTCGATGTTCGATGGCGAGCCTCAGCGTATCAATCCGGCTGGATGACCACTTCCGGCATCTCGTCGTTCTCTTCGCGATCGAGGCCGTCTTCTTCGGCGATTTGAACGCCGGCGATGCAGACTTCTTCCTCGTCTATGACGACTTCGACCGCCTCGAGCTGCTCGCCCTTACAAGGTCCGTCGTTGCAGAGGCCGGTCGCAATGTCGAAGACCGAGCCATGCTTGCCGCACAACAGGAATCGCTGGGTCGGGTCCAGGAACTGCTTAGGCTCGAAGTCGAGCCGCGAGCCCTGATGCGGGCAGCGGTTGACGTAAGCGAAATATTTTCCCTGGTGACGCACGATGACGATCGGAAAGGGAACGGTCTTTCCCTCGTCGTTCACGCGGGCCAGCACATAGCCCACCGCCCGCCGCTTGGCGACATCGTTCACGTGGCAAACGGCGTAGATTTCGCGAACCTGCTCCATTGCATAAATCCTCCCGCCGATGGATCTCGCGGCCGACCGCCGCGCCTCGAGCCATCGTCCCTCGGGTCGGAGGATGCAATTTCCTTACCGACGACAGAGGCTGCGCCGAGGCGCGCCGCCTCAGTGGAGGCTGACAGTCTGAAGCTGGTGCTCCCAGGCGTTGGCGCGGGCGCCTTCCTCGGAGTCGGCCAGCACGATCGGCGAGCCGTCGGCGCCGAGCAGAGCGAAGATGGTGATGCCGGGCTCGATAGCCGGGGCCTGAGGATAGAGTCGCGAAACGTCCTCCGACCGCATCGTCCGCACATAAGCGATGGCCCCGTCGCCCAGATGGGCGAATTGTTCGGGGGTCAACAGCGGGATTTTTCTTTCGATCGTCGTCTTGGCTCGCATATCACTCTCCTCGGCGGTCCCACCAGGACCCGCCAATGGCGCCTACCTTTCGTAGCACAAGACATATCTGTACATTGGACCCGGACGTTTTTAGGGGGCCCACGTAAAAACCTCACAAGTCGAGGATCAGCCGGGCCGGGTCCTCCAGCGCCTCCTTGACGCGCACGAGGAAAGTGACCGCCTCCTTGCCGTCGACGATGCGGTGATCATAGGAGAGGGCGAGATACATCATGGGACGGATTTCGATCTTGCCGCCGATGACGACCGCCCGATCCTCGATCTTATGCATGCCCAAAATGCCCGATTGCGGAGCATTGAGAATGGGCGTGGACATCAGCGAACCATAGATTCCGCCATTGGATATGGTGAAGGTTCCGCCCGCGAGATCCTCGAGATCGAGCTTGCCGTCGCGCGCCTTGCGGCCGAAATCGGCGATGGTCTTTTCGATTTCGGCGACGCTCAGGCGATCGGCGTCGCGCACCACCGGCACGACGAGGCCCTTGTCCGTGCCGACGGCCACGCCGATGTGGCAATAATGCTTGTAGACGATGTCGGCGCCGTCGATCTCGGCGTTGACGGCGGGAATTTCCTCCAGCGCCTTGCAACAGGCTTTCACGAAAAAGCCCATGAAGCCGAGCTTCACATGGTGCTTTTTCTCGAACAGATCCTTGTAGCGGGCGCGCAGCGCGATGACGCTCGACATGTCGACCTCGTTGAAGGTCGTGAGCATCGCGGCGGCGTTCTGCGCTTCTTTCAGGCGCCGGGCGATCGTCTGGCGCAGCCTGGACATGCGCACGCGCTCCTCGCGCGCGGCGTCGCTCGGCGGCGCGCTCGGACGCGGCTGGGCGGGCGGGGCGCTGACGGGCGCGGCCGGCGCCTTTTCGGCCTGCGGCTTGGCGGCGAGCGCCAGAACGTCGCCTTTCAGCACTTGTCCCTGTTTGCCCGAGCCGACGACGCCGGAGAGATCGATCGCCTGCTCGCGCGCGATCTTGGCGGCGGAGGGCGCCGGCGAGGCGCGCCGGCGCCTCGGCGACCGCGTGCACTACGCCGAGCATCCCTACGAGGCGCTGGAGGGCGCGGACGCGCTGGTGGTGCTGAC
>PQAN01000078.1:0-1907 GCA_003105285.1 Methylocystaceae bacterium
GAGAACACGCCGGCCAACCCCATATAGGCACCGAGCAGACCGTAGTCGTCGGGACGGTAAAGTCTTCCCAGCACCGGCGCGGCGAGGATGGGAATGGCCATGGCCAAGCCCTGCCCACTCGCAAGCGTCGCCACATTCCGTATAAAGGCGGAGCGCCACACGGCGGCACCGGCTGCGGCCTGCACGCGCGTCAAAGAACTCAGGCCGACCAGCGTATCATTCAGAACCGGTCAGGCTTTGGAGCGAAGCCTGCACCGCATCAGACGGGATCGCAGCCCTGCGGCTGATTGAACCCAATTGCTGCCCATTGAATAAGTAAACTGGCTCACAGGCTTGGCACCCCATTTCGACTTGAAGTCCAGAAGGCCTTGGGTCGGCGCGGCGCCTAGCTCAAACATTCGCACCCCTTGCTGCAGGGAATCCCGGAGAGCCTGATGTAACAAGAAATAGGCCGGGAAATGAGCCAGTGCACGCTTGTCGCTTGTTGTGGCACCGAGCCAGTACATTGTCACCGCCTTCGAGCTGAGCACGAATGCTCCCGCACAGCACTCCCCATCAAGCTTGGCGAGATAGCAGGTTCCTACGCCACTCATGATAAGTTGCTGGCCGCCGACCACCACCATCTCATGCGAGAATTTGATGGGTTTTGCCGCTCGAGACATCGTCTCGCCGAGCAGGTCGTAGAAGGCGCTCAGATCTTCCTGGGTCTTTGCGCGATAGAATTCTAACGGAGAACGCTCCGCTACGGCCAGTTGCTTGCGATGGTGCTTGGTGTAGGTCGAACGCAGCGCCTGCTCGCTCGCAAGCAAGTCGAGACGTTTGACGTAGATTTGTTCCGAACACGCTCGCGGGTTCACCACGGCCGCTGCGGGAAAGGCTATTCGTTCATCGAGCCATTCAGGTGGGTAAGCGCGCGAAATGACGGCGGCGCCCGACAGCTTCTGATACAGCGCCCGGGCCGCACTAACCGCCCCCGCCGCGTCCAGTTCCTGCGACATCAGCGGGGCTGCGTAACAATTATATGGCAATGATTCGACCACGGTTACAGGTGGAAAGCGCTCGACCCGGCGCAAGTGCGGCAACGCTGCAACCAAGCGCGAACCGGCTCGAGCAAGGCACCAATAGACGTCCCGTCCCAAGGCGGCCCCAAGCAGGCTCACCCACAAGGGGTGGCAATAGGGAGAGGCCAGGGGATCGCTTTCGAAAAGACGCACCAGTTCCAGATAGAAAGGATCGCACTGCGACGGGTCCTTGCCAATCGAAACTGAAACCGACCTGCGGACCGAGATGTCACTCAGCATGATTGCACGCGACGGCCCCGGTTCGGACGACCGAAAATCGAAGACTCTGGGCAATAATGAACTGGGGCGGCGGTTGGCAAAAAAGAGAGGGCCTAATTATAGATCGGCAGCCAGTCCCCTGGACTGCCGCTTTCGACGCAAACAAAACCTGTAATCACTTGCTGCTTCGAACCATAGGATAGAGACGCTCCGCCGACGATCATCAGACGATCTCCCGACCAGTGAACACCGGTAACAGGTGCCGCCGGTGCGCCGACGACATGATGTTCGACGGTCAGCAACGCATCGCAGAGTCGCGTGCGCTCGGCCGTCACGATCAATTTGCGAGACAGTGTTAATGTCGCCGCCTGCCGATTAACAGCAACGATATACGCTCCCGCCGGTCCGATCTCAGTTACCGGATCTTGGTCCGCGAAAACGCGGACCCGTTGCCCTGGCGACCATGTCTCAACATTCGTCACCGATGAGATCGTCTCTGAACCCGCGACAATTGCGCCGGTGGATCGCGCGTGGAAAGAACCGAAACGCGGCCCCAGGCAAATCGTCATCCCTCCCGACACAACTTCCGCGAGCATTTCGCCAAGTGAGATTGTCGAACCATCGATG
>PQAN01000078.1:1963-27960 GCA_003105285.1 Methylocystaceae bacterium
ACGCACACTCGGATCGCACGTCCGCACATTGTGGAGTTGTCCGGCGACGCACAGATAGTCGCCAACCCTGTATGCGCCCGCATCTTTCGTCCTAAACTCGCCGGTCCCGTCACCGTTGTTGCTTACTGAAGATGTCTCGATTGGTGTCTGGATCGGCGCCACAAGATTCTTGAAGACGACTGCGCTGTGCGGGCCGACAAATGTGGTCGTTGCGCCCGTCGGCGTATGACAGGCAGACATACCGGGTCCGGTCATATTAGCGATCAGAGCGGTCTGCTGCATTGCAACACCAAACTGCCGCCCATAAGAGACGTAGTAAAGCGGCATTCTAGTGATATCGACGCTCAGTGGATCGGCAAAAACTGGCTGATCGTCGAAAGCACAATCGTCCAATCGGACCGGTCCGGCATTTGCAATGAAGCATTTTTCTGCGCGGCCGCGATAAAAGCTCCAGCTTCCTCCGGAAAGGATCAGATTCTGGCCAACGAAGTGTGCCACGCGCGCGCACCGGTTTTCCTCGCTTGAGCAGAACTTCAGGTGGCACGAAGTCAGGGTGAGCGGAAAGCCGCCCGCCCAGAACCCCAGCGACCAGATCGCTTCGGAATATGTCCCCGTCATCGTCCCGACTCCGCGCGATGCGCCGTTGCCAAAATTGACGAGCCATTTGCAAATGTCGAGGACGCCGCCGATCACAGTCGGCATGACGCCGACCTTTTGACCGTAGGTCGAGCCATCGAACATGGTCTCGACGCCTACTATATGGCAGTTTCGGACGCAGCCGCCCCTTGCTTGGTCAGTACCAATGGCGATTGCTACCTTGTTTTGTCCCAACAGACAGTGGTCGAAGGTGATGTTGTCGACTAGGTTGCCGTCGTGCGCGCACCCGATCGCCACGCCGACGACATTGTCGTGCACGTGGATACCCTCGAACGAAATAAGCGAGGATTTAGCGCCGCTGCCTGCATCATCCGAGTAGTAGCGCGACCAGCCCCTATAGCCGCCGTCGGGAGGCGGTGCCGACGAAAACGGATCGATTGCGACGCCTGCCGACATGGAATACTGCAGGTCGACTAGGTTGCCCGTGGGGTTCCACCAGGGAGGCTTGGGGCCTTCCGATCTTTCATTCATCAGTTCGCGCGGTGTCGGGATCCGGGTTTGAGCGACGCGGCGACAGGTGAAATTCTTTAGCTCCGTCATCCGCATTCCATGCATCGCGATGATAGGGCGATCGAAATAGTCAGCGACGATTTCGGGAGCCCTGGCGAGCGCATAGGAGGCCGTTTCGCCCTCCAGGCAGAATGTGCCGTAGCGGATCGCACCGTCCTGCTCGTTCCAGAGCTGGATCGGCGACGAAATCCGGTAGGAGCCGGAAAGAAGCATTTTCGTTACGCTGACGCCTGTCTCGCCGTGACCCTGCTGCCACGAGGCGGCCAAGCGAATCATCTCGTTGATTGCGGCGCTGTCGTCTCCGGAGCCATCGCCGCGAGCGCCGAACTGTTCCGGCCGCAGCGGGTGCCCGACCGGTCGCCACCAGGCCCCGTCGGCAGACTGGAAGGCACCGATGGAACCGACCTTCACCCGAATATAGGTCTGTCCGCCGCGGTCGCCCGCCGCGGCGAAACTCAGCGTCCCGATCGCCTCGACCTCCCGATCGATGCGCATCGCTGAAGCGGTAGTGCGGCTGACAACCAGCATCGGGGCTGCAAGCCTGCTGTCGCTGCCATTGACGCGCGGCGCTATCGGTGAGCCACGAGCCTCATCGCCCGCCGCGGCGGGCGCGGCTGCCGCGCTTCGTACACCGAAACTTCCTCCGCCGAGGATTCCTCCGAGGATGAGGACACCGCGGCGCGAGCAACGGTCACGGATGCCGCGTAACAGGCTCACGTCAGACGAAGATTCATCTGAGCAACGATCGGGGATGCCATCCGGGCAGGACGGCGTCGGCGCCGCATGTCGACGGCGGCGTCCAATTCACTGCCCTCCTCAGAAGACGACTCCGACAATGTTTCGCTTGGGTGCTGCCGAAATGCGACTGTGTACTTCGTCGATATCACGCACGAAAAGGAAATTGTTGGACGCGCGAGCTTGCGTCGTCGCAGGTCGTGCGAGCGTCCGCGAATAAGGATCATAAACCTGCTCGACGAACCCGGCCGCTTCGATCGCACTTCTGACCCTCGGTTCTGCATTTTCGGTTATGATCGCCAGAAGAGACGAGTTCTTGAGCGTCACTGATGCTCCTGCGACAACCTCCGCCTCGAATCCCTCGACGTCCATCTTGATTAGCTGGGGCTGCTTGCTTGCGGCCAGGCTATCGAGAGTAAGCATCGGCACAGATTGCAGTGGTTCGTCGTCTCTGTTGGAAATCCGATTTGTCGTGTCGTGGCCAACGGTGAACCGCACGACTCCTGGGGCGGCGCCCAGCGCAGCTTGAACGGTTTCGACCTGGCCCTCTTTTCCATTCGCCCGAATATTGCGTCGAAGCGCTTCCATTGTGTTCGGATCCGGCTCGATCGCGATCGCCTGCGAGCCGCACACCGCGGTAGCCAAGATCGTGTAGCTGCCAATATTTGCGCCGACGTCGATAAAGACGTCGCCCGGCTGCAGGAGGTGCAACAAGAACCCCATATCGGCGAACTCGTGAAGACCGCAATAGATGTTCCCAGTCGCCCCAGTCATCCCATGTTTGACAATAAGCTTTGAGCCTTCGATCCAATCAAATTCGATTTCTGTCTGCAGCCTTGAGCGGGTCTGCCACCAAGCGTAGCGATAGAAGGCCGCGATGCGACGGCGCGACGCAAGTGGATGGCGCGCGATGAATTCAAGCGTGCGGATCGGTAACTTCACATTAAACTCATGGTCTGTTCACGTGCGATGACGTTCATTTCATGAACATCCGAATTGTCACTGCGCCGGCGCCGTTCTCTTCGAATCTCCGAGCCCGAGCGCCCGGGCGATCGCTGTCCCCTCCCTGCCGGCGAGCAGCAACGCCGCGCGCGCCTCTTCCCGAACTCCTCCCCCAGCCAGCGAAAACAGTGCCAGCAGCCCTTGACGCTCGGCGTCTGGCATCGCTCCCCAGCCTCCGATCAAGTCGTTGGTCAGCGTCTTGCGGGCTTCCGGCGGTAGAACCGGCCAGAGCGGGAAGCCGAAGGCGGCGCGTGCAGCCATGAGCCGGCCCTCGTTCGGTCCAACTAAATTGGACATGGCGAGCGCGTTCACGACCTTTTCATCGGGTTCCCCGCTCCCGAGGCGCGCGCGCGCCAGTTCGAGCCATGCGCTGCTGGACAGCGGCGTCAATATCAAGAGATCGCGCAAATCAGCGGCTCTCCGCGCCGCGTCTTCGCTCTGCTCCAATTCGAGCAATTTCGCTCGAGCTAGGAATCCGACAGCCGGATCATCGGCGAAGGGGCCGAGTTTTTCTTTCGCGGTCGCTGCGTCTGCCGTGAGCTCGGGCAAGCCGTAAATCACCATCGTCACGGCGCGTGAGATGGTGAAGGCGCAAAGCGCGATCGCCGCCAAGGCCGTCCAAAAGCGCAGTTCTCTGACAGGGATCACTCGGAATAATACTTCTTATAGTAACGACCGCCATAATAATAGGAATAGGCGTATTTGCCGTATTTTTGCGCCTGAGAATCGATAACTTGGTTGAAAATAATCCCTGCTACTTTCTTATGACCCGCCAGACGCTCGATCGAGTGAAGCACCATCTCGCGCGCCGTCGAGGCCCAGCGCACGACGAAGATCACCTTATCGACGAGATGAGAGACGATCAACGGATCGACGACCGGTCCTAGCGGCGGAGTGTCGATGATGACGAGATCGAACTCGCGCCGCAATGCGGCGACCAACGCCTTCAATCGCTCCGACGCGAGGAGATCCGGCGGATTTTGCGTCTTGCCGCCGGCGGCCAGAAACCACAATTTCATTCTGTCGCTATAGAGAACGACCGACTTCAATTCGGCCTCGCCGACGAGATATTCGACGAGCCCGGTTTTCTTGTCGGCGTCGAAAAAGCGCGAAGCGGACGGATGGCGCAAATCGCCGTCGATGATGAGCACCTTGAGACCAGCTTGCGCAGCGGAACCCGCAAGACCGAGCGCCAGCGTCGATTTGCCCTCCCCGGGAACGGTCGACGTAAATTGCAGGACTTTGGGCGGATTGTCGACATCGCTCATCTGTATGGCGCTACGTAGAGAGCGAAATGCTTCGCTGAGGCGCGAAAGCGGCTTTGCGAGCGGATATTCGGGAATGGTCAGCCGCGCACCATCCACGGAAAGATCGCGCGCCTCCATTTTAGAAATCGAGGCGAGCAATGGCAAGGCGAGCAAGTCTTCGACCTGTCGCGGCGTCGTGAAGCCAGCATTGAACAATTCGAGCGTATAGGCGCCGCCCGCTCCGGCCATCAAGCCGAGAATCAGCGCAACCAACATGATCTGCGTCTTCTTCGGCGAAGTCGGAACGCCGGGCGGAAGCGCCGGCGTGATGACACGCGCATCGCGCGCCTCGAAGGTCGACTGTTCCTGAGTCACGCGCGCGCGTTGAAGAAAATCCTCGAACAGGCTCTTGTTGACCGCTGCGGAGCGCTCCAATTCCCGCAATGTGATCGCCTTCGTGTTATCCAGGTCCGTTGCGCCGGTGACCTCGCGCAACGTGCGCTCGACCGCCTCCTGCCGCGCCTTGGCGAGTTCATATTCATTGCGAATATTGGCGGCGAGACGCTGGACCTCCACGTTGATGGCGCGATTGACGTCGGCGACCTGCGCGCGAAGATTGACGACCGACGGATGGTTGCCGCTGTAGCGCGCGAGCAGATCGGCCTCCTGACGCGAGAGATCGGTCGCCTGCTTGCGCAGATCGGCGATGGCTCCGTTGATGACGTCTGGAAGAGACGTGATATTGCCGCCGCGCGCCTCGATTTTCTGCAGCATGTCGAGACGCGCTTTTTTCTCCGCCGCTTCGGCTCTCGCCTGGACAAGTCTGCCATTGAGCTGCGCGAGCTGTTCCTGATTGAGTGTCACGCCGGACGTCACGCCGGAGAGATTATTGTCGGCGCGAAATCGCGCGACGGCTTCCTCCGATTCGCGTAGCTGCTGGCGCAACTCGACAAGGCGATCGGAGAGCCAGCTCGACGCCCGCTTGGCCGCCTCGAAGCGCGCGTCGAGCTTGTCGACGACATAAGCGTCGGCGACGGCGTTGGCGAGGCGGGCGGCTTTGGCGGGATCCGCCGAAGTAAAGGATACGTTGATCACATAGGCGAAACCGGCGCGTGCGACGGCGACGGCGCCCTTGACGCTTTCGATCGTCCTCATCACTTCCGAGGGCAGCGCATCGAGTGGCGCGGCCACGGATTTGTCTTTTGTCGACGCCTGATCCGACGCCGCGCTACGGGAGAAGAAGGACCGCACGGTCGTGAGCAGACCGACTCCGCCGTCAGCCCCGGTGGGCGATGCGCCGAACTCCGGATCATTGGCGAGGCGCTCTTTCTCGACGACGCGACGCAAGAGAGCGCTCGACTTGATGATCGCGATCTGGCTCTCGAGCGTCGGCAAATCGAGAATGGCGTCCGACATGATGACGTCTTGGCCGACGGCTTTTTCCTTGCGGGGATCCAGAAGCAATTGCGCCGTCGCCGTGTAGAGCGGCGTGGTACGCGCGATATTGACGGCGCCGATGAGGACGGCGAGCGCCGTCACGCTGGCGATGAGCTTCCACTGCCGCCAGACGAAATTGACGAGAGCATGAATATCGAAGCCGCCGCCCGCCTCCGCCGGGGCGGCGAGATCGTGTGATGTCTCGAGACGATTGAGCATTCCTGCTTCGATTCTCTTTCGATCTCGGCCAGCGCTAGTCGGAGATCGACTTGCGCGAGCTCTCGACCTGCGCCACGCCGGCGCCGAGGAGCGCCATGTAAGTGAGGGCGACGGCTTCGATCTGCAGGCTGAAGTCGACCAAGGCGTGAACGCCGACGAGCAGAGAAGCGGCCGCGGCGACGATGGCCGGCGTGGCGTTCTGGCGCCGCTTGACCGCGCCGCTGAAGCATTTGGCCACGATCCAGCCCAATGCGCCGATCAACATCGAGCCGAACAGCAGACCGAGGCCCAGCCAGACTTCCAGATAAGTATTGTGCGCCTTGTCCCATACGCCCCGCGCGCCGATCGACCCGTCCCTATACATCGGAAAAACGTCTGCGAAGGCGCCATAGCCAAAGCCCAATAGAGGCGTATCCAGGATCGCGCGGGTGACGATTTGATAGACCGCGACACGGTTCGAGTCTTCGAGGCCTGATGAGCCGATGCGCCCCACTATCAAATCGCCGAAAAATGCAAAGGTCCCGACGAGCGCGACGGTGACGAAGACGATCGCTTCGATGCGCTCGCTCTGGCGTCGGCGCTGTCGGGAAAAAGACAGCGCGAAGAATGCAAAGACGGCGAGCGCGGTCGCGAGAACGCCGCCGCGCGATATAGTGCCGAGAAGCGCCACCAGAGTGACGAAGCCCGTTGCGAGCAAAATCCAGCCGCGGCGGCCCGTCGCCTCGACGAATTTCGCCACGCGGTAATAACGGACGCCGGTCGTCTCTGGAACTTCATGCCTGAACAGACGCAACGTCAGCGCGATCGTAACGACAAGCCCCAGCCCCGAATAGGTCGCGAAGCTATTGCGATTGACAAAGGTCGAGCGAAGAAATCCGCCCATATCCGGGGCGTCGAAAAGCGGTATTGTTCCGGAAAAAAAAGCGGCGAGAACAAGCCCGTAAGCGGAATAGCCGGCGACGATGAGGCTGATCGCTCGCAGCAACAGCAGGGAACGCAAGGAGTTCCGCGAGAGTTGCAGGGCGAGCCAAAAGGCGCACGCCGCCGTCGAGAGACGAATGAGCGCCAAGGAACTCGCGCCGCGGTTGACGGAAATGGAGCCGACGACCGGCTGTTCGAGAACATCAGCGGCCATTCCCCAAATCGGATGCGCCAATGGCGCGGGAACCGATGTGGACGTCTGGACGAATATCCAAAGCACGGAGAGAGAGAAGAGCCCCGCCGGCCAAGCAAGTTGCTGGATCGAGACGGGATGGCGGCGTCCAGTGAAGAGGATGTTGAGTTCGTACAACAAGACCAGAGCCGGGAAAAGAACGCCGTTTACGCCCCAGGCCGGCAGCCGGTTGCCGCCGAGCCAAAAAGGGGCCCAAGCGAGTCCGGCGACAAATGCGACGAACAGGATTGTCTCGACTGGATCCTGAACCAGCAATCTCTCAAGAGAGTTCCGATCGTCGAAGCGGGCATGAGCCTCGGGGTCGTCGAAATCGGGAAGCCCTTTCGACCGCGCTTCCCGCGATGAGACGGATAGGAACCTCAATGACATCGTCCCATGCTACCGCCGTTCGGGTGAAACCAGCGTTTCACCCGTCGATAAACTCCCCATCCCCGCGCCTCGGCGCGTCAAAGTCAAACGGCCTGGAGCGCCGATCTCGCGAGATTCGCGGGCACTTCGCCGCCCATTATGTCGAGCAGCACACGGACCCTTCCGTTGCCGTCGAGACGGACGAGTCGTCCGATCGCATTCGCAAACGGGCCCGCCATCACTCGGACCGACTGGCCCTCGACGAGATCGCGATCGAAACGGCACATGCCACTTTCGTCGACATAGTCGAGGAGCGTTTCGACGACTCCTCTCGGAACCGGCAAAGGTAACTCAGCGCCCATGATCAACCCCGCCGCCCCATATGTTCCATTGATAGAGCGCCAACGCTCCCGCTGCAAGTCGAGCGTCACGAACAAATAGCCGGGAAACACGGCCGCCGGCGCGTTCCGCAATTTTCTGGCATGACGGACGGTGCGGGTCATTCTCGGCAAAAAAGCGCGAAATCTCTGCGCTTGAAGTTGGAGCAGGACGCCAGCCTCGCGCCTCGCGAGAGTCTGGACGACGTACCAGCGCTCTCCCTGTTTGGCGGTCATGCCATTGCGAAAAGATGGGCGGTTCACAGACTGCATATCAGAACACAAAAGCCTGCCCCCTGAAACCGCTTCGACGCCGCCGCCAATATTCACCAGCGCCCCGAACAGCAGGCCTCTCGGCGCTCGCGCGCGAGATGAAATTAACTCGATCTCATCGAATCGCTGAAATCAGGAGGCCATCAATTGGGGCTGACGAACGGGTTCCTGCCGCTCCCGCCGCCGCCGCCAGAGGAAAAGCCGCCGCCGCCCGCAAAGAAGAGCGTATCGCCACGCCCGAAGCCTTGGCCAGTTTCCGCATAGAGCCGCGCCTCGAGAGCGGCAAGGATAGCGCGAAAAACCGGATCGGCGTCGCGCAAAGCCGCCCGGATGACGCGCGCGCCTTCAGGATTCGTCGCGCGCAACAAGGTGAGCGCGCGCAATACTCCTACCGCGATCGCCGCCTTCTGGTCAGGATTGCCGCGCTTGGCCAAAGCGACAACAGACGGCGCGGCAGCCGGATCATTCGTCAGCAGATCCGCAATGGCCGAACTGAGCTCATCGCCGCCATTCGGATTGGATTGAAGCAGCGCAGCGAGATTGGCGGGAATCGCTACGCCGGCGGAACGGGCGCCGCTCGACTGCTGTGCGACGGCGGGAGCCGCGGACCAGAGAGCGACGGCGGCCGCCATAAACAGGAATGTTGCCCTCTTCATGCTCGCCTCCTGGAAGCAATCAATAGCGATAAGTGAAACCAGCCGACACGACGTTCTGAGCATATCCCCAGGCCGACGAATCGAAAAGATTCAATGGATCGAACAGGCTTCCCCCGCTCGCACCCGTGTGCGTGAACTGATAATCGAGCGTGATGGCGATATTCCGCCAGAACGTATAGCTCACGCCGGCGCCCGCGACCCAGGCCGTATTGACCCGCGTCGAATTCGTCCAGCGGGTTTCGCCATAACCGCCACGGACGAAAGCCGTCCAATAGGGAGAGAACGCATAGTCTCCCTGAACGCGCACCTGCAGGTTCTGACTTCCCGTCGATGCCCGCCCCAAGACTGCGGCGATCGGCGACGGCGCCGCCGCGGCGGCGAGCGTCTGATCGACACTGGCCGTGAGGGTGAAGAACGGCGTCGGGTAATAGAAGAGGCGCGCGCCATATGTCGGACGCGAAATCGAGCCCCCGATCAGGCCCGACACACTCGACTGACCCTGGTAGCCGCCATAGACCTCGCCGCGGAACAGGCTGATCAGGTCCGAACCGAGACCGCCCACCACACGATAGCCATTCGTGTCCGAGATCGAATATTGATAGCGGCGGAGATCGACCCCCGGCTCGACGAAAGCGTAGACCTGCGGCGTCACCCACACTCCGCCCCGGAGAGAGGCCGTATAGCTCAGCCCGTCTTGCGCATAGCCATTGCTCACGACCCCGCCGACAAGGGAAGAGAAACCACTGGGCCGGCTATCATAAGACACATACTGAACGCCCGTCGTTCCACGCACGAACCAGTTGGAGAACTTCTTTTCGACGGCGAGCGAGCCCGTGAACTGATTCGCATATTGTTGAGCGCCGGAAACCGTATAGGCGCCCGGAATATAGACAGAAGGCGCGCCGGCTCCGAAATTCGAGCCGAAGAGACCGCTCTGCCGCGTGTAATCGGCTGTGAAATAGACCGAAAGATCGCTCAATGGGGTCCATATGTGACCGATGCCGACCCGACCCGTCACATTGGTCGGAGCGACATACGTCGTCGGCGTCGGATAAAAGCGAGTTTCCGCGCCAAATCCCGGGTAGAGCTGGGCGTCGGCCGTGAAATAGGCGGTCGTCTTATGAAGACCATTGTCGACATTGGCCTCGAGAGACGGCCGCACGCGAACGCCGACCGCCGACCGCCGATTGAACGGGGACGAATAGATGTTGTCGTTGAAAACAGCGCCGACGAAGAATGATGGATAGACCATCCACCCTTCGATCGGAATGCCCTGCTCGGGATTGGGGCCGGAAGCGGCGGCCGTCGCGACGACGGCGTCCTGCGCGGCGACGGGGCATGAGCACAGAGCGAGTCCAACGACTGCAACAAGAGCCGCAACTCTTCTTTGTCGAAAAAGATATTTCACAATTGCCACCCCAATTTCAGTCTCTTTATAAGGCGACGCCAGCCTTCAAGTCAAAGCGACTGGAAAAATTTCCCGCTGACGTTACACAAATGCCACGACGCCGATTTCGCCGCCTTGCGCCGAGAACGACGGCGCGGAGGCCTAAAAATAGCGTTCCGGCACGCGGATGAGATCGCCGGGAAGGATTGGAATCGTCGGAGACAGCGGATATTCCTTGAACCCCGGCTCGCCGATATGCTGGATGAGGACGTTGGAGCGGCTGGCCCGGTATGTCGAGCCGCCGGCCAGAGCGATAGCGCTCATGACATTGAGTCCACTCTTGAACGGATATTCGCCGGGCTTGCCGACTTCGCCGAGGATGTAGAACGGCCGGAAACTCGCCACATCGACGGTGACTTTCGGATTGCGGAGATATTCGCCCCGGAATTTCTTCGCGAGCTCCTGTTCGAGTTGCGGCTTGCTGAGGCCGGCGGCCTTGATCGTGCCGGCCAGCGGCAAGGAGACAAATCCTGCGGGATCGATCTCGAACTCGCCGGAAAGGCGATCCTCGCCGAAAACGGTGACTCTGATTTTTTCTCCCGGCTGCAGATTCGGCGATGTCGTCGCCGCGGACTGGATCAGCGCCTCGCGCTCTTCGGTCGAAATCGGGCCCAGATTCATGCCCGCGTCACAACCCATGAGCGCGATGCAGAGCAAAAGAGTAAAGCCCTTTCGGCCGGATAGCAGAATCGATTTCACGGCAAGGCTCCCCCAGGGTCAATCAGAGGTAGATAGAAGCCAGGCGCGCGAGGCGTCAATATCCTCTTTTCATCGAGTGGAATTACCGGTAGGCCGTGCGGCGCGAGCGAAGTGCTTCTTTGGTATGCGACGCGAGATTCGACGGCAAGCGCGTAGGCGCGCCATCACAGTTTCGCCAGAGAGGCGAGCGAGGCTTTCAGGAATGCGGCGGCGTCGGGCGAGAGCCGGCCATTCGAACCGGTCTGCACCAAAATGATTTGCAAATATAGTGCTTTGACAAGGAAGTCGTCGTCCAGACTCGTGTCTATGACGGCGCTCCTGCCGGCGCTGATCATGCCGCCGGCGTTCTCTCCGGCGCTGGCCGACGTCTCGAAGGGGAGCTTCACCTATTCGTCCGCGCGCAATTGCGTGTCGAGCGGCCGGCTTCCGGCGGAAATCTGCGGCTTTGCGGAAAAAAACGCCGCAGCGGAATTCGAAGAGAAAGCCCCGCGCTTTCCGCAGCGCGGCGTCTGCGAACAGGCCTATGGCGTCGGAGGCTGCTCGCTCGGCTTCCGCGGCGCCGACGGCTGGGCCGGCAAAAAGAATGCTGTCTATTTTTCGCCGCGACAACAAGGGCTTCGCATCACGGTCAAATCGGAGCGCGAGGCGACCGTCGTTCCCCTGGCCACAGGTCTGAATTTTTCTGCGCGCTCGGCGCTGCGCAAGGACGCATCCATCAATCCGCGCATGACTCGAGAACGCACGAGCGCCGATCTCCACGGCGGCTCGCCAGCCGCGAGCTTCGGCGTCTCGGCGCCGGACGGGCCGATAGGGCCGCTGCCCCCTCCCCCGCCGGTCGATCCGAATTTCGATTGCGCGGCCTTCCTCGAGCCCACCGACAAGGGCGACCCGAACACCGGCTGCGCCGTCGTTCGCTCCAGACGATAGCGGCGGTCTGACTTTTCATTTCGCAAGATGGAGGAAGGCTCGGCGCCCTGCTCCACACTCCGCCGCAACGCGGGGCGCTCCCGTGCGCCGATTTTGAAGCGAGCGTCTGATTTAAATGGTGGGCGCGACAGGGATTGAACCTGTGACCCCTACGATGTCAACGTAGTGCTCTCCCGCTGAGCTACGCGCCCCCGGCGCCGCCTTGTCGAGAACGGCGGCGCGAGTGCAGCGGGTATAATGGCTCGAGGCGGAGCGCGCAAGCGCTGATCGAAAAACTCCGCCACGCCTGCGGCAACATGGACGAAGCGCAGAAAAATCAATTAATTCTTTCCAAACAGCGGCGTCTCGACAAAAAATTCCTGCTCCCCCGCCTCATGCGGCCCCTTGCCGGATGACGAGTTTGTGTCACACTCCGAAAGTCCTTCTATCGTCATAAGAAACCAAAGGAGGCGCCAAAATGTCGCTACAAGGCCATCTCGTCGAGCTCGAACGCCGCCACGAAGCGCTCGAGAAAGAAATCGAGCAGGAACTGCATCATCGCCGGCGCGATGAATTGAAACTCCACGAGCTCAAGCGCAAGAAACTGCAGCTCAAGGACGAAATCGCCAGATTGCGGCAGGGCGTAACCTTGCATTGAACTTTCCCCATCGGGACGCATGGATCGACAGGCGGAGAGCGATCTCCGCCTCGTTTTTTTGTGGACGGACGTTTTTCGCGTCCGAGCCGGAGGACTTGCGGCGGCGCCTCGGGCGCCCGACTTGCAACGGAGCAGCGAGGACGAGTCCTGCAGCTTCACAATTTCCTCTTCCCCGAGCCGACCACATGCCCTTCTCCCCGAGCTACCGCGCCGAGACGCTGCATGCGAAACTGGGCGACAGCTTTTTCGACATTGTCGAGCCGGCCTGCTTCCCCGAACATATCCTGCGCTTTCGCAACCGGCGCTGGGCCGCGCGGACCGGTCTCGACACCTTGACGGACGACGAATGGATCGCCCATTTCGGGCGATTCGAACCGCTGCCGGACAATTTTCCGCAGCCCTTGGCGCTGCGCTATCACGGCCATCAATTCCATATGTACAATCCCGACCTCGGCGACGGCCGGGGCTTTTTATTCGCGCAATTGCGCGATTTGGAGGATGGCCGGCTGCTCGATCTCGGGACGAAAGGAAGCGGCAAAACGCCGTGGTCGCGACAAGGCGACGGCCGCTTGACGCTCAAAGGCGGCCTGCGTGAAATTCTCGCGACCGAAATGCTCGAGGCGCTCGGCGTCGACACCTCCAAGACCTTCAGCCTGATCGAAACCGGGGAGTCGCTGTTTCGCGGCGACGAGCCCTCCCCGACGCGCTCCAGCGTGCTGGTGCGGCTCTCGCACTCGCATATCCGCATCGGCACGTTCCAGCGCCTCTCCCATCTCGGCGACGAGCCGGCGATCGAACGGCTGCTGGACTATACGATCGCCAATTATTTCCCCGACCTCGCCGCAGAGCCGGCGGAGCGCCGCGCGGAAGCGTTTCTCGAACGTGTCGTGGCGCGCGTCGCGAGGCTCGGCGCACGCTATATGGTGACAGGTTTCGTGCATGGGGTGCTGAATTCGGACAATATCAACATCACCGGCGAAAGTTTCGATTACGGCCCATGGCGCTTCGCGCCTCATTACGACCCGCGATTCACCGCCGCCTATTTCGACGACAGCGGGCTCTATTCCTTCGGCCGCCAGCCGGGCGCGCTCGGCTGGAATCTGACGCGACTCGCGGAATGCGTCCTGCCGCTCGTCGGGCTGGAGCGGACGGAAAAAATCTTGGCGAATTATCAGAGCGTCATCCAGCGTGAGTTCCAGCTCGCCTTGCTGGAGCGCTTCGGCCTACGCCCGGCGACGGACGCCGCGAAGGACGCCGCCCTCGCCAAGGCGCTGCTCGAATTCTTAGGCAAGACACGGGCGCCGTTCGAGCAGACTTTCTTCGACTGGCGCGGAGGGCTGGCGAGCCGAGCGCGGGCGGCCGCGAGCCCCGAGGCGGCGCGCTACGAGACACAGGAATTCGCGCCTCTGCTGGAGGCGCTGGCCGATCACGAGCCCGCGCCGTCAGCCAACCTCGAGCACCCCTATTTCCAGCGCACGACGCCCTGCACGATGCTGATCGACGAGGTAGAAGCGATCTGGGCTCCGATCGCCGCCGACGACGACTGGCGCCCGCTCGGCGACAAGATCGCCGAAATCGCTATGATGCGGAACGCTTATGGCGCGTCGGCGAACCTTGCTCGCGGCGCAGCCGACTGAGAAAGAAGATCTTCATGGCTGTTGCGCGTCGCGCGACGATCTGCGCGCTCGTCGTCCTGCCTCTCGCCACGGAGGCCGCCACGGCAAAAAACCTGCTCGTCGAAGCCGTTCCAAAAAACGGGGCCTGTTTCGTCCGCAACTACGACGCCGCTCATTTGCGGGCTCATAGAGGCCAGACCGTCGTCTCGATCCGCGTTTCGCTTCGTCACGAACTGGCGGACTCGCCGGATGACACGCGCGACCTGCGAATCGAGCTGCACCAGAAAAATCAGGCGCGCCCCTTCTATGTCGTCGGCGGCTGCAATTGGAGCGAAGAGGTCAATCGCGATGTGACGGGCAAGCGGCTGATCGAAGCTTTTCGCTTTGACGCCGGCGTGCAATGCATGGCGCGCGGCGGCATCGGCGGCTCGGCGGAAGAAGGCGGCGACTTCCCGATCGACATCGCCGCCGACGGGTCCTCGCTCACCTTATATATTATGGACAGCGGCGTCGGCGGCTGGCGAGGGCCGGATCAGAAAAAGAAGTCGTCCTATCTCGAATTCGGGCCGCAGGACCGCATTTTCCGGCTCGACCGCGCCAACGGCGACGCCTGCGCCGAGTTGGAGCGGGCCGTCGCCGTGGACTGACCCTGCCCGTCCGGACTTCCGGGCAAGCTCGAGCGCCACTGACGAACATGCGTTTTCCGGGGCGCATTTGTGCTTGATGATGAATATGGCGAAGCGCGATAATCGCGCGCCGGTCGCTATGCGCAGGCGAGCGGGGATCGAGATCGGGTTGGGCGATGGTGGGGCATGGTCGATAAGCTCAGCGAAGCCGAACGCAACGCGATCCAGATCGAAGTGGAGCGAATACGTCTCGAGCATCGCGATCTCGAAGCGGCCATCGACGCCCTGCTCGCCGTCGGCGCCGTGGATCAGCTCCAGATTCAGCGGCTCAAGAAACGCAAATTGCTGCTCCGCGACCGGCTGGCCTATCTCGAAGACCAGCTCACGCCCGACATCATCGCCTGACGGCGGCGGACGCCCGCCTTGCGCGGAGCCCGCGGTTCGTCTATGCCGCTGTGCTTCACGAGCTCCAGCCCACCGGACACGCCGTGGCGAAGTCGAAGAAGCCTGTCGCGATCATCATGGGATCCCAGTCGGACTGGGTGACGATGCGTCACGGCGCCGAGACCCTGGACGCGCTCGGCGTCGGCTATGAGACGCGCATCATATCGGCGCATCGCACGCCGGACCGGTTGAGCGCTTTCGCCAAGGGCGCCGAGGCGGAAGGTTTCGAGGTCATCGTCGCCGGCGCCGGCGGCGCCGCCCATCTGCCCGGCATGACGGCCTCCTGGACCTATCTTCCCGTGCTCGGCGTGCCGATCGAATCGGCGGCGCTCTCCGGCATGGATTCGCTGCTGTCCATCGTGCAGATGCCGGCCGGCGTGCCGGTCGGCACGCTGGCCATCGGCAAGGCCGGCGCGATCAACGCCGCGCTTCTCGCCGCGGCGATTCTCGCACGCGGCGACGGCGATCTGGCGGCGCGCCTCGCCGACTGGCGCAAGCGGCAGACAGACGGCGTCGCGACGGCGCCGGCCGACGAAGGCTGACGCAGGACATGCTGCGGCCCGGCGCGACGATCGGCATATTGGGAGGCGGACAATTGGCCAGGATGCTGGCCTCGGCCGGCGCCCGCCTCGGCCTGCTCTCGCACATCTACTCGCCTGTCGCCGACGATCCGGCCTTCGACGTCTGTGCGAGCCGGACGCTCGCCGAATTCTCGGATGAGGACGCGCTGGCGAAATTCGCCGCCGCCGTCGATGTCGTCACTTACGAATTCGAGAATGTTCCGGCCGCCACGGCCGCCTTCCTCGAAACACGCGCGCGCGTGCGGCCGAACCCGCGCGTTCTGGCGTTGACGCAGGACCGGCTCACCGAAAAAGAATTCGTGCGGGACCTCGGCATAGAGACCGCGCCCTTCGCGAGCGTCGAGGACGCGGGCGCGCTGGCCCGCGCCGTGGCGCGGGTCGGCCGTCCGTCGATCCTCAAGACGCGGCGCTTCGGCTATGACGGCAAGGGTCAGATATTTTTGCGCGACGGCGCGGATCTCGCGGTGACGTTCCGCGCGCTCGGCGGCGCGCCTTGTATCCTCGAGGGCTTCGTCCCCTTCGCGCGCGAGGTCTCTGTGGTGGCGGCGCGCGGCGAGAACGGCGAGTTTCGCGCCTATGACGTCTGCGAGAATGTGCATGAGCACCATATTCTCGCGGTCACGACAGCGCCCGCCAAAATCAGCGGGGAGACCGCCGAGGCGGCGGTCGCGATCGCGCAGCGCATCGCCGATGCGGCCGATTATGTCGGCGTCCTCGCAGTCGAAATGTTCGTTGTCGAGGGCTCGGCGGGCGAGCAACTCGTCGTCAACGAGATCGCACCGCGCGTTCACAATTCCGGCCACTGGACGCTGGACGGCGCCGTGACCTCGCAATTCGAGCAGCATATGCGCGCCGTGGCCGGCTGGCCATTAGGCTCGACGCGCCGTCACGGACGTGTGGAAATGCGCAATCTCATCGGCGCCGATGCGGAGAAATGGCGCGATATTCTGAACGAGGATGGCGCCTCGCTGCACCTCTACGGCAAGAAGGAAGCGCGCCCCGGCCGTAAGATGGGGCATGTGACGCGGGTGTTTCCGGAAGACGCGTGATCCCACCCGTCTAACGCGGCGCGCGGGCGACGCGGCGGCGCGCCGCCGCGTCGAGGTTTCGCTCGACGAGCGGAAGAATGCCGGCGACCATTCTCTCGACGCCTGCGGCGTTCGGGTGGATGTGGTCGCTCTGCATGAGGCCCGGATGGCCGTACACCCCTTGCAGGAAGAACGGATAGAGCGACGCGCCCCATCTGGCCGCGAGGGCGGGATAGATCCTGTCGAATTGCACATTGTAGGCGAAGCCATATTCCGGCTTCGCCAGCATGCCGCCGAGAATGACGCGAGCGCCACGCGCCTTGAAGCCGGAGATGATCCAATTGAGATTGCGGGCGATGTTTTCCGGGCTGTCTTTGATCAGCATGTCATTTCCGCCGAGTTCGACGATTATGACATCGGCCTTGTATTCGTCCGGCGACGATTCGAGACGCTTCGCGGCGTCCGCCGTCCTGCTCCCGTCCACCGAACCATCGATGACCTCGACATTCGCGTAGCCGTCCGCGCGCAGGCGTCTCGCCAAAACATGGGTGAATCCCGCCTGCTCGGGCAGATCGAAGCCCGTGGCGAGACTGTCGCCGAATATGAGAAGGCGTAGACCGGAAGGCTGGCACAGCGCCGGCTGCGCCGTGAAAACCGAGGCCAGAAGGATGGCCGCAAATCTCAATCTCGTTATCAAAAGGCTCGCCATGGTTCCCACCTGTCCCTATGAGGCCATCCTCGAACTAGGGCGAGCGAGCGAAGCGACAAGCAACTCCTGGCCGGCCGCGCACGAGCGGCTAGCCGGCGTCGGATCGCAAGGATAACAAATTGCGCCGACGTCGACCTTCGCGTTTCAGGCGAATTCCATGATCACCGCGTCGACGGCCAGGCTGTCGCCTTCCTTGGCGAGGATTTTCTTGATGGTCACGTCACGCTCGGCGCGCAGGACGTTCTCCATCTTCATGGCCTCGACCATGCACAACGCCTCGCCGGCTTTCACCTCCTGCCCCTCCTCGACGTCGATCGTCTTGACGAGGCCGGGCATCGGGCAGAGCAGATGCTTGGAGGCGCCGACATTCTTCTTCTTCGGCATGAGCGCGAAAAGCTCCGCCTCGCGATTGGTGTAGACGCGCGCCTCGACGCCGACGCCCTGATGCGACAGTTCGAAGCCGTTGAGGATCGGCCGCACCTGCACGAAGATCGTCGCGCCGTCGATCGCGCCCTGAAAGACCGGATCGCCTGGGCGCCAATGCGAGGAAATGCGCCGCGTGCGGCCCGCCTCCTCGTCGAAATGCACGATCAAGGCTTCGCCCTGAGTGTCGAGCGTCACGTCGAAGCGCTGCTCGCCGAGCACGCACACGCGCTCGCGCTCGAACTCGAACGGGCGCCCATGGCGCAATTGGCCGCTGATCTTGCGCTTGCGCTCGTTGCCGATGTGATCGACGAGCGCGGCGACCGTCGCGAGCACATGCGCCAGCTCGCCGTCCGGATGCGGCGCGGCGAAGCCGCTCGCATATTCCTCGGCGATGAAGCCGGTCGACAGTCGGCCGGACCGCCAGCGCTCATGCTGCATCAGCGAGGCGAGGAAAGGAATATTGTGACGAATGCCGTCGATGACGAAACGGTCCAGCGCGCCGGCCTGGGCGTCGATCGCCGTCAGGCGATCCGGCCCATGAGTGACGAGTTTGGCGATCATCGGATCATAGTGGATCGAAATCTCGCGCCCCTCGGTGACGCCGGTGTCGTTGCGCACGGTGACGGCGCCTTCGCGCTTTTCCTCCGGCGGGCGATATTTGACGAGGCGGCCGATCGACGGCAGGAAATTGCGCGTCGGGTCTTCCGCATAGATGCGGCTCTCGACCGCCCAGCCGTTGATCTTGACGTTCTCCTGGCGCAGCGACAAGGGTTCGCCGGCCGCGACACGGATCATCTGCTCGACGAGATCGATGCCGGTGATGAGCTCCGTCACCGGATGCTCGACCTGCAGTCGCGTGTTCATCTCGAGGAAATAGAAGCTCTTGTCCTGCCCGGCGACGAACTCCACCGTGCCGGCGGAATCATAGTCGACCGCCTTGGCGAGGGCGACGGCCTGAGCGCCCATCGTCGCGCGCGTCTCCTCGTCGAGCAGCGGCGACGGGGCCTCTTCGATGACCTTCTGATTGCGGCGCTGGATCGAACATTCACGCTCGTTCAAGTGAATGACATTGCCGTGCTTGTCGCCGAGCACCTGGATTTCGATGTGGCGCGGATTGACGATGAATTTCTCGATGAAGACGCGATCGTCGCCGAAGGAGGAGGCGGCCTCCGAGCGGGCGCGGTTGAACCCCTCGACGACCTCGTCGGCCTTATAGGCGATGCGCATTCCCTTGCCGCCGCCGCCGGCCGAGGCCTTCAGCATGACCGGATAGCCGATCTCGTCGGCGATGCGGACCGCCTCCACGCCGTCCTCGATGACGCCGAGATAGCCCGGCACGACATTCACCTTGGCGGCGGAAGCGAATTTCTTCGACTCGATTTTGTCGCCCATCGCCTCGATGGCGCGCGGATTGGGGCCGATGAAGACGATGTCGTTGTCGGCGAGCGCCTTGGCGAAGGCGGCGCGTTCCGACAGGAAGCCATAGCCCGGATGCACGGCCTCCGCGCCTGTCTCCTTGCAGGCGGCGATGATCTTGTCGATCAGCAGATAGGATTGCGCGGCCGGCGGCGGGCCGAGGTGAATGGCCTCGTCGGCCATTTCGACATGCAGCGCATCCGCGTCGGCGTCGGAATAGACGGCGACGGTGGCGATCCCTAAACGCCGGGCTGACTTGATGATACGGCAAGCGATCTCGCCACGGTTGGCGATGAGGATTTTACGAAACATGCGCGCCCCGATACATGCGAACGGCGCGCCCGACGTTTCCGAAACTGGAAAGCGAGCGCGCCGGGAATGGTCTTTTAGTTTTTGGCTTCGGTCTGTTCTTCGGGACGGTTCACTTGAACATTATCCACGATGCCGAACTCCTTGGCCTCCTCCGCCGACATGAAATGATCGCGATCGAGCGTCTTCTCGATCGTCTCATAGTCCTTGCCCGTATGGCGGACATAGATGTCGTTTAAACGCTTCTTGATCTTCACGATGTCCTCGGCGTGCCGCACGATGTCGGACGCCTGCCCCTGGAAGCCGCCCGAGGGCTGGTGCACCATGATGCGCGCATTGGGGAGGGCGAAGCGATGCCCGGCCTCGCCGGCGGCGAGCAGCAGCGACCCCATGGAGGCCGCCTGGCCGACGCAGAGCGTCGCGACCTTGGGTCGGATGTACTGGATCGTATCGTAGATGGCGAGGCCGGAGGTGACGACGCCGCCCGGCGAGTTGATATAGAGGAAGACCTCTCGCTTGGGGTTCTCGGCCTCGAGGAACAGGAGCTGCGCGATGATGACGGACGCCATATGGTCCTCGACGGGACCCGTCAGAAAGATGATTCGTTCACGCAACAGCCTGGAATAGATGTCGAAACCGCGTTCTCCGCGGCTCGTGTTCTCGATCACCTGAGGGATCAGATATTGGTTGTAGACATCGATTGGATCACGCATCTTTTCAGTGCCTTCCTCGACTTTATGGCCCGCGCTCGGGAAAGCGTCTCTCGACGGAAACTCCGATGAGGACGTCCCTCGATATGCGCCCGGCGTCGTCATTAGAGGACCCGCCGCCCCATTCTTGGAAAATGTCGCGGCGTCTCCCTGCGCCGACGGGAATTCAAGAATGGAGCCAAGAGCCAAAAAGCGCGCCCGCGTTTCCGGCCGTTGGTATCATATTGCCGAAGCTCGTCCAGTCGCAAAAACGCAAAAAAGGCGGCCGGGGCGCCGGCTTCGGCTTCCCGGACGCCCCTTTCCGCGCCGCCGAGGAAAAGCCTCGCCGACGGCGGCTCAAACTGCCGGCGTCGCGGTTTCGTCCTCGTCGGCCGCCAGCAGCTCCTCGCGCGTCACCGGCCTGTCCGTGACCCTGATCTTCGTCACCAGATGGTCGACGACCCGTTCCTCGTAGAGAGGCGCGCGAATCTGGGCGAGAGCCTGCTGGTTGTTGCGGTAGAAGTCCCAAACTTCCTTCTCGCGGCCGGGGAAGGAGCGCACGCGCTCGACGAGCGCGTCGGTCACGTCCTTGTCCTCGACCTTCACCCCGGCGCCCTGCCCGATCTCGGCGAGGACGAGGCCGAGACGCACGCGGCGCTCGGCAATTCTGCGATATTCGTCACGCGCGGAATCCTCGGAGGTCCCTTCGTCCTCGAAGCTCTTGCCGCTGCGCTTACGCTCGGCCTCGAGTTGCGACCAGATCGTCGAAAACTCCTGTTCGACCAAGCCCTCGGGCAGTTCGAACGAGAATTTCTTGTCGAGCGCGTCGAGCAGCGCGCGCTTCAATTTGCTGCGCGACGCCTTGGCGTAGTCGGCCTCCAGATTGCCGCGGACGGCGTTCTGCAGGTCGGCGAGCGATTCAAAGCCGTATTTCGCCGCGAAAGCGTCGTCGATCGGCAGTTCCTTCGCCGCCGCGATGGCCTTGACCGTCACGTCGAATTCGGCGTCGCGCCCGGCGAGATGAGCGACGGAATAATCGTCCGGGAACTTCACCTTGACGATGCGCTGCTCGCCCTTGGCCGCGCCCTCGAGCTGTTCCTCGAAACCCGGAATGAACGAGCCGGAACCGAGCGCCAGATCGATGTCGCCGCCCGTTCCGCCCTCGAAGGGCTCGCCGTCGAGCTTGCCGGTGAAGTCTATGGTGACGCGATCGCTCTTGGCTGCCTTGGCGTCGTCGCCGGTCTTTTCCTCGAACTCGCGAATCCGCTCCGCCAGAGAGTCGATGGCCTTGGCGACCTCGTCGTCGCCGACCGGCGCGACCGGCCGTTCGATGGCGATGTCGTCGAACGAGCCGATCTCGATCGACGGCAGGACCTCGAAAGCGACCGAATAAGAGAAGTCGCCCTCGGCCTCGAGCGCCCTCTCGATCTCCTCCTGGCCGCCCGGAAAATCGAGGCGCGGCTCCAGCGCGACGCGCAGCCCATGGTCCTCGACGATCTTGCGATTGGCTTCGTTGACGGCGTCCTGCAGGACTTCGCCCATGATGCCCTTGCCATAGATCTTCTTCAGATAGGAGGTCGGGGCCTTGCCGGGCCGAAACCCCTTGATCTGCGCCTTGGTTTGCAGCTCGGCGAGCTGAGCCTGAAGCTTGGCCGCGAGATCGCCGGCCGGCAGGACCACTTTGAATTCATGTTTCAAGCCCTGCGACAGGGTTTGTGTCACTTGCATGTCGATCGCCTTCTCAAACCATAACGACGCCGGCGCGGTTTCGCCGGGAAAACTCCGAGAGCTGCGCGAGCTTGCGAGGGCTGGTGCGGGCGGAGGGAGTCGAACCCCCACGATTTGCATCACCGGAACCTAAATCCGGCGCGTCTACCAGTTCCGCCACGCCCGCGGCTCTCACGCATTCTCGCACTCGAGCAGAACCGTTCGGCCGAACGAATAGCGCCTGCCGAACGCCTCGAGCCTGACCGCTCGCCGAACCGGGTTCCGGTTTCGAGGGACAGGCAGCAAAGACTCCCGACCGCGCCGCTCGAAGAGCGGTCCGCCGGCTCGGGCGGGCGCTCTATAGCACGCCGCGCCGCGGGCGCTAAAGAAAATGTCTTCATATCGGAGCCGCTCTTCGACGCATTGGAACCGCGCGGTTCCGGCGGTGGTTGATCGCTTCGGCCGCCTCGGCCATACGCTTCTTTGTCCCGAGATCGGAGAGACCAGCATGCCCTCAGCCGTTTCCCGCCGCGCTTTCTTGAGCTCTATCGCCGCGACCGTCGTCTCGCTCGATTCGCGAGCGGAAACGCCGGCGACCGCGGACGGTCTCCGCATTCTGGAGGCGCGCAAAGGGAGCCTGCGCCTTTTGCCAGAACCGGCGGCGCCGACGGAAATCTGGGGCTTCGACGGAACGGCGCCGGGGCCGCTGATCCGCATTCCCCAAGGCTCGGAATTGGCGGCGCGTCTCGTCAATCGTCTGGAAAAGCCGCTGACCATCCATTGGCACGGGATGCGCGGCGACAACGCCATGGACGGCGTGGCGCCGCTGACGCAGCCGGCCGTCGCGCCGGGCGGGCAATTCGACTATCGCCGCAAGGCCCCGGACGCCGGACTGTTCTGCTATCGCCCCTCCGTCTCGCCACTGACGGGCGAACTCCTCGGGCGCGGTCTGAAGGGCCTGCTCGTCGTCGACGAGCCGCAGCCGCTCCCGTCGGACGCCGACCTCCTGGCGGTTCTCGACGATTGGCGGCTCGACGCGGCGGGACGGATCGACGGCGGCTTCGGCGCGGCCGAGCAGG
Organism: Methylocystaceae bacterium; assembly: GCA_003105285.1. Taxonomy (GTDB): domain Bacteria; phylum Pseudomonadota; class Alphaproteobacteria; order Rhizobiales; family Beijerinckiaceae; genus Methylosinus. Next base: position 24,939 of record PQAN01000078.1, read on the forward strand.
CGGCGGGGGACGGCCGCATCGGCACGCTCGTCGCCGTCGACGGAAAGCCGGCGCCTTCCAAACATGTCCTTCCTCCCGGCGCGCGCGTGCGGCTGCGCCTCGCCAATCTCGCCAATGCGCGCATCATGTTCATCGGATTCGAGGGTCTTCAGCCTTTCGTCGTCGCGGTCGACAGCCAGCCCTGCGACGCCTTCGAGCCGGTCCGGCGCACCATTCCCGTCGCGCCCGGCGCGCGCTTCGAAATCCTTTTCGACTTGCCGCAAAGCGAAGGCTCGGCGGCGAAGCTGATCCTGCGCGGCCTGGGCGAGCCGGACCGCGATCTGATGCTTTTCACCACGCGGGGAACGAAGCTCACGGCGCGGCCGCCCATCGCCTCGCTGCCGCAAAACCCGCTTCTGCCGCCGGAAATCAAACTCGCGGCGTCGAAAAAGGTGGATCTCGTCATCGAACCGCCGCCCTCGGGAAGCGCGCCTGCGACCTGGAGAATCAACGGCGCCGCGACCAAGGCCTATGGCGGCCCACCTCTGTTCCAGGTAAAGCGTGGGACGCCGGTCACGCTCGGCTTCGTCAATCGCGCCGATGTCGCCATCGTCATGCATACGCATGGACATGCGATGCGGCTGCTGCACGACCTCGACGACGGTTGGGAGCCCTATTGGCGCAATGGCGTCGTCGTGCCTCCGGGCAAGACCAAGCATGTCGCCTTCGTCGCCGACAGCCCTGGAAAATGGGCCCTGCACGACGATATTCTGGAGCATGAGGCCGCCGGTCTCGCCACTTGGTTCGAAGTGAGGTGATCTCGTCACGCGCGAAGAAATCGCCACACTTACAACTTTTTGTGAGAAAGGTTGCGAGTCGCAACTCTTACAGGCATCATAGCGACAACATAATTCGTGGCGACATTCGGCCGAAAGCGTGGGCGTTCGGCGTCGGATGCGATGCGCGGGACAGTAATGAAATAACCGGGACTGGGTCCACTATTCGGCCCAAAGTTTTTTCTCTCCGGGCAATGCGGCGACGATTACAGGACGGCTTGCCCGACCAGTTCAGAGCGGCCATGACAAAAAATGTATTGACCTACAATCCCAGAAATCCCTCAGAGTTTCCAAATTGGAAATTCGAGCATTTCGACGTCGAATATGACGCCGAATCGCAATCGGTCTGGATGAACTATAAAGCCTCGTCCCCTCCATATTATCAATTGCAGACGCTCACCGATATGGCGGACGTGCGGGAATCTCTGCGCGGTCTGTTCGAGGCCGGCGCCACGGAGGTCTGGCCGATCCGCTACTTCGTGCATGGATCGAATAGAATTGGCGTGTTCAACCTGGGCGGCGACCTCGCGACTTTTTCCGCGGCCATCAGGAATCACGATCGCGACACCCTGCTGCACTATGCCTACGCATGTATCGACGTCATCTACGGATTGGCCTCGAGCTTCGAACTTCCGATCGTCACGGTCTCGGCGGTTCACGGGCAGTGTCTGGCGGGCGGCTTCGAGTCGGCTCTGACAGCGGATTTCATCATCGCGGAGAACGGGGCGAAGCTGGGAGTTCCGGAGGTGGCGTTCAATACGTTTCCCGGCATGGGCGCCGTGACCTTGCTGACGCGCCGTCTCGGCACTGCGCAGGCCCATGAAATCATTTCGGACGGAAAGGTCTATTCCGGCGCCGAAATGTATGAATTGGGGGCCGTCGACGTGCTCGCGCCCGACGGCTGCATACGCGAACAGACGAAAAGCTGGATGCTGGAAGGCGGCAAGGAGCGGTGGAGCCGCCGCCGCGCCCTTGCCGAAGCCAGACGGCGTTTTTTCCCCGTCACTTATGAAGAGCTCATTCGGATCACCGAGCTTTGGACCGACTGCTCCTACGCCATCGCCGAACAAGACATTCGCCATATGGAGCGCCTCGTCTCGGCTCAAAAGCGCATGTCGAGCCGAAGCGCCGGCGCGCCTCTCGAGCAGCCGACGACCGGCGCGAAGAAACGCGAACTCAGCTCGCATGGATGACCCGATGCGCGACTCCTACACGGCCCGAAACGCACGCGACGAGGTGGAAACCGAGATCTACGCGGATCTCGTCGAAACACTTTTCGGCACGCCCGGATCGTTTCTGGCTGGCGTTTTCGGCGGGCTTCTCGTTCCGGTCATCGCTCTCTTTGCGACTGGCGACGCCATCTACGCCTATCTCCTCGCGCTGATGGCCGCGTTCGCGGTCTATCGCATCTACGTCTTGACCGCCCACGAACGCGCTTCCGTCGCGGCGCGAAGACATGACGCCCGAATGTGGGAAATTCGATACGCCATCGGCGGCATCGGGTTCATGACCATGGTCGGCGTCACAACCGCCATTCTTTTTCGACAGCACCATGACGAAATGACCGTATATTACGGCATCGTCATCATGACGGCGTGCGCCGGCGCCCTCGCCGCGCGGAATTCGGGAAGCCCGCCAATCGTATTCGGACAAGCGATTGGAACCCTCCTGCCCATGGCCGTCACCTGCCTGTTTTATTACAATGCGTGGTACTGGGGACTCACGGCTCTCCTCGTTCTATTTCTGATTTCGGTCAAGTCGACGACGAAATTCCTCTACGCCAACCTCGAAGCCGCCCTGCGCAACGGACGCGATGCGAACCTCCAGCGCAAGCGGTTCAAATCCGCCTTGAACAGCATGAGCCATGGCCTCTGCATGGGCAACGCCGACAAGACGCTCACCGTCGTCAATCGTCGCCTGTTCGAGTTCTTCGGCCTCGAGGCGGACGAGGCGCCGCAAAAGCTCGAGACCCTGGCGCGGCGGATCGCCGAAAAGGCGCAGATGTCGGACGATGACCGGCACGCCTTCGCCGAGCAATGGGAATCCCATGCAGCGCTGCCGAAGACCAATGTCTTCTCACGGCAGATCGGCCAGAGGATTTTCGATTTTCGCTGCGAGCCGGCCGACAATGGCGCCTTCGTGACGGTGGTCGAGGATGTGACGGAGCAGCGGCGCGCCGTCCGCGAGATCGAGCGCATCGCGCATTT
>PQAN01000079.1 GCA_003105285.1 Methylocystaceae bacterium
AGGCCCAGCCGCTCGCCGATCTCTTCGCCGGCGCCGCGCATGAAGCGGGCGCGCGGGTCGAGGCACACCGGCACGTCGGAGCCGGTGGCGCGGGCCGCGTCCAACAGGCGCGGATCGTCGGGCGAGAGATTATTGGCCCGCGCGAGCAGCCGCAGCGCGGCGGCCGCATCCGACGAACCGCCGCCGACGCCGGCGGCGACAGGCAGGCGCTTGGTGAGGCGAAAGGCGCCGAGCCGCAGCCCGGGAACGCGCTCGGCGAGTTGTCTCGCGGCGCGCAGAACGAGATTGTCGGCGCCGTCGCCGGCCGCCGCCGCTGTCGGGCCGTCGACAGCGAGCGTGAGTTCCGCTCCGGGCTCGAGCCGCAGCAGATCGCCTCCGCCCGAAAAGGCGACGAGACTCTCGAGCTCGTGATAGCCATCGGCGCGTCGGCCGAGAATATGCAGCGTGAGATTGATCTTCGCGGGGGCGCGCGTGACGAGCATCGAGCGGTGATCCGTCCTGGCAATTCGAGAAGCGATCGACGCGGGCCTGTCTAGCGGATCGCGCCGATTGAGCAAGCGCGGAGTTCCGACGCCCGCTCCGGTGGCGAAAGACGACATCGGCGTCGGGGCGTGGCGGGACGCTTTCTTATAGGCCGAGCTGCGCGCCTCGAGGAACTCGGGGGCCTTTGCGCTGTTTGTAACCATGTGCCGACAAGAGCGAAGGAGCGCCGCCGCTGTTCGGGCGCAGCCCGAAGCGGAAGGGCGCTCGGCGAGGAGCCGAGGTCATGAAGTCCGAGCCTGAACGGGCGGACCCGAGATATGAGGTCATGCAGGCGTTCCGCAGCGCGGAAATCGATTTCGCGCGCATTTCGATCGAGATCCGTGGCGCCGAGGTCAGGCTCGGCGGGTCCGTTCGCTCGGCGGCGGAGCGTGAGAAGCCGAACTGAGAGCGCGGGGCGTGGGAGGCGTCGCGAGGGTCGACAATCAAATCGAGGTCGAACCGTTCGGGGAGAATGGCGCGACGGATGTCGTCTATGAAGCGAGTCTTGAGTCTTTTCCCGCGAGCGACGCGCCGGCGTGGACCGTCGGGCCTTCTCATATCGAAGGCGCGGAGGCGACGCACAAGCCGTCGAAGGCGAATGGCGATCGCCGACGCCCGGAAAAATCGGGGTGATCGGATGAAGGAGTGTTTTCCTCTCCTTCATCCTTCGAGACGGCCTCTTCGAGGCCTCCTCAGGATGAAGGAGAGGAAAACACGTCGCGAGCGGACGTCCTCGTCCTTTTAAGACGCCCGCTTCGCGGGCTCCTCAGGATGTGGAAACCTTCACCCCATCGCGAGGCGCTCGACCTCACTTCGGCGCGTGGACGAGCACGCGGCCGACGCGGCGCGGGTCGGCTTCGACGATCTCGAACTCCCAGCCGTCGATCGGCGCCTGCACGATCTCGCCGCGCATCGGCACATGGCCCGCGAGCGAGGCCACCAAGCCGCCGAGCGTCGCGACTTCCGCGCCATTCTCGTCCTCGGTGAAATCGACGCCGAGGATGCGCGAGACGTCCTCCAAATCGGCTTTCGCGTCGACGAGGAAGACGCCCTCGCCGACGGCTTCGATGCGCGGCTCTTCGTTCACGTCATGCTCGTCTTCGATGTCGCCGACGATCATCTCGACGATGTCCTCCATCGTCACGAGTCCGTCAGTCCCGCCATATTCGTCGATGACGAGGGCGAGATGCGTGTGCGTCGCCTGCATCTTGACCAGCAGGTCGAGCGCGGGCATCGACGGCGGCACGAACAGCACGGGCTTCAGCACATTCGCCGCCGAGAGCTCGACGGAAAAATCGATCGCCGCCAGCGAGGCGGTCGGCGCATGTTCCTCCGCGGGAGGCGGCGGCGCGCCGGCGGTGGCCGGCTCCGCATGTTCGGCGCAGGAGGCGAGGTAGTCGACGAAGTCGCGGATGTGGATCATGCCGCGCGGATCGTCGAGCGTGTCGCCATAGACGGGCAGGCGGGAATGTCCGGCGTTGCGGAACAGCGCCAGCGTCTCGCCGAGCGTCGCGTCCTGCGCCACCGCCACGATCGCCGCGCGCGGCACCATGGCGTCCAAGACGCGCAGATCGTGCAGAGCGAGGACGTTCTTGAGCAGCGTGCGCTCATGCGGCGTGACGTCGCCGGCCGCATCCTCCAGCGCCTCCTCGATATCCTCGCGCACCGACACGGGGCCGAGGCCGATGAGCGAGCGCAGGCGCTCGACGAGTCCGATCCCGTGCTGCTCGCCGCGCCGCGAGCCAGAATGCTCGCCGTTTTCTGTCCTAGACATTGCCGTAAGCGCTTCCAGTTGCCGAGGGCTCCTCCACGGGCTGCGTGCCCTCGTATGGATCTGGGAGGCCGAGCGCGGCCGTTATGCGGCGCTCCAACGCCTCCATATCGTCGGCGTCCCGTGGAATTTGGTGGTCATAGCCGATGAGATGCAGGAATCCATGAATGATCAAATGCGTGAGATGGGCGTCGAAGCTCTTGTCCTGCTCGCGCGCCTCGCGTTCGACGGTCTCATAGGCGATGACGATGTCGCCGAGGACGGGCTTCCTCGCCAGCGGGCCCGGCGTCTCGAAGGAGAGGACATTGGTCGGCTTGTCGAGACCGCGCCATGTCGCGTTCAGCTCGCGAATGGCCGCATCGTCGGTGAAGTTGACGCTGAGTTCGCATTCGGGCGCGAGCCGCGCCGCCGAAATCTCGACGCTGGCGCGCACGGCTCTTTCGGTCAGCTCCTCGAGGCCCTCGAATCTGTCCCAGGCGGGGGCGGTGACGATGATGTCCGTTGCGACGCTCATGTCAGGACTTCTGTTTCTCCCGCGCGGCGTTCTCATAGGCGCCGACGATCTGGCGGACGAGATCGTGACGCACGACGTCGCCCTCGGTGAATTTCACGCGGCCGATGCCCTCCAGCCCCGAGAGGAGGCCGACCGCCTCGCTCAGCCCGGACTTCTGTCCGGGCGGCAGATCGGTCTGCGAGGGGTCGCCATTGATGATCATGCGCGATCCTTCGCCGAGGCGCGTGAGGAACATCTTCATCTGCATCGACGTGGCGTTCTGCGCCTCGTCGAGCAGGATGCAGGCCTTGGTGAGCGTGCGGCCGCGCATGAAGGCGAGCGGCGCAACCTCGATCATGCCGGTCTGAATGCCGCGCTCGACCATGCGCGGGTCCATGAAATCATGCAGGCCGTCGTAGATCGGCCGCAGATAGGGGTCGACCTTCTCGCGCATGTCGCCGGGCAGGAACCCCAAGCGCTCGCCGGCCTCGACGGCCGGGCGCGACAGGATCAGCCGCTCGACGACGCCCTGCTCGAGCAGCGACACGGCGTGACCGACGGCGAGCCATGTCTTGCCGGTGCCGGCCGGCCCTTCCGCGAACACCAGCTCGTAGCGCTTCAGGGCGCGCAGATAGAGGTCCTGGGCGAGATTTCTCGCCCGCACGGGCCCGCGCCGCCGCGTGCTGATCTGCTCGAACACGGCGCGGCCGGCGTCGGCCTCCGGGAACAGGCTGCCCTGCCGGGCGCATTCCTGGATCGCGCCGTCGACGTCGCCGAGACCGACGGTCTGGCCGAGCTGCACGCGCCCATAGAGGATTTCGAGCACGCGGCGCGCATGTTCGCAGGCCTCGGAGGAGCCCTTCAGCGTGACGTGATTGCCATTGGCGAAGCAGACGACGTTCAGGCGTCGCTCGATCTTGGCGAGGTTCTGGTCATAGAGCCCGAACACCAGAGACGCATAGCGATTGTCCTCGAAAGCCAAGGTGATCTCGGCTTCGGTTCCGGCCGGCTGTTCGGTAAAGCGCGTCTCGTCCAACGCCGTCAAAGCGGGGCCTCCCGAAAAGCGCCGCCGGCGAGCTTGCCGGCGAGAGAGTTGGAGCCGGCGGCGACGATCGTCACAGGCGCGACGGCGCCGATCAGCTCGAGGCCGCCGGTCGCGTGAACGGCCTGCATATAGGGGCTCTTGCCGGCGATCTGGCCGTCGTGGCGCCCCGGCTTCTCGAACAGCACGTCGACCGTCCGCCCGACCGTGGCGACGTTGAAGTCGCGGCGCTGCGCCTCGACCAGCTCCTGCAGCGCGGCGAGCCGCTCGCTCTTTACGTCTTCGTCGATCTGGTCGTCGCGCTCGGCCGCCGGCGTGCCGGGCCGCGCCGAATATTTGAAGGAGAAGGTGGAGGCGAAGCCGACCTTGCGGATGAGATCGAGCGTCGCCTCGAAATCTTCGTCGGTCTCGCCCGGAAAGCCGACGATGAAATCCGACGACAACGCGATGTCCGGCCGCGCCGCGCGCAGCCGCGCGACGAGGTCGAGATAGGCGTCGGCGTCATGGCGTCGGTTCATTGCTTTCAGCACGCGGTTCGAGCCGGACTGCACGGGCAGATGCACGAAAGGCATGAGTTGGGGCAGGGCGCCGTGGGCGTCTATCAAATCCTGCGCCATGTCCACCGGATGGCTCGTCGTATAGCGCAGCCTCGTGACGCCCGGCACGCGCGCCAGGCGCTCGAGCAGGCGGGCGAGCGACCACTCGCCGCCGGCCGCGTCCGCGCCGAGATAGGCGTTGACGTTCTGGCCGATCACCGTGATCTCGCGCACGCCGGCCTCGGCCAGCGCCTCCGTCTCCTCGACGATCTGCTCCACGGGCCGCGAGACCTCCGCCCCGCGCGTGTAGGGAACCACGCAGAACGAGCAGAATTTGTCGCATCCCTCCTGCACGGTCACGAAGGCGCCGACGCCGCGCCGCTCGGCCGCCGTGCGGCGCAGGGCGAGGAATTTGTCCTCGACGGCGAAGTCCGTGTCGGTCAGGCGTTCGCCGCGCGTCGTTCTCGTCAGGAGCTCGGGCAGGCGTTGATAGCTCTGCGGCCCGACCACCAGATCCACCGCGCGCTGGCGACGCAGCACCTCGACGCCCTCGGCCTGGGCGACGCAGCCCGCGACGACGATTCTGAAGTCGCGCCCCGAGGCGCCGCGCTCCTGCTTCAGCGAGGCGAGCTTGCCGAGTTCGGAATAGACTTTTTCCGTCGCCTTTTCGCGGATATGGCAAGTGTTCAGCACGACGAGGTCGGCCTCCTCCTCGCGCGCGGCTTCCGAATATCCTTGCGCGGCGAGAAGGTCCGTCATGCGCGTCGCGTCATAGACGTTCATCTGGCAGCCGTATGACTTGACGAAAACCTTCGTTCGGCCGGGCGATGTCTGGTCGGGCCCGAGCGTCGCCTCTGCGAAAGGCGCGGTCAATTGCGAGGCGGAATCGGAAATGTCGGTCGCTCCTGCGAGTGCTTTTTTTCAGCTTACGCGTTCTTTGTCGATGAGGCGATAGGATCTTCGGCCGCGCGTCCCGCAACGCCCGTCGCCAGAAGATCGCGCACGCGCTCCTCGGTCGCCGCGGCGAGGGCCTTGCGGTCGCCCGAAAGGGGGTCCACCGCCTCGCCCCACAATATATGACATTTCGCGCCGCCGCGCTTCATCAAGTTCCACAAGTGCGGCAGGAACGTCATGTCGCCGTACCACCCGACGTCGAAACGGCCGTCGTTCCGAGCCGATTCGGCGTCCCGCGCGGCATAAAGGATCGCGGCCGGAGCGAGCGTCGGCGCGACGGGCCGTTCGTCGTCGGCGGCGAGGTCGCGGAGCATGGCGAAATGCGAAGCGTTGAACTTCAGCACGCCGCCGCCGTCGCTCGACGTTCCCTCGGCGAAGACGACGATATCCTCGCCTCGCCGCAGCCGCTCCGCCAGCGCCGCGTTGACCAGCGGAATCGCCCGCCGATTGGCGCGATCGACGAATACGGTGCCCTGGAGCCTCGCGAGAAAGCCGAGCGCCGGCCAGCCGGCCACTTCGCGCTTGGCCAGAAAAACCAGTGGATAGAGGCTGGAGAGGGCGATGATGTCGGTCCAGGAGACATGATTGGCGACGACGAATCGCGGGCTGTCCCCGGCGAGGCGGCCATGCTCGCGCACCTCTATGCCGATGATCGCGCACATGGTTCGGCAGAATCGGGTCTGAATGCGGTGCGAGAGGGGCCAGCGGCGGCGGCGCGCCAGCCACTGCACCGGCACGACGAAGACGAAAGCCCCGGTCATAGCCAGGAGGAAGGCGAAAGCGCGCAGATAGGCCATGGCCTTCCTTCCAACGCGCGAGTGACGGTTTCGTGACGGGACGGGCGCGGGCTTTCGCGCCTCACAACTCGCAGCGCATCGTCAGCGCCGCCTGCCGTTCGCCGGAGGGACGCTTGTAATAATTCTCGCGGCGTCCGATGGTCTTGAAGCCCAGCCGCTCGTAGACTTTGAGCGCGGCGGCGTTGTCCTCGCCGACTTCCAGAAAAATCAGTCGGGCGCCGCCGCGCTCGAGATTGGCCATGTGGCGCGTCAGCAGCTCCGTGCCGAGGCCCGCGCTGCGCCTCGCGGGCGCGACGGCGAAAGTGAGAACCTCGGCGTCGGGCGGCAGGAGGCGCGAGAGGATGATCCCGCCGACCTCGTCCTTGAGCAGCCGGTCGCTGACCGCCCCGTCGGCGAGGACGTGCTCGTCGGTGAGCAGGCTCTCGAAATCGAATTTCGTCCAGGGAAAGGCGAAGCATGCGGCATGCAGCCGTTCGCAGTCATAAGCCTGATCGGCGCCGATCGGCCGAATGACGAAGCGCGGCTTGGAAAAGAAAGTCGAAAACAAGCTCATGCGTCGAAAACTCACGCGCCTGCCGGAGCTTCGACGATCTCGCGTCCCAGAGGCTTGACGTCCGGAGCCTTTAGATAGAGCGGCCTGGCCGGCGCCGTCTCCGGGCTCGCCGCGAACCCGAGCCTCGCCACGAAAGCGATGTCGGGCGCGGCCGCCTCGCTGACGATCTCGGCCGTCAGGCCGTTGGCGCGCGCCTCGTTCGCCAGCATTCGCGCGCCGGAGCCGACGAGCCTCAGCGGGCCGACGCCGAGCGCCCGCAGGGCCTCGTGAGCGCCGGCGCGGCGAGGCGAGAGCAGCGTTCGCCCATCCGGGCCGTAGGCGGTCACATAGACCTGGCCATGGCGGGCGTCGATGGCGGCGGCGACGACGCCCTCGAAAGGTTCGAGAATGAGCGGCGCGGCCAGCGCGGCGAGCGTGGACACGCCGACGATCGGCGCAGGGGCGGCGAGCGCGATGGCCTGGCCGGCGGCGAGCCCGATCCTTATGCCGGTGAAGGAGCCGGGCCCGACGGTGACGGCGACGCGCTGCAGCGACGAAAAGCCGCCGCCGGCCGCCGCCACCACGCGCTCGATGAGCGGCAGCAGCGCCTCGGCGTGGCCGCGCTCCATCGGCTGGCTCTCGCGCGAGAGCGGTTCGGCGACGTCGTGGTCGAGCACGCAGGCGGAAACGGCGGGCAGCGCGGTGTCGATTGCGAGGATTCTCATTGCTTTCGGATTATGACCGTTTTCACGCGCCGATCAACGTCGCTCACACCTGTTCGACGGACCGCACCTGCGGGACGAAATGACGGAGCAGGTTCTCGATGCCGTTCTTCAGCGTCGCGGTCGAGGAGGGGCAGCCGGAGCAGGCGCCCTTCATGACGAGATAGACGACGCCGTCCCGAAAGCCGCGGAAGGTGATGTCGCCGCCGTCGTTCGTCACCGCCGGACGCACGCGCGTCTCGATGAGCTCCTTGATCGTCGCGACCGTTTCCGCGTCCTCGGGGTCGAAGAATTCCGCGGCTGCCGGGCCGGCCGCGCCACCGTCCAGCACCACGGGCGCGCCGGAGGTGAAGTGCTCCATGATCGTGCCGAGAACGGCCGGCTTCAGATGCGCCCATTCGATATCCGTCTTGGTGACGGAGACGAAGTCGGGGCCGAACATCACGGCGTCGACGCCGTCGATGGAGAGCAGCGCGCTGGCGAGCGGGGAGCTCGAGGCGGCCTCGAAGCTCCTGAACTCCAACGCGCCCCGGTCGAGCACCGGGCGGCCGGGCAGAAATTTGAGAGTGGAGGGATTGGGGGTGGCTTCTGTCTGAATGAACATGTCTGTCTCCGCAGCGTCCGGTTCAAGGCCGGCGTGGCGATGAGACGTCCTCTAACACGAAATGAGCGGAGCGGCAGCAAAAGGTAGGGGGCGGACGGGACGATCGTCGCGGTCGTCGAAACGGGACGGGGAGGCGAGCCCGGAAGGCTCCCGGTCGGGCGATCGCCCTTCGGACCAGGCGCCTTTTTCGGACTCGCCGGAGCGCCGCCATCTCCGACGATCGAGCGATCATCGCCCGCGACGCGCTGTCGCGCGCAGGATTTCGAGTAGAGCGCTTCTGTGCGGCAAGGACCGGGCGCGCCGTTCGCCGACGCGTTCGAAATCGCAGGTCTCGTGCGGCAGCGCCTGTGATCCTTTGAACAGGAGCAGACCCGTTTCGGTCACGACGATGTCGCCCGCGCGCAACGTCCAGTCGTCCAGATGGCTCTCTCGCAACGGCGCGGCGTCGTTCGAGTCTCGGGCCGCGAGGCGCACGCTCGCTGCGAAGGCCTCGTAGCTCTTGCGCGCGTCTTCGACTCTGTCGAGCCATTCCCGTCGCGGATCGTCGGCCGCGTCGCTCTCGACGCTCGCATCTCGAAACGAGAGTTCCGCAGCCTGTGGCGTCGCGACGAATATGTTCGCGGCTGAACAAATGATCATTGTCATCTTGCGCGCCGGATGCATCAAATTTGGTCTCTTCGAACACGGATCGCACGCATTTTTTTCTCACGCTCCGGAGGACGTGCGTCGCGCTCCCTCTGGCTGCGGCGACGACGCGAGACGCCTACGTGTATTCCCCAGTTTGTCAATCTCGACGGCCCCCAGAATAATACTAAAAGCGCAGGTCTCGGTAGACTGTTTTGCGCAATATTTCGATATTCAGAACCTGCGCGGCTTCCAATGTTTCCGGAGGTTTTTGCGATGATTAGTTTCGAACGATGCGCCGACTTCGCGGGGCTTGCGGCGAATGAATTGGCGTTCTGCTCGGCGCCGTCGAGCGTGCCGCGATCGCTCTATGCGAGCTATCTGCTCCACATCGGAAGAGGCGCCGCCGTCGTGCGCGACATGATCGTGTCGGACATGAGGTTGTCGCGCGAACTCGGCGCGGCGAAACAGGCGTCGGATCTCGCCGTCGTTCTGCGGGCGTTTCTCTCCGATCATCCGGAAGGCCGTCTCGTTCGCGTTTCCGACGCGCATGAGAACGGGCCGCTCGACGCGCCGCGCGCCGCCGCTTCTCGCGAAGCAAGCGGCGACGTGAACGCCTGATCGATCTGCTTTTTCAGACCGACGTCGGTCATCGAACTCGTCTCGTTCCATTCTCTAATCTGCAATCAGCGTGGGCATATGAGCGACGACGCAACCATTCACGTCATAGACGATGACTCCGCCGTCAGAGATTCTCTGACATTATTGCTTGCGACCGAGGGCTTTCGGGTCAAGACGCACGAAAACGCCCGCGATTTTCTCGGTTTTGTCGAGCCATGCGCGGCCGGCTGCGTGGTGACGGACGCTCGCATGCCCGAAATGAGCGGCATCGAGCTGATGGAGATGATGAAGGCCAGGAACATGTCTTTTCCCGTCGTCGTCATCACCGCCTATGCGGACGTCTCCCTCGCCGTGCAAGCGATGAAGCTGGGCGCCTTCGATTTTCTCGAAAAGCCGTTCGACAACGACGCTCTGCTCGCCTGCGTGCGCCTGGCGCTCGCCTATGAGCGGGAAGAGCAGTTTCGCGCCGCGGAAACGCAGACCATCCAGGCGCGGCTTTCGACGCTGACAGCCCGCGAGGGCGAGGTGCTGACGAAGCTGCTGCACGGATTGCCGAACAAGGTCATCGGCCGCGAACTCGGCATCAGCGTGAGGACGGTCGAAGTCCACCGCGCCAATGTGATGTTGAAAATGAACGCCGGCAGCCTTTCCGAACTCGTGCGCATGTCGCTGGCTGCCTCCTATGCGGAGCAGGCGCGAGTCAAAAGCTGAGATTTCAACGCTTTTTCGAATTTCGTCGAACGCGAGCCGACGGGCGAGGGTCCGCCGGCCGTCGGCGCGCGTTCGAGTCGATCGTGAATGGCGCGGAGAGCGCCTCTTGCGGGAATTGCCGCTCGCATTTTCATCCGATACGGAGCGTTTCGTCGGCGATCGGGTTCGTGGTTGAAGAAAATCGTTAACCGTTCCTGTAGCAAACGGGTCACATCCACGGATTATTTCGC
>PQAN01000080.1 GCA_003105285.1 Methylocystaceae bacterium
ATGGACACGGAGCGGCCATTGTCGGCGAAGCGATAGGCGAGCCCCGAGCCATGCAGCAGCCGATCCAGACCGTCCTTCACCGAATAGACGCCGGCGAGACCGGGCGTCGTCAAATGCTGCGTCACGCGCGCGTCATAGGCGACGTGCAAGCCATTGGCGTAAGCGAAAATGTTGAGCGCCGTCGCCATCGGACCCGAAGGAATTTCATAGGTCTGAATCCAGCCGGTGCGCTCCTGGGTCGAAATCGACGCCTGCGCGGGCGAATCGGCGGCGCCGGCCCCGATCGACAAGACGCCCATGGCCGTGATCGCCAGAGTCGAACCCACTTTCGAACCCTCGCCCTTGCCCGCGAGCCTACTTCGAACAACCCGTTTCGTCATTACCACCCCCGGTCGACGGCGCCTGTCACGCCCTTCACCGAGTTCGACGCGCGAAGCGGAAAGCGAGGAGGTCGCCCCCGAAAAAAAATTCTATTTGTCTCTGAGCGAGGCTGGACGGCGATCAGTTGTATAGAACAATGAGATATTTGGTCAGCATCGCCATGCGCAGGCCGAGCGCCGCTTCGATCTCCCCGAGCGCCTCCAGAGGATCGTTCGCGCCGAACACGCCGGTCACGCGGCGCGMGCGCAACGCCGCATCGGCGAAAAAGACGTGGCCGCGGTGATAGCGGCCGAGCGCCGCGACGACGTCGCCGAGCGCCGCGTTCTCGAAGATCAGCGATCCGTTCCGCCAGGACGTGGCGCGCGCGAGATCGACGGGGCGCGGCGGCTGCGCCGCGCCGCCTTCCCCATAGGCGCTCTGCTCGCCTTCCGTAACGACGACGGTGCGCCCGCCGCTCGCGACCGCGACGCGATGCTCGCCGACCGCGACGCTCACGCGATCTTTCTCCACCGAGACGTCGAAGGCGGTGCCGAGTGCCGTCACCGAGCCGCCGGCCGCCTCGACGACGAAAGGACGCGAGACATCCGCCGCGACGTCGAACCAGGCCTGCCCCTCGAGGAGGACGAGACGCCTCTCTCCGGCGCCGTAGCGAAGGGCGATCGCCGATCTCGAGTCGAGCTGGACGCGCGAGCCGTCCTCCAGCGTGACGAGCTTGGTTTCGCCCGGACCGGCGTAATGATCCGATCGCAGGAACATCGACAGATCGTCGAAGAAGACGAAGGCGACGATCAGCGCCGCCGCGATCGCCGACAGCGTCGCGGCGAAAACTCTGCCCCGGGCCTCCGGCGCCGGCGGCCCGAAATCCATCGCCGCCAAGCGGCCGTATATGTCCGAAATCTCGTCATAGGCGGCCCGGTTCGCCGGATCGGCGACGAGCCAGGCCTCGAAAGCGGCCTGCTCCCCCTTGGACGTTCGGCCCTCGTTTCGTCGCATCAGCCAATCGATGGCGGCGTCGCGGGCGCTCTGTCTTTCCTTTTCTTCGTTCATCGCGACGATCGTCCAAGGAGTGCCGGCGCGCGGCTTCTACCGTTTTCCATCCGCGGAGCGGCGAGAACGGCCGGCGCTCCAGGCGTCATTATATTCGACGCGCAGACGCGGCAAAAAGGAGGTTTCTCACGCGCCATTCAGTCGAGGGCGGCCCTGCAGCGCTGAAAAGCGAGACGCACGTGCTTTTGCGCCATATTCGTCGAAATGCCCAGCCGTTTCGCGATCTCGGAAGGCGGCAGTTTCGCCGAAATATACAGGACGAAGGCCTCGCGGCAACGCGGCGGGAGCGCGTCCACGGCCTCGCGGAGGAGGCGCGATTTCTCGTCGGCCTCGAGGCGCGCGCCGGGCGACGCCTCTTGCGAAGGGGCGTCTTCCGGCAGTTCGCCGAACGTGAGGCAATTCGCCTCGACCTTGCGGCGGCGGACGAAATCCCTCGTGAGGTTGATCGCGATCTGTTGCAGGAAGGCCGGCGGATCGGCGACGGCCTGGTAGTCGTCGCGCCGCAGCGCGCGAACGAAGGTCTCCTGCAGCAGATCGGAGGCGTCGTCCGGACCGACCCGGCGCCTCAGATAATTGAATAGATCGCGCTTGTTGCGCAGGAAGAGATCGCGGAGAAAAGTCGATTTCTGATCTGGCATGGTCGGCTTCCGACGGCCGGTAGAGCCCCGCCGAGCGGAAAGTCGCTCGCCGCACAGGCTTTTCTGGAGGCGCGGATATGAACGGCCGCTCCGCCCGGGGAGGGCGGAGAATTGCTCGTGAGGATCAGGAGATCGACGGAGGCGCGCGCGACGAGCAAGAGGCTTGCCGAGCGGGGCGCGACGTCGTGATGGCGCAGAGCGGCCAACCAGACGCCGCATCGGACCGCGGCGCCAGGACGAGGAGGACAGACGAGAAGAGAGCGACGGCTTTCGCCGCCTCGTCGTCGCAGCCGACGACGCATAGAGCGCAGTGATGGCGCCCGCTCGGCTGCGCCGGCGAATGATCGTCGCCGGCCTGCGATCGACACATCTCGGCGGCCGAAACGACGGAGCGCGTTTCGCTCACGTCCCCGAAATCGACCCATCCATTCGCGGACAAGACGAAAAAGAGCGTCTGCAAGAGCAGAAACGCAACAATTCCACTCGCCGTCGATGAGCGTGCCGTTCGAGGAAAACCGAGCCCGAATGTCGTCATTTGGAAACGGTCGGCAATAAACGAAGGCTCGTCAAGAGCAAAATTCATGACCGAAGGGCTCGCGATCGGCCCCACCGACCGGCCGGGGCCGCCATCCGAACGTCTCATAGATATCGGAACTCGCGCAAGCGCGTTCGGAGCGCGCAACCGGGCGCTGGACCAGCACGTTCAGCGAACAAATTCCACAGATTTTCCATGGGTGGAACGCGCATGTTCCAGCGTCGTTCTACGCTGAGGTGCGCAGATCGCAGGATGTCGGCTTTCAGGATACAAATAAAATCATCGGTTTAATGGTGGGCGGCACAGGGATTGAACCTGTGACCCCTCCCGTGTGAAGGGAGATATGAGGAATATTCTCCGCTATTCCGGTATATTCTGTCCTATGACAACAGACTGTTTTTTCGCCTGTTTCATAGTCTGTTCCTGTTGACTGCCTATTCCAGCCTATTCCCCGATTTCCGATTTTGTGGTGACTCTGTGGTGACTCGTTTTCTGAAGGGAGCGGTTGCCATGCCGAAATTGACGAAGCGCGTCGTCGACGACGCCGAACCGAAGGCGGCGGCACATTTCATCTGGTGCTCGGACTTGAAGGGCTTCGGCGTCCGCATTCATCCGACCGGGCGGCGGACCTACTATGTCGACTACAGGAACCGCGACGGCGGGCGGAAGAGGATGAAGCTCGGCGACCACGGGCCGCTCACATGCGAGGAAGCGCGCAAGCTAGCAATGAAGACGCTCGGCGGCGTGGCGCTAGCTGGTGATGATCCTTTGACCGAACGCCAGACGCGGCGCAATTCGCTGACCGTCAAGGAGCTTTGCGCCGACTACATGGCCGCAGCCGAGAAAGGGCTGATCTTCGGCAAGAAGCGCCAGCCGAAAAAGCCCTATACGATTGTCCAGGATCGCGCCCGAATAGATCGCCACATTGCCCCATTGCTCGGGAAGAAGCTCGTCAAGGAATTGACGCGGGCCGACGTGGCCAAATTCATCCGAGACGTGACGACCGGCAAGACGGCCGTCGACATGAAGACGGAGAAGAAGCGCGGTCGCGTCATTGTTCGCGGCGGGGCAGGGACGGCGGCGCGGGCGGCGAACTTCCTGGGATCAATTCTGACATGGGCGGTTCATGAGGAGATTATCGAGAGCAATCCGGCTCATGGCGTGAAGCGCCAAGCAGATCGGAAGCGGACCCGCCGGCTCACGCCAGAAGAATACCGCGCGCTTGGCGACGCGCTGCGGCAGGCAGAAGACAATCGCGAGACTTGGCAGGGCGTCGCGGGAGCCCGGCTCCTGGCGCTCACGGGTTGCCGACTGGGCGAGATCGTCAAGCTCCGCTGGTCCGAGGTAAACGACGCGGGCGGATGCTTTCGCCTCGAGGACACGAAGGAAGGCGCGTCGACTCGCCCGATCGGCCGGCCGGCGCTGGACCTTCTGTCCGGCCTCGAGCGCGTCGAGGACTCGCTCTACGTCCTGCCGGCCGCGCGCGGCGAGGGGCATTTCGGCGGGCTGTCTGGCGCATTCGAGCGGCTGGTCGAGCGCGCGGGCCTTGAGGGCGTGACGCCTCACACGATGCGCCATTCATTCGCATCGGTCGCGGCCGATCTCGGCTTCGCGGAATCCACCATCGCGGCCATGCTCGGCCACGCATCTGGAAGCGTAACGAGCCGCTACGTCCATCACCTCGACGCCGTGTTGATCGCCGCTGCGGACAAGGTGGCGCGGGCGATCGAGAGCTACATGACCCGGGCCGAGGCGAAGGTTGTCGCCATGCCGAAGCGCGGGAGGAAGGGCGCGGGCTGAAAATCGAATTTCGGAGTCTGTGGCCGCTACCCCTGCTACTCCCGCTACCCGGCGCGCCGAAAAAATTTCCGCGAAAGCGCCCTTTGCGATACCCTCAAAACCCTCAAAACCTCCCCCGACGTGCTCGCGCTGTGGACTGAGGCGACGAAGAGGCCGGCGGGCGCGCCTGAAGGAAACCGCAATGCGGGGAAGGGAGAAGAGCCTGAGCAAGAAACAATCGTGGACATTGTCCACAATTGTTCGCCGGAGCGCCCAGATGGCAACAGCGCCGCCGCCGGTCTCCGCAAGCTACAAAAATCTGCGGCGGAAGGCTGTCACTTTACAAATTTGAACGCCGCGAAGATGAAACCGCCGAGCGCAACCTGCGTCACGACGAGCCAGCGCAGAATATCGACTTTGAGATTAGCGGCTGTCGTCTCGATCTTCGCCTCGAGCCTAACCTCGACATCGCGCAAATCGGATTTCGTCGCCAATTCCTGGCTCGTCGCTTCGGCGAAAGCCTCGGCGGCAGCCGTGGCCTGCGCTTGCGTGAATCCGCCGGCTTCCAGCTTGCGAACGAATTTCAAGGTGTCGAAGGCGACGGCGGCGCTCATGGGAATTCCTTGTCCGAGCGTTCAGACAGAATATGGCCCGGCTGCGCCTTCACGTCCAGCGCGGCGCCTTTCGTCAACCTAACGCCCGCCCCGCCGCCGTTCTCGGCGATGAACTCGACGCCGGCGGCCTCGAGGGCGCGTTGAAGCACGTCCAAGGTCGCATTTCGCGGCTGAGACGCGCTTGCTTCGAATTGCCTAACAGTCACGACGCCGACTCTCGCCGCTTCGGCGAGTCGTTGCTGTGACCAGTCGAGAAGAGCGCGCGCGGCGCGGCATTGGGCGGGATTCATGATGATTTTTTATCATAATGCGTATGAAAACACCAGAACCATCGAAAAAAGCTTGATACGTCCTAAATCATCGATTAACATCTTATCTGTCGTTTTTCGACAGATCACACGGAGCAGCCACGCCGCAGCCCCCCGCTCATGCGAACGCTCGCGGCTTGCCAGAAGGAGGACAACATCATGCCTGCCGATAAGAAGCTCGCGTTTCCCGACCAGAAATCGCTTACTTCTGCGCTCTACCGTATCAGCGGCCTCGTCGATGCCGTGTTTGCGATCTCAGAAACGAATGCCGCCGAGCAAATCGCCGATGGCGCAATGGACGGCGTCCAGTCCGCGCTCAAACGTGAGGTGGAAGACCTGCTCGAGGCCGCCGAGGCGGGGGAAATCATCGTCAATTCGAGCAAGGGGGAATGATCATGGCGAAGACCGACAGCAAGGCCACTCCTGCAGGCGTCAAGGACTGCCACGTCGCAGCGCTCGGCGAAGAGTTCATGCGCTTTATTTTGATCCGTAGCGCGCTCGATCAGGCTCACACCAAATCGAAGGACGAAGTTGAAAGAACTCACCTCGACAGCCTAGCTGAGAACAACAGAGCTTTCATGGCGGGGGTGAAGGATCGCGCGACCTATTTGCAGGCGGAAAGCGCGAATGGCGCGCTGCTTCAGCTCGGATTCGTCGCGGATTTTATCGACGATCTTATGGGGCGTGTCGAGGACTGCGGCGATGATGGTCTCCAAATCGAAGCGGCGATCCACCGCCTTCTGCATTCCATTGCGAGTTTCATCGAGAACACGAGCTCCGCGCGGCGCCAGGAAACTGGCGCGGACTATTTCCTCGACCGCCGCTTGAGTCCCTTCGTGAAGCTCGGAGAGGCGGCGAGGATCGCGGCCGAGGCTTCCGAGCGTGAGCCGCGAGCGGCCGATGGGTCGCGAAGTTCATGACCACGCCCGAACCCTCCCTCGCCGAGGCGCGCCGGCTGCTCGCGCGCTTACGGTTCAATCTCGCCGTGTTCGTCTTGTGGCTCTGCTTCATCATCAACTCGCGAGCCATTCCGGCGCCCCTGGTGCGATGGGCGGCCGAGGCGGCCCTCGAGAAGAGGGAGCAGCGCCCGTGAACTTGCATTGCCGCCGGGGCCGATCGCTTCGGCGGCGTTTTTTTGTTTATGTGCCGAAAAAACCTCTTGCGTTCAACAAGAGGTTGTCGCTACACCTACCTCTTGCCATCAGCAAGAGGTGAAAATCATGGCTGTCACTCCGAAATTGACCACTTCCGCCGCCTGTCGTGTCGCCCGCATCGACCGCGATCGTCTCAATGAGCACATCGCGGCCGGGCGCTTCGGCTGCGCGCCCGACACGATTCCCGGCCGGGCTCGTCTGTTCGACCCGGACGACATGATAGCGCTGTGGCTGTTCAGAGAACTGATTGGCGACGGGTTGGACGTGACGCGCGCTGGCGCGGCCGCGTGCGAGGTTGCCCGCGTTGCGCGCCAATATCCTGACTCCAATACGATCACACTGATCGAGGATTACTTCGTTCCGCCAACGTTCCACGCGCTCCCCACATCCCAGGTCGCCAAGCCCGAGGAGTGGGACACCATTGGGCATGGCGGGGTGGATGTTCGCAAGGCGACGACATTCAATATCTCCAAGACGCGCAAGTTGATCGCTCATTACACCGAGGAGGAACGCTCCATCATCGGCGAAGCCGACTAATCTGGCGCCCTGCGCCGGTTTCTCCTTATCGACCTGAGGATCATCCACATGGCGAACGAATTTTCACCGGCGATGCCGGCCTCGGGAGAGGCTTGTCTCCCGCCACGTCTCCGCAAACCGAATCTGAATGGCGCCGAGCTGTCCGAGTATCTGTCCCTGAAATTCGGATGGAAGGTCGCGCCGGCGACATTGGCGAAGTGGCGTTCCGTCGGCGGCGGGCCGCCCTTCTATAAGCCGAGCTGCACGCCGCTCTATCCGACGCAGACCGCCGACGAATGGGCGCTCGCACGGCTCGGCGGGCTGAAGAAATCGACATCGGACAAGGGGGATTGATCGATGCTCACACATGAAAACACCGCCGGCTCTGGAGAAGCCGGCGGCGTAGAAATCTCTCAACACGACGAGGTTTTTATGCCCACGAAAGCCACGGAAATCAAGGAAAAAATCAGCGAGGCGCGAATGAAATATCTCGCGCGTCGGCTGCATGAACTCGGCGAGCGCGCGACCTACGAACTCTTGCGCGAAGTTGTCGCCGGCCGCGATCCGATCGCGCGTCTCGAGGCGTTCGCACGCATCGATCCGAGCATCCTCGCGGCGCTCGGCGGCGTGGCTCTTCCGCATATGATTCATCTCGTGGAGGGCGCTGCGCAATGACGGAAGCCTCCGACAAATTCATCGAAGAAATCCGCGTCCGCCTCGGCGCCGCTCCGGATGAGATCGGCGCTGGCGCGATCCATCGCTTCTCGACATCAAAAACCGGACGCGATGACGCCGGGTGGTATGTGTTTCACGATGGAGACTTCCCGGCCGGCTCGTTCGGAGACTGGCGCCTCGGCGTGAAATACAAATGGTGCGCTCGCGAAACGAGCGAATTGTCGAACGACGACCGTGCACGCATCGCCGAATTGAAGGAAGAGCGCCGCAAGAAGATCGAGGCCGAAGCGGTCAAGGCCGCTGCATCGGCCCGATCGCGCTGGACAAATGCAAAGCCTTGCGGCGAGGATCATCCCTATCTGCGTAAGAAGGGCGTCCAGGCGAACGGCGCGCGCGAGGCGCACGGCTGCGTTGTGATTCCCGTCTACATCGGCGACGACCTGGTCTCCATCCAGACGATAGACGCGGACGGAGATAAGCTGTTCGCGAAGGGGACGCGAGTCGAAGGCGGTTACTTCACGATCGGCGACGCGACGCAGGCGCGCGTGATTGTCATCGGAGAGGGATTCGCGACCTGCGCGACGATCCATGAGAACAGCGGGCTTCCCGCTGTTGTCGCCTTCAATGCCGGAAATCTTCTTCCCGTCGCTAAGCGCGTGAGAGAGAAGCATCCGAACGCCACCATCATCATCGCAGCCGACGACGACGCGAAGACGGAGAAGGCGCGCGGCTTCAATCCTGGGATTCGCGCGGCGAAGGAGGCGGCCGGCGCCGTGAAGGGGCTGGTGCTGGCGCCGTCCTTCGATCGCGCGGCAGATGGTGAGGGGCCGAGCGATTGGAACGACTACGCGTCCCTGCATGGCTTCGATCATGTCGCGTCGGAATTTCGGCGCGTGTGTGACCAAGCGGAAATCAAGCGCCTCTCGGCGCTCGATGCGATCACATACGATCGCGAGCGCGACAAGGCCGCAGAAACTCTCGGCGTCCGCGTGTCGACTCTCGACAAGCAGGTAGGCGCATTGCGCGCCGAAGAGTCAGAGAAGAAAGCCGTCGACCTCTGTGTCGATATCGAGCCTTGCGCCGAGCCTGTGAATGTCGCGCAATTGCTCGACGACATCCGCTCCACGATTCAGCGCTTCATCGTGTGTGAGCCTGAGACCGCGACGGCCGCGACACTGTGGATCGCCTTCACTTGGATCATCGATAGTGTCCAAGTCGCGCCGCTCGCCGTCATAACGGCGCCTGAGAAGAGGTGCGGCAAGACGCAGTTGCTCGACCTCATCGGCAGGCTATCGAGACGCAATCTCTTCGCGTCGAATATTTCGCCGGCAGCGACCTTCCGAGTGATTGAAGCTAGGTCACCTACGCTTCTCATAGACGAAGCCGACGCCTTCTTTCGCGAGAATGAAGAGCTGCGCGGCGTCATCAATAGCGGCCACACGCGGACGAGCGCCTACGTCATCCGCACTGTTGGCGACGACTTCGAAGTGAAGCAGTTCTCGACCTGGGGCGCGAAAGCCATCGCCGGAATCGGCAAGTTGTCAGATACGATCATGGATCGAGCGGTCGTCCTGCCGCTGCGCCGCAAAGGGCCGGGTGAAAAGGTGGAGCGCCTGCGTCACGCCGAGCCCGGCTTGTTCGACATGCTTGCCCGTAAGCTCGCCCGGTTCGGCGAGGATCATGGGGCGGCGATCGGGCGGGCGAAGCCGGCGCTCCCCGACGCGCTGAACGATCGGGCCCAGGATAACTGGGAGCCATTGCTCGCCGTCGCCGATCTCGCCGGCGGACGATGGCCGTCCGAGGCGCGGCGCGCGGCGCTGGCGATCTCCGGCGACGGAAAGGACGATCGCTCGGCCGGCGAGGAGGTGCTTGCGGACATCCGCGACATTTTCGACGCGGCTTCGGTCGAGCGGATTGCGCTCGCAGAGCTGCATAAGCGCTTGATCGAAGACGAGACCGCGCCATGGGCGACGTGGAATCGCGGGCGCCCGATGACGCCGCGCCAGCTTGGCGCGCGGCTCAAAGAATTCGGCCTCGGCGCAAAGCCGCTCCGCATTGACCATGCCGTTCAGAAGGGTTTCGAGCGGAAGCAATTCCGCGACGCCTGGGGCCGCTATCTCGATTCCGCCGCCGTGTCTTCGTCGGAGACCCCTGCTTCGCCGGTTACTCGGTTACAACCCAGTGAAAACAAAGCATTGGACATAACTTTTGGGGTAACTGACCAAATCGCGTCCGGTTACGCTCCGTCTTCGGTTACCCCACCCCCAACCGGCGAGGAATGTAACCGTAACCGGCCGGAGAAGTCCGCCGCTCCGCCGGTTATGCCAAAAGTTACGCCTATCTCGCTGAATTTGAACGATTGTAACCCAGTAACCGGCGAAACGCCCCTCCCTGGGAAAGAAGGCGTCGAGGCGCGCCCGTGGGAGATCGAGATATGAGCGCCGCCCGCAAGCTCATTGAGGCCGTCGCCGAGCGAGGCGGTCGGCTCTACGTTGCCGAGACCGGAAAGGTGAAGGTCGAAGCGTCCGCGCCGCTCCCGGCCGATTTGGTGGAGACCCTTCGCGCCCATCGTGACGAGTTGGCCCGCGAACTGGCGCCGCCAGCGCCGACATTCGACCTCGAACGCCTCCAACGCGAGGCTGATCGGAAGAACATCGAGGCCACCGGCAAGGGCTCAACCGATCGCTGGTGCTCCTGCGGCCGCCTGGCAACCTTCGCGTATCCGAGCGCGCGCGGCCGAAATGTGTGGCGCTGCATCGAATGCACTCCGACGGAAGGAAAGGCATAAGCATGGCTGCTCACGTTCTCATTTCCGGCGTGTTGTTCCGCGCGCCCGAGCAAAAGATCAGCAAGGCCGGCAAGCCGTTCATCGTGGCGACGATCCGAGCGAAGGATGGCGAGGCGTCGCAATGGTGGAAGCTGCTTTGTTTCTCCGAATCCGCCGGCGCCGAGCTGATGCGCCTCGCCGATGGCGACGCTGTGTCCGTCCAGGGCGCGTTGAAGGTCGAGACTTATGAGCGAGACGGCGCCATGAAGCTATCCCTCACCTGCATTGCGGATAGCGTGCTGGCCCTGCGCCCGGCGCCGAAGCAGCGTGCGAAGAAAGACGCGGCCGCTCCGACAACCACGCGCAACCGCTCACGCCTCGACCGCCATGCAGGCGACGGAGAGGACTATTTCGGCGACGCCGTGCCGTTCTGAGAAAGAGAAATCATGACGCAGAAAAATGAATGCGAGGCCCTTGTGGCGTGGTGCCAGGACGCGGCGCGCGCGACGGCTCGGACCTATTTCATCGCCGCCAGCGAGATTGCTTCTGACGCTCCAAGCGAGCATTGGGAAAACTTGTGGACAGAAGCGATGAATTCTTTGAAGCGCACTTCCGCAGCGCCGATGGCAGGCGCGGCGGGCACCGTTGTCGACGACATAAAGGAGATGCTGTTTTCGATCGAACTCGACGCCTTTAAAGCCGAGTTAGACAGGCTCAACGCGGCTGGCGCGGCAAGGGCGGTGAGGCAGGCACAATAATCATTCGGAACGCCGCATAAGTAAGCTCGCGAATATTCCTGAATATTCCAGAAAAACTAAATACGTCAGCACTATTGACCAACCCATCGCGCGCGCGGCGAACTGGTCGCGATGCTCGAGAACTTCAAATCATTCGTTCGCAAAGCCCTCGCCGTCCCGCTGTCCAGCCCGGCGGCGATGGACATTTTCGGCGTTCCTGCGTCTGGTAGCGGCGTTCATGTCGACGCGCTGACGGCGTTGCGAGTGCCTGCCGTTGGGGCGGGCGTGAAGTTGATCTCCGAGAGCATCGCGACGCTGGACTGTCACCTCTATCGCGAGACGCCCACCGGCCGGGAGAAGATCGATCCTCGCGACCATGCCGCCGCGCGCGTGCTCGAGCGGCCCGTCCCCTGGCTCGGCGAAACGGAGTGGAAGCGCCAGCTTGTCGCCGATGCGATCCTGTGGGGCGATGGGCTCGCGCTCGTCAATCGCGTGCGGGGCGAGCCGCGCGAGCTTCCGCGCATCGATCCGCGTTCGTGCAACATCATCGTGGACCAGGTGACGGGCGAGCCGTCCTATGGCGTCGCCCTGCAACAGGGCGGAACGCAGACGTTCAGCTATCGCGATGTTGTTCATTTGCGAGGCCCGACGCTTGACGGCGTGAAGGGGCTCGGCGCCGTCGCGCTCGGAGCCGAGGCGATCGGGCTGGCGCTGATCCTCGAACGTCATGCGAGCGGGCTGTTCTCTCGTGGCGCTCGTCCCGCTGGCGTGCTCGAGATTGCCGGCAAGCTCACGACCGAAACGATGGCGCGGTTGCGTGCGAGCTTCTCGGCGATCTACTCGGGCGCCGACAACGCCGGCCGCACGGCGATCCTCGAGGCGGGCACGAAATTCGTTCCGTTGCAACTGTCCAGCGTCGACGCGCAATTCCTCGAGCTGCGGAAGTTCCAGACGCTCGAAATCGCGCGGCTGCTCAACATTCCCGCCGTGATGTTGAACGACCTCGAACATGCCACGTTGAACAACAGCGCGGCGCTCGCGCAACAATTTCTCGACCGCACCATCGCGCCGATTCTCGAACTGTTCGAGGATGCGCTGGAGCGCGTGCTGCTCACGGACGATGAGCGCGACACCTACTGCATCGAGTTCGACACTTCGAATTTCGTCCGCGCGGACATCGAGAAGCGTTTCGCAGCGTTGAAGACGGGCATCGAGTCGGGCGTTCTCACGTTGAACGAAGCGCGCGACCGCGAGGGCCTGCCGCCTGTGGAAGGCGGAGACAAGCCGATGCGTTCTGTCCAGGTGTTGCCGCTCGACGCGGCGACGACTCCGCAGCAACAGACGCAGGAGCCGACGCTATGACACTCGAAACGAAAGACATCGCGCTCGAACTGAAATTCGCGTCCGACACGCGATCGGCCGGCGCTTTCGAAGGTGTCGCGGCTGCATACGGCAATATCGATCATGCCGGCGACATCATCGCGCCCGGCGCATTCGCGGCGTCTCTCGCCGAGCATAAGGCTGCTGGCACATGGCCGGCGCTTCTCTGGCAGCACGACGTGACCGAGCCGATCGGCGTCATCGATGCTCTGCATGAGGCGCCCGAAGGACTGCGCATGAAGGGCCGTCTCGACCTGAACGTCAGGCGTGGCGCCGAAGCGCATTCGCTCGCGAAGAGCGGAGCGATGAAGGGACTCAGCATCGGCTACCGCGCCATCGAAGCGACACGCGATGCGCGCGGCGTGAGAACGATCAAGCGGGCTTATCTCGGCGAGATTTCTTTCGTCACGATCGCCGCGAACGACAAGGCGCAAGTGACGAGCATCAAATCGAAAGGCAATGCGATGGAACAGGAAGACAATATCGAGACCGGCGAAGTCGCCGAACTGAAAACAAAGCTCGAAGAACTCGAGACGAAGACGGCGCGACTCGACGATATCGAACGCGAGTTGAAGGCGTCGCAGAAGCGCGCCGACGACCTGGAACTGAAACTGAATCGCCCCGGCGCCGTCGCGACGAAGGAGACGAAGAGCGACATGCAGACGAAGGCGTTCGTCACGTTCCTCCGCAAGGGCAAGGAGGCGCTCGAGCCGAACGAGGTCAAGTCTCTCACGGTCTCGCCCGACACGGCCGGCGGCTATCTCGCGCCGCCCGAGTTTAGCCGCGAGGTGGACAAGAACGTCGTGCAGTTCTCGCCGATCAGGCAGGCCGCGCGCGTCGGCGCCACGGCGAGCGGTTCCGTCATCATTCCGCGCCGCACTGGCGCTCCTACGGCGTCCTGGGTTGGCGAGACCGAAGCGCGAACCGCGACGCAGGCGGCTTACGGACAGATCGAGATTCCGATCAGCGAGGCGGCTTGCTATGTGGACGTGAGCAATCAGCTTCTCGAGGACGCGGCCGTCGACGTTGCGGCGGAAGTGGCCTTCGACCTCGCCGAGGAGTTCGGGCGCATCGAGGGCGCCGCCTTCGTCAATGGCGACGGCGTCAAGAAGCCGCTCGGTCTGTTGCAGGATGCGAACGTCGACTTCGTCAATTCCGGCGACGCGGCGACGATCACGGCGGATTCGCTGGTCGACCTGCTCTATTCGCTTGCGCCGTTCTATCGCCAGCGCGGCGCGTGGCTGGCGAACGGTTCGACGATCGCGACGATCCGCAAGCTGAAGGACGGAAACGGTCGTTACCTCTGGCAGGACGCGCTCTCTGCCGGCGCGCCAGAGACGATCCTCGGCCGTCCGGTCATCGAGGCGGTCGACTTGCCGGACATCGCGGCGGGAGCTTTCCCAATCGTCTTCGGCGACTTCAGCACGGGCTACCGTATCTATGACCGCGTGACGCTGTCGCTGTTGCGCGACCCCTACAGCGTCGCGACTTCGGGCCTGACGCGCTTCCATGCCCGCCGTCGTGTCGGCGGCGCCGTCGTGCGGGCCGAGGCGATCAAGAAGCTGAAGGTGGCGGCGTAACGCCAGCAATGGCGAGCGGCTCGCGAGCGCGGATGGACCGACGCGAGCCGCACCTTTTCGGGGGCAATCCTGACGGCGACGCGGCCAGCCGAACAACGACAAGCGCGATGCGGGCCTCCGGCCTCTTTGGGTTTCATTCCGTCCAATCGCGCAAGGCCGCACTTCAATCAATCATTGGTGGATCGAATGCCCTACGCCGCGCCTCGCCACTGTCCGCATCATCATCGGCTTTTCACGGGATCGCGCTGCCCCGACTGCGCGAAGGAAGGGAAGCAGCGCGCCGATGCGAACAGGCCGAATGCGAGTGCTCGCGGCTACAATGGAGACTGGCGCAAGGCGCGCGCCGAATTCCTCGAGGCGCATCCGACATGCTGCAAGTGCGGCTGGCCGGCGACCGTCGTCGATCATGTGACGCCGCACAAGGGAGACCAGGCGCTGTTCTGGTCGCGGTCGAATTGGCAGGCTCTCTGTCAGCCATGCCATCGGACGAAGACGGCGAAGAACGACGGCGGCTTCGGCAATAGACCCCGGGGGGTGGGTCCGAGGTAGCGATGGGGCGCCGCGACCGAGTGGGGCGGCTCGCTCTCGACAGACCCGAATTGAGCAAACACATAAAGGAACCTTTATATGAGGGGAGCGAAGCCGAAGCTCGAGGCGATCCCAGGCGGTTTGTCCCGTATTCCGCCGGTGCCCGCATGGCTTCCATCCGAGGCAAGAGCTGAATGGCGGCGCGTTGTCCCGGGGCTGCGTGAGCGTAGGACGATCACGAAAGAAGACCTCCCGATGCTGGAGAGCTATTGCCTCGCCGCCGGCCTGGTGCGCTCGTCCCAAAAGCTGATCGCCGCGGAAGGCGACATGATCGAGACGACGCGCGGCGAGAAGAAGCGCCATCCGGCGCACCAGACGCTCTTTCAGGCGCTCACGGAATCCCGCCGCCTCGCGGCCGAGCTCGGCCTCACGCCCGCGAGCCGGAACAAGGCGCCGATCGCCGAGGGCGACGACGACATGGCGGACCTGGACCTGTGACCGACGCCTATCCTTCATGGTGCCTCGACGGCTCGCCGATCGCCGATCCGCTCGGATATGGCGAGCGCGCCGTTGGCTTCCTGCGTCGCCTGCGCCATCCGAAGAGCCGGCTCCCGAAGCGCGCCTTCGATCTCACGCCGTGGCAGGAGCGCATCGTCCGGCGCATCTATGGCCCGGTTCACGACGACGGCCGGCGGCTGGTGCGGACGGTCGTCATGCTTCTTCCCCGCGGCAACCGCAAGACGAGCCTCGGCGCGGGGCTCGGGCTGCTCCACGCGATCGGCCCGGAGCGCGTTCCCGGTGGCCTGGCGCTGTTCGCGGCGTCCGATCGGGAGCAGGCGCGCATCGGTTTCGAGGAAGCTGCCGGCATTTGCCGCGAGGATGAGCGCATCGAGAAGGCGCTCCGCTTCATCGATTATCGTCACAGGATCGAGCATCCGAAGAGCGGGTGCCAGCTTCGGGCGATATCCTGCGATGCGGCGCGCCAGCACGGCACAACGCCGACCTTCGCCCTGGTGGACGAGCTGCACGCATGGCCGAAGCGCGATCTATGGGACGTGCTGCGGACGGGCCTCGTCAAGACGCCCGGCTCGCTTCTGGTCGTCATCACCACGGCCGGCCGAGGGCATGAGAACGTCGCTCATGACATCGTCGATTACGCCCGGCGCGTCGCCCGCGGCGAGATAGACGACCCGGGCACGCTCCCCATCTTGTTCGAGAGCGCGGCCGATTCGGATTGGCGCGACGAAGCGGTTTGGAGGCGGGCGAATCCGGGCCTTGCCCAAGGCTTCCCTGACATCGAAGGGCTGCGCCAGCTCGCGCGCGAGGCCGAGGCGCGCCCGGCCGATCGCGAGGCGTTCCGGCAGTTGCACCTCAATGTTTGGCTGGACCATTCCGTCGACCCCTTCGTCGATATGTCGATCTACGACGAGGGCGCGGAACCTCTCGACCTCGAGGCTCTCGCGGATGAGCCCTGCTATCTCGGCGTCGACCTGTCCAGCAATTCGGATTTGACCGTCGTCGTGGCGCTCTGGCGCGTCGCCGACGGTTACGCGGTCCTGCCGCATTTCTTCTGTCCGGCGGACAATCTTCGCGGCCGTCAGGACCGTGACGCCGTTCCTTATGTTCGCTGGGCAGATGATGGACACATAGTGCCGACGCCTGGGAACGTCGTCGACTTCCGGGCCGTCGAGGACTGCATCAGGGATCTATGCGCCCGCTTCGACGTGCGGGAGATCGGCCTCGACCCGCACTTGGCGCGCTCGACGATCAATAATCTTCTCGAGGACGGGCTTCCGGCGGTCGAGGTCCGGCAAGGGTGGGTGACAATGGCGCCGGCGATAAAGGAGCTGGAAAGGGCGATCGTCGGACGCCAGTTTCAGCACGGCGGGCACCCGGTCTTGCGCTGGTGTTTCGATAATGTCGTCGTCGAGACCGACCGCGCGGGCAATCGGCTATTCACCAAGGGGAAGGCGCGGGAGCGCATTGACGGCGCGGTCGCCTGCGCGATCGCTGTTTCGGTCGCCTCGAATGATGACGCCGGGCCGAGCGTTTACGAGACCGGCGAGCGGCCCGAGGGATTCCTGTGGGTTTGAGACGGGCGTCCCCGCGCGCGTGGATGCGCCGCGGCGTTATGGGGTTCTCGCCACCGTGGCGAAAACCTCGATAGCCGACCGCGCGCCGCATTTGCGAAAACCTCTGGATGGCGTGGCAGCGGCAGAACGAGAAGCTTCTGAAACAGAAGGTAAAATTCAGTCGTAACGATATCGTTACGACTGGCGCCGACGGCAAGACATACGAGATGGTCTCGATCCCGACCCGCAATTTTGCGGATTGTGAGGAAGTTCAACAACATAACGAAATTGGGGCGGCGCAATTTTGCGCCGTTTTTTATCAAAGACTTACAAGGAAGCAATCGCTAACATTTTGAAATCATTGGCCGCCGAAAAATCGGCAGCCGAAATAAGAGCCTTCGTGTGTGGGCATATGTCCACGGTTGCCGAAGACGGGCCGCCCCGACGGGTTTTGAAGGTTTTGAGGGTTCGCCGAAGTGGCGTTTTCGGATTTTTTGCCGTTGGCGAGCCGGGCTGAGACCTTCCAGTCACTGGTGACTCTGTGGTGACTGGATTTGCCGGCCTTGCCGCGCTGTCGTCGTAAGTGCTTGATTTAATGGTGGGCGGCACAGGGATTGAACCTGTGACCCCTCCCGTGTGAAGGGAGTGCTCTCCCGCTGAGCTAGCCGCCCGTCGCGATGCGACAGCTATCGTGTAAGAGAGGCGCCCGCGTCCCGTCAAGTGCAAGCGGACGGATGAAGCGCCGCGAGCGTCGCGATCGCCTCCCATAATTCGTCGAAATGGGAAATGACGAGGTCGGGCTCGAAGGCCGCGACCGGCGTCTCCGTATAGCCGAAATCCACCGCCACCACCGGCACGCCCGCGCTTTTCGCCGTGTCGACGTCGGTCTTCGAATCGCCGATCATCACGGCTCGGCCCTGGTCGCCCCGGGCTTTCGCGATGGTCCCCGTCAGAGCGCGCGGATCGGGCTTGCTGAAAGGAAAGGTCTCCCGGCCGCAGATGGCCGCGAAGCGGTCGGCGACGCCGAGCCGCTCCAGCAAGAGGATCGACAGGTCCTCCGGCTTGTTGGTGCAGACGGCGAGCAGATAGCCGGCCCCGGCGAAACGCTCGAGCGCCGCGGCCGCCCCGGGAAAGAGTCGCGTCTCCTCGGCGATGCGGGTCCGGTAGTGGGCGAGGAACTCGTGAAAGAGACTGTCCACCCGGTCGGGCGGCAACGGCGCGCCGCTCGCCGCAAAGCCGCGCTGGATCAGCGCTCGCGCGCCGGCTCCCGCCATGGAGCGGGCGGCGGTCGTCGGCAGGGGAGCGAGCCCGTCGCGCGCAAGCAGGAGATTGAGGGTTCCCACGAGGTCGCCGGCCGTGTCGGCCAGCGTGCCGTCGAGATCGAAAACCAGTATCGGCGCGCTCATGAACTCTCGCTTTTCACATTTTCGCGCCGTCGTCGCGACCGCCTCGGTCGCCTCGCGAATGTCGCAGGGACGTGTAGACTGCGCTTTCAGTGATTCGTCATGGGGAGTTTAGCCTTGCGCCGGACCTGTCGTCTTCTCTCTTCGCGCCTGGCCCTCGGCCTCGCCGCGGCGGGGGCGCTCGCGCCGGCTGCGGCCGTCGCCGGAAATTACGAGTTTCTCGCGGCTCCGCAGACCGATCTCAATCGCGTTTTCCGTCTCGACCGCGCGAGCGGCGAGGTCGGGGCCTGTCAATATGGACTCAAGGAGGGGGCGTCGATCGGCGTGACGCTCTGCTACCCGCCGGGCGAGGGCGCCAAGGCCGGCCAGTTCAGCGAATATGCGCTGGTCGCCTCGCGCCATACGGGCGAGGGCGGCGTTTTTCGCGTCGACCTGCGCTCGGGACTGATGTCGATCTGCTTCGTTCTCAACGAGACGTCGGTGGTCTGCACGCCGCCGGCCAAATAGGGCCGCCGGCCCACTCGCTCGTCACGCGCTGAGCTCCGAACCGGGCCCGCGCCAGAGCAGGAGTTCGGCCGCCGATATGAAGGCGACCAGAAAGCCGAGAATCGCCAGAACGACGGCCGCCGTGGCGTTGGATTCGAACCGCAGCAGCCAGGGGGCGAGCGCGGTCAGAATGCCGAGCACGACATTCACCTCCCGAAACAGTCGCGTATACCGGCTGAGCGCGATCGCCGCGGCGACGACGATGAACATGCCGGCGATCCAACTGATCGCCGCGGCCGTCGTGTCGTCCGCGTAATCGAACGCCCAGGGCGCGATGAAAATGACGAGCCCCAGAATTAACGAGATGATGTCGTAGGGTTTGCCCTCGCTCGAGTCGATCC
The DNA here is from genome assembly GCA_003105285.1 of Methylocystaceae bacterium. Taxonomy (GTDB): domain Bacteria; phylum Pseudomonadota; class Alphaproteobacteria; order Rhizobiales; family Beijerinckiaceae; genus Methylosinus. The sequence goes on from PQAN01000080.1 coordinate 19,002, forward strand.
AGCGCCGAAAGTTCATATCGGCCTCCCTGCAAGGCTCTTTTTGCGGTTGACTTCAAACTGAAATAAGGCGGCGGCCTCGGCCTGCCAGAGGCGCTCCAGCATCCCGTCTGCGCGGTCCCTCGGCGTTGCTTTTGACCCTCAAAGCGACTATCCGGCGTCTGGCGCGGCGCTTCTCCGGCCTGCGCGCTTTCCGCAACGGACGGTCTCGATGCCTCTGAACTCCGCCGATGAAATGAAGAAGCGCGCGGCGGCGGTCGCCGTTCGAGCCGTCGCGCCCGGAATGCGGATCGGATTGGGCACGGGGTCGACGGCCGCTTATTTCGTCGAACTGCTCGGCGAGCGGGTGAGGGAGGGGTTGCCGGTCGTCGGCGTGCCGACCTCGGAGCGCACGCGCACGCAGGCGGAGGCGCTCTCGATCCCCCTCACCACCCTCGACGAGACGCCGGAACTCGACTTGACCGTCGATGGGGCGGACGAATTCGACGCGCGGCTGCGCCTCATCAAAGGCGGCGGCGGCGCGCTATTGCGGGAAAAGATCGTCGCCGCGGCGTCGAAGCGCCTGATCGTGATCGCGGACGAATCGAAAGAGGTGGGGGTTCTCGGGGCGTTTCCGCTGCCCGTCGAAATCGATCGTTTCGGCGCCCCCGCGACGCGCCGCCATATCGAGCGCGCCGCGGCCGAACTCGGGCTTTCGGGGGAGATCGCCCTCAGGCTGCGGCCGGATCGTCATGCTTTTGTCACCGACGGCGGCCATCTCGTGCTCGACTGCGCCTTCGGCGCGATTCATGATCCGGAAGCTCTGGCCGCCCGCCTCGCCGCTATTCCCGGCGTCGTCGAGCACGGCTTGTTCATCGGTCTCGCCACGGCGATCGTCGTCGGCGGACACGACGGCGTCAGAACGCTCGGCCGCTTGGATCAAGCCTGAAGCGTCGCCGGATTTTACTTTGAAGGAGACAGCGATCGTGCTCTCGAGTTTGTCGCAGAATGGCCTGCGCGCCCTGGTCGGGCTCCTCATGGCGGCGACGCCCGCTCTCGCCGAGTCGG
>PQAN01000081.1 GCA_003105285.1 Methylocystaceae bacterium
CCCGCGCGTCGGTCATCGCGCCGATGCCGAGCGTGAGCGAATCGCCCGAATCGACGACTCCTCGCTCTTTCAGCTTCGCCACGGAGTAAGCGAGTTGGCTCTCGGACATTTCGGGATTGTCCTTCCTGATCGCGGCGTTCGCCGCGCCATCGTCGCCGTAGAGGTAATGATACCAGCCGATGATGGAAGCGTCGACGAAGCGCTGCACGAGATCGGGATTCCTGGCGACCGTCTCCTTGCGCGCCTCGATCGTCGTCGAATAGCTGTCGTAGCCATAGTCGGCGAGCAGGAAGACATTGGGCGCGAAGCCGCCCTGGCGTTGGATTTCGAACGGCTCGGACGTGAGATAGCCCTGCTGGATGGATTTCCTGTCGGCAATGAAGGGCGCGGAGTTGAACGTGTAGGGCTTGATCTTTTCTTCCTTGAAGCCGTACGCCTGCTTCAGCCATTGATAGACCGAGACCAGATTGTCGTTGCCGACGAAAGCCGTCGCCTTGGGCAAATCCTCGAAGCGATCGAAGCCCTCCCCCGGATGCGACATGAAGATGATCGGGTCCTTCTGAAAGAGGCTGGCGACGGCGACGATCGGCACATTCTGCTGCACCGCCGAGAAGGTCTGGATGAGATTTGCGCCCATGGAAAAATCGACGCGGCCGGCGGCGAGCAGCAGGCGGGCGTTCGATTGCGGGCCGCCCTGGAGGATGGTCACATCCAGGCCGTATTCGGCGTAGGTTCCGTCGACGAGCGCCTGATAGAAGCCGCCATGCTCCGCCTGCGCCCGCCAATTGGTGGCGAAGGAGATTTTGTCCAGCGCCGAGGCGGGAAAGACGGCGAGGAAAAAGGACGCGATCACAATCGCGAGGCGAGCGGCGGCGCGGCTGAACATGAACGGCTTCTCTCGGTTCCGAGAACGGATTTGCCCTGACGGCAGACAATCGAGGGCTGTCGCGACCGGCGGAGAGTGACGACCCGGCAGGAGCCCTGTCAAGGCGCGACATGTCTTGACAATGTCCGGCCTACAACTAGACGTGCATCACGGTCGCCCAGCGACATGCCGCCGCGCCGTCACGCGCGGCTCGATCGGCTGCTCTCGGCGCCGTCCGTCTTCGACGACGGATTCCGTGAGCGGTTCGAATGCGGCCAGCCGGACCTCGATCGGTTTCTCGTCCGCCATGCCCTTCGAGCGCGGCAATCGCATTCGTCGCAAACTATCTGGGCCTCGACGGCTCGAGGGTCATCGGCTTTCATACGCTGGTGGCGGGGGCGTCGGATCGGCTGGGTCTGTTGCTCGACGCATTGCGACGCTCATTGCAGGTCGCCGAGATCGTCGGCGTGAGAGCGCTGATCGCCCCCGCCGAGGACAACGCCGCAGCTTCGTTCTACCGCCATTTCGGCTTCGCTCGATCGAGCACCGACCCGCGTCACATGTTTCTGCTCGTCGAGGACATTCGCGCCGCTCGAGGCGATTGATCGGCTATGGCGATATCACCCCGAAAGGTTTAGCCTGCCCCCATGTCGCCCACCCGCTACTGGACCGAACTCTCCACGACCGACTTCCGCGATCTGGACATGGAGCGCGTCATCGCCATCTTGCCGATCGCGGCCGTCGAGCAGCATGGTCCGCATCTGCCTGTCGGAGTCGATTCGCAGATCATGCAGGGCGCGATCGAGCGCGTCGTCGAGCGTCTGCCGGACGATCTCGACGCTTTGTTCCTGCCGCTGCAGGCGATCGGCGTCTCGCTGGAGCATGGCGACTTTCCCGGCACGCTCACGCTGTCGCATGAGACGGCGCTACGCGTCCTCACCGAAATCGGCGGGAGCGTCGCGCGCGCCGGTTGCCGCAAGCTCGTGCTGTTGAACTCGCACGGCGGCAATTCGGCGCTGCTCTCGCAGGCGGCGCTCGAGCTGCGCGCCCGCCACGCGCTGCTCGCCGTGGCGTGCTCCTGGCATCGTTTCGGCTATCCGGACGGATTGTTCGGCGAAGAGGAGCGCACGCATGGCATTCACGCCGGCGAGATCGAGACCTCGCTGATGCTGGCCTTCCGCCCCGAACTGGTCGACATCGCGCGCGCGCGCAATTTTCGGCCGACGACCTTCGATTTCGAACGCGACTTCACTTGGCTACGGGCGGATCGCCCCATCGGCTTCGGCTGGATGACCCAAGATCTATCGCCCGAGGGCGCAATGGGCGACGCGGCGAGCGCCAGCGCCGCCAAAGGCGAGGCGGCGGCGGATTATTGGGCGACGGCCTTCGTCGAATTGCTGCGCGACGTGGAGGCGTTCGATCTGTCCCGACTGAACGCGCGGCCATGACGTGCGTGGAACGGCGTCGTCACGGCGCCGTCCACGGAAACGTCCAGGTCTCCGTCAGCGTGCGCGAGCCGGCCTTGAGGAAGGCGCGCAGGTCCGCCGTCTGGCCCGCCTTCACGGAGACGTCGAACATCGCGCGCAGACCGTCGATATGCGGATTGGCGGCGACGCTCGCCCGGATGACGACGCCGTTCGTGGTGGTCGCCACGACCTCGACCTGCGAGGGGTCTCCGACGTAATAGCCGAGATCGCCGCCCGCGAAATCGACGATGAAGCGGTGCGTGCCGGGCGTCGTCGGCTCGCCCGAGCCGAGCGCCCGCGCTCCCGCCTCGAACGTATTGACGACGCGGCCGTTGGGCGACAGACGCGGCAGATCCAACAGCGATGTGACGCGATAGGCGTAGGAGAACGGCTTGCCGACCTCGGGCGCCCCGGTTCCGACCCAGGTCGCGACGATATTGTCGTTGGCCTCATCGGCCGTCGGCAGCTCGAGGAGTTCGACCGCTCCCTCGCCCCAGACGCCCTGCGGCTCGACGAAATAGCTCGGGCGCTGCTCGTAGGCGAGATCGATGTCCTGATAGGTCTCGAAATTGCGGTCGCGCTGCATCAGGCCGAAGCCCTGCGTATTGGCGTCGACGAAGGCCGACATGCGCGGGCGCGGCGGATTGCCGAGAGGCCGCCAGATCCACTCGTTCGAGCCCGTGCGAATGAGCAGGCCGTCCGAATCGTGCAGCTCGGCGCGGAAGCCGTCGTGGATGCGGCGGTCGTTCTCGCCGGTCTCGTACATGGAGGTGAGCGGCGCCAGCCCGAACTTCACATTGGCTCGACGCGGAAACAGCGTCGCCTGCACGTCGAGCGCGCTCTCCTGCCCGGCCGTCAGATCGAATCGGAACGCGCCGGTCGCCGCCTCGCCGTCGAGCAGCCCGTAGATCGTCGCCCGATTGCTTCCCGGCTGCGGTGTCTCGATCCAGAACTCGCGAAAGAACGGGAAGATTTCGGAATTGCCGCCGCAGTCGACGCATAACGCGCGCGCCGACAATCCGTATTTTTGGCCGCGCCCAAGAAAGCGGAAATAGCTCGCGCCGAGAAAGGAGATCACCTCGTCGTGAACATGCGGATCGTTGAGCGGGTAATGGAGGCGAAAGCCCGCGAAACCGATATTGATGGGCAGGGCCTTGTCGAGCTTGTTGCGGCCATAGTCGAACAGCGCCGCCGAATAGGGAATGGGCGTCGGTATGCCGTCGCGGATCGTGTTCACGGTGACGGGGCGCTTGTAGAGAAAGCCCAGATGAAAGGTCTGCAGCCGGAACGATCCGTTGAGGTTTGCGAACAGCGCGCGCTCCGGCCTGAATCGGATGTCGCGCCAGGAGTCGAAGTCGAGCTTGTCGAGCCCCTCGGGCAGTTGCGGCGGCGCGGCCTCGAAAGGCGCGCCGGAGAGATCGCGCGCGCGCCGCGCCACGTCTTCGAAGCCGAAACGCGCCGGCTGTCCGCCGGGCGGCGTCGCTTGCGCTATGGCGCGCCCGAGACCAGTCGAGTGAACGCCTGTGGCGGCCATCGCGCCGATGAGATGACGGCGTGTGATATCGGTCATGTAGCGTCGCTTCCGGGAAGATGCTGGCTCATGGCGAGCGGGAGGACGGCCCGCTCTTCGATCGCAGACGAATCGGGCCTTCCTCGGACGTGAAAGAATTGCCCTGCGCGCTGCGACGCGCCGGCTGTTCGCCGAGACGCGCGAGCTTCTGCCTAGCCGTCTTCCGCCCTTGCCGCAAGGCGCCGCCAGAGGCCGCGCGCGGCGCGCGGACGCGAACAGGGCGCAAGAAAAGCAGCAAAAATGCGGAGGAACTTCGGCCGGGGCAAAAAAACCACTTGTCATCGGAGCGAAAGCGCGTATTTACGGTTTTGCCCACTTTCGCACGTGCCTGTGGTCGCGTGTCGGTCGGCGGGGATCCGGACAAGAGGCCGGTCAACCGCCGAGATAAAACCGGCAGCCGGAGGCGAAACCGGCGAACCTCGCCTGAGCGAGGGATCGCGACTTAAAGCAACGACGGACCGGGCTTTTTCGTCTCTGTCGGCCCTCCAAAGGCCGGCTTACCGAAGAGGCTTGTCTTTCTTGCCGGGCGTGCGGAAAGGGATTCATCCCCTTCCAAGCGATGGCTATCCAGGTCGGCTCTCATGTCCGCGAGGACATGCGCGGTCGCCCTTCCGATAGCCTACGGCGCATCACCCGATCGCCGAAACGCCGCGTGAGCGGTGTGACGGCGGTCATGGATCGCAGTCGTCTCGATGCGCACCGCGTCTCCACAGCGCGTGCGTAAAGGATGTCGTGCGTCCACCGAAGCCCATGGCCACTCCGCGGCTCGTCGCCGCGACTTCGTTGGGGATGCCGCGATGACCGATCGTATCCGAGAATTCCTGCGCGCCCGCCGCCGCGAGGGCCACGACAACGGCCCCTGCCTCGTCGTCGACCTCGACGTCGTGCGCGACAATTACAACAGCTTCGCGCAGGCATTGCCCGACACGCGCGTGTTCTACGCCGTGAAAGCAAACCCCGCGCCGGAGGTGCTGTCGCTGCTCGCGCGTCTCGGCTCCTGCTTCGACACGGCCTCGGTCGTCGAGATCGAGCAGACGCTCGCCGCCGGCGCGACGCCCGACCGCATCAGCTTCGGCAACACGATCAAGAAGGAGCGCGACATCGCCAGGGC
>PQAN01000082.1 GCA_003105285.1 Methylocystaceae bacterium
GGGACCTATCCGCTTCCCGAGGCGCAACTCGACCGCTTCCTCATGCAGATCGACGTGCTCTATCCCGACCGCGCCAGCGAGAGGCGCATTCTGCTCGAGACCACCGGCGACCGCACCGTCGAGCCTCGGCAGGCGCTGAGCGCGGACGAATTGATCGCGGCGCAGCGGCTGGTGCGGCAATTGCCGGTCGGCGACAAGGTCGTCGACGCCATTCTCGACCTCGTGCGCGCCGCCCGGCCGGGCGAAGGCGATCCGGCGATCGCGTCGCTCGTCGCCTGGGGGCCGGGGCCGCGCGCGGCGCAGGCGCTGATGCTGGCGACGCGCGCCCGCGCTCTGGTCACGGGAAGGCTGTCGCCCTCGCTCGAGGATGTGGCGGCGCTGGCGTCGCCGGTGCTGCGCCATCGCATGGCGCTGACCTTCGCCGCCCGCGCGCAGGGCCAGACGATCGCCGGCCTCATCGACAAGCTCGTCGCCAGGATCGGTTGAGATGGCCCTGCGAGCCACGGTCACGACGCGCGCGCTCGAGTCCTTGCAGCGGCTCGCCGCCAGCGCGCGGCGCGTCGAGGCCGCCGATCTCGCGAGCCGCCTTCCGGACCTCGTCATCAAAGCGCGCGAGTTGGCGGCGAGCGTCGTGCATGGCGTGCATGGCCGCAGGCGCGCCGGCTCCGGCGAGAATTTCTGGCAGTTCCGACCTTTTGGCGCCGGCGAGGCCGCGCATCGGATCGACTGGCGCCGTTCGGCGCGCGACGACCGGCTGTTCGTGCGCGAGCGCGAGTGGGAGGCGGCGCACAGCTATTTCCTGTGGATGGATTGTTCTCCCTCCATGGCTTTCGTGTCGTCGCTCGCCATGGACGTCAAGCTCGACCGCGCCGTCACGCTCGGCCTGGCGCTCGCCGACATTCTCGTGCGCGGCGGCGAACGCGTCGGCTGCCTCGGCCTCACTGGCGCATTGTCGACGCGCGACATCGTCGAGCGGCTGGCGCAGGCTCTCGTCGCCGCCGGCGCCGCCGTCGCGCGAGACGAATTGCCGCCCGCGGCGCCGCTCGCGCGCGGCGCGAAGGCGCTGCTCCTCTCTGATTTCCTTTGCGACCCGCAGGCGCTCGCCGAGCGGCTGGCGCAGCTCTCGTCCGCCGGCGCGACCGGCGCTCTGCTGATGATCGCCGACCCGGCGGAAGAGACCTTTCCCTTCGAGGGCGAGACGTTGTTTCTCGACACCGACAGCAGCGTCTCGTTCCATGCAGGCCGCGCGCAATCCTGGCGCGACCTCTATGTCGAGCGCCTGGCGGAACATCGCGACGCCGTCGCTCGGGCCGCAGAGCGGACGGGCTTCTCTTTCCAACTGCATCGCACCGATCGACCCGCGAGCGAGGCGGCGCTGACGCTGAGCGTCGCGCTCTCCTTTGGCCTGGAGCGCTTCTGATGGGGCCGCTCGCCATTTCCTTCGCCGCGCCCGCCGCGCTGCTCGGCCTCGTGGCGCTGCCGCTTCTCTATCTGCTGCTGCGCGTGACGCCGCCGCGCCCGCGCGAAATCGTCTTTCCGCCGATCCGGCTGCTCGCCGACGTCGTGCGCAAGGACGAGACGCCCGCCAAGACGCCCTGGTGGCTGCTGCTCTTGCGGCTCTCCATCGCTGCCGCCGCCATTCTGGCGATGTCCGGCCCAGCCTGGAGTCCCTCCGCCGCGACGCCATTTTCCAATGCGCCATTGCTCATCGCCATCGACGACGGCTGGCCCGCCGCGCCGACATTCGAGAAGCGGCTCGAGGCGGCGCGGGCGATGGCGGCCGGCGCGGCGCGGGCCGGCGCGGCGATCGCGCTTCTGACGATGTCGGAGGCCGACGCCGATCCGACGCCCGACGATGGCGCCAGAATCGACGAGCGCCTGCGCGCCGTCGCGCCCAAGCCCTTCATCGCCGACCGCGGCGCCGCGGCGGCGCGCGTGAGAGATTTTGTGGCGGCGCATCGTAATGCGCGCATTGTCTGGATCGCCGATGGGTTGGAGCAGGGCGAGGCGCACGCCTTCGCGAGCACGCTGCAAGACGCCGCGAGCAGAGGCGCGGAAGTGGAGATATTGGCCGACGCGCATGTCGCTCGCGCGCTGGTTTCGCCCGCCAACCACGCCGGTGGCCTAAGCGTGGAAATATTACGCGCCGCGCGGGAGACGCCGCCTCGCGGCGCCGTCTCCGCCTTCGACGCGCAAGGGCGCGTCGTCGCGCAGGCGCCTTTCGCTTTCGGCGCGGAGGCGAAGACCAGCGCACGCTTCGATCTGCCGATCGAATTGCGCAACGAGATCGCGGCGCTGCGTGTCGACGGCGAGGCTTCGGCCGGCGCCGTCGCGCTGCTCGACGGGCGCTCGAAGGTGCGGCGCGTCGCCGTGCTGAGCGGCGCGAGCGCCGATCTCGCGCAGCCGCTGCTCGCGCCGCAATATTATCTCGACAAGGCGCTCGCGCCTTTCGCCGAGGTTCGCCAGCCGCGGCCGGGCGTCGCCGATCCGCTGCTCGCTCTGCTCGACGAGCATCCCAATATCGTCACGCTGGCCGATGTCGGCGTCGCGCCCGGCGCGACTTTCGACGCGCTGACGCGCTTCGTCGAGGACGGCGGCGTGCTGCTGCGCTTCGCGGGCCCGCACCTCGCCAATGCCGACGACGCCTTCACGCCGGTTCGCCTCCGACGCAGCGGCCGTGTGCTGGGCGGCGCGATGTCGTGGGAGACGCCGAAAAAGCTCGCGCCCTTCGAACCCTCGAGCCCGTTCTTCGGCCTCGCCGTTCCCGACGAAGTGACGGTGACGCGGCAAGTTCTGGCCGAGCCGGAGCCGGGTCTTCCGGCCAAGACCTGGGCGGCGCTGACGGACGGCACGCCGCTCGTCACCGCCGAGCGGCGCGGCAAGGGGCTCATCGTGCTGTTTCATGTGAGCGCCGA
>PQAN01000083.1 GCA_003105285.1 Methylocystaceae bacterium
GATCGCGGAAGAAACCGGCATGATCGTCGAGCTCGGCGAGTGGGTCCTGCGTCAGGCGTGCAAAGACGCCAAGAGCTGGCCGTCGAGCACACGCCTCGCCGTGAATTTTTCGCCGAAACAATTCCAGCAGCCGAATATGTCCAGCCTCGTCAAAGAAGCGCTCGCCGACGCCGGCCTCGACCCCGACCGCCTCGAAATCGAAATCACCGAGTCGACGCTCATGCAGGACACCGAAGACGCGGCCGCCAAAATCGCCGAACTGCGCGCCCTCGGCGTCCGTCTGTCGCTCGACGATTTCGGCGCCGGCTTCAGCAGCCTGGGCTATCTGAACCGCTTCCCCGTAAACAAGGTGAAGCTCGACCGCTCCTTCGTCAGCGAACTCGGCCAATCGCCGAAGGCCCATGCCATAATCGGTGCCGTCGCGCTGCTGACGCGGGAGCTCGAGATCGACCTCGTCGCGGAAGGCGTGGAGACCCAGGAGCAGCTCACGCTGCTGAAGTCCAAGGACGTGCATCTGATCCAGGGTTTCCTGTTCAGCGCGCCAAAGCCGCTCGCCGAGCTTCTGCCTATGTTCGCCTCGCCACGCAAGGACAAGCGCTTCAAGGTCGTCGCCTGAGCCGCCGGCGCTCAGAGGAACCTCTCGAGGTCTCGAGATGACGCTCCCGGCGACGTCGCTCTTCTTCGTGCGACGTCGCCGCGGCGGCGGGCGCCGAGCCCTATCCTCGACGGCCGACGGCCGAGTTCAGAATCGGTCGGCGGATCGGCGGGACCGATATCCGCTGCGCCCGGAACATGCTGTAAGACGCATTGTAGCGGCGCCCGCATTGTCTCACATAGCTTTCCGCGCCGCCGATCCCCTCGTCCTTTTCGATGATGTGCTTGACGAGGCGGAGTTCGTGCATCTGCTCGGCCGTGAGAATTTCGCCGCCCTCCATGAGGCGCTCGGCCTTTACGAAGCCCAGCTTCTGCGCGAGCGCGCCGTAGACGCCGACGGCGGACGTCAAATCGGCGTCGAAGTTGAAGCGCGCGCTGCGATCCGCCACCATCATCGAGCATGAGAGGGCGAAATCGAGGTCTGCGTCCGCGAGATAGGATCGAGCCCAAGCGATCGAGATCACCGGAGCGTCGAGAATGAGCCTCGCATTGGCGGAAGCCAGTTCGTCGAAGCCATCAGCGGCCTCGGCGACCTGCTCGCCTTGATGGGCGAAATCGAACACGAGATATTTGAGCCTGGGCAACCCGCCCTCCGAAACCTTGCGCAGAAGAAGGCTCAGATTGTCCACGCACTCGCGATCGAATCCCGGAGAGAGCTTACTGATCAGCAACGTATCCAGATCATCCATGCGGTGAATTTTCAGACCATCATGCGCCTTCCAGAAATCCAATGGACCAATATAGGAAGGCGCATCGACAAGAGCTTCCGTATAAACGGCGGAATCAATGTCTTTTTTCCAAACAACCGTGCCCATGATCAATCTCCTCGACATTAAGGCTCTTAAATATTAACCGATTACTTATAATTTTAAACAATTTTTAATGAGTATGTCGCCATAGCGACGCCCAAGTCAGGCAATATGGTTAATTCGCGGGAGCGCCGAGAGCGCAAGACATGCGCGCGGTTCAGCGGCGCGSGGCGCAGGCGCAGCGACATTTTGTCGCGACCTACCCTTCCCCTCTGATCGAATGGGATTGTTCTGAAAAATTCCCTATCGCTTCGAGCAGAGATAAACCCTGTCGCACTCCGCGCGGACGCGCCGTATCCGCGGCCGGCGGGTCAAAGCGGCTGTCCGCCTCGCCGCGACGACCTCGCGGGAACGGCGCCGTTCACGCTATCCGCTCGTCTCGGGGCGCGCGCCTCGCAGTCGCGCGGCCCGCAGCCGAAAACGCCCTTCATGCCTCCATCTGCCTGGAACAAACGGCGGTCGATCAAAAGATCATTCCCTATGCCGATGAGATCATGTGCTAAAGACGAGTGCGGCGAAGCCGAAAATCGGCTCGGGAAGAGCCGGTGGAGATTTCGTTCTCGCCGCTGGGGATCGACAAAATCGTCAGCCGCTCGGAAAGAAGCGGCATGGACCACACGAGTAGGGAGAGAAACGATGTTCGTAAAACTTCTCGCCGCTTTGATCTTGGCGACGGTGGGGCTCGTCGCGCAGGCCCACGCGCATGGCGGCGTCAGCCTCTCGGACGGCCAGTGCATCATGAAGATCGGCCCCGACACGATGAATTTCACCGGCTATCAGCCGCTGAAGTCCCGTGAGGTGTTCTGCGACGACATTCCCGACGTCGGGCCGACCATCATCGTTCTCGACGCCGTCCAGGACGAACTTCGCGACATGTCGCTCGAAATCCGCATCCTGAGGGACGTCGGGCAGAAGGACGACGGCGAGAACCTCGAGCAGAACACCGAGACCTATGTCCCGCCGAAGAAATACCGAACCGGCACACTCAATTTCGAATATAATTTCGCCCAGAAGGGCAAGTTCATCGGCCTCGTGAAGGCCAAGGCCGACGATGGCCGCGAATATGTCTCGCGCTTTCCGTTCTCGGTCGGCACCACCGCCGACAAGGACCTGACGATCGCCATCTTCTTCGCGGCGGTCGGCCTCGTCGGCTTCGGTCTCTGGTACAAGAGGTCCTTCCTCGACAAGAAGAAGACTGCTTGAACGAAGAAGCGGCCGCAAGGTTCACGGTCGAGCGCGTCCGCGCTCGATCGGGCGCCCTCCCGAGGGCGGATTCGGCCTTTACGCGAGTTCGACGATACGGCCGTCGTAGAGCGTGACGCGCCGGTCCATCTGATCGGCCAGATCGAGATTGTGAGTGGCGATCAGCGCAGCCAGTCCCGTGTTTCGCGCCAGGGTCATCAATGTCGCGAACACATGCTCCGCCGTCCGCGGATCGAGATTGCCGGTCGGCTCATCGGCGAGCAGCACATGCGGCGCATTGGCGACGGCGCGCGCGATCGCGACGCGCTGTTGCTCGCCGCCCGACAGTTCCGACGGAAAATGCCGAGTCCGCGCGCCGAGCCGCAGATAGTCCAGAAGCTCGAGAGCGCGGCGCGCCGCCTCGCGGCCGTCGAGTCCGCGGATCGTCTGCGGCAGGACGACGTTCTCGAGCGCCGAAAACTCCGGCAGCAGATGGTGGAATTGATAGACGAAGCCGATCGCCGTGCGTCGTAGCAGCGTGCGATCATTGTCGTCCATATCCGACGTCGCGTCGCCGGCAACGAACACCTCCCCGTCGTCGGGGCGCTCGAGGAGCCCGGCGATGTGCAGAAGAGTCGACTTCCCGGCGCCTGAAGGCGCGACCAAGGCCACCGTCTGGCCCGAGTAGAGCTGCAGATCGACGCCGTTCAATATGTCGAGCCGCGTTTCGCCTTCGCGATAATGCCTGGCGACTCGGGAAAGTTCGAGAATGGGTGTCGACGACATGGATCCTCACTCGTGCCGCAGCGCGTCGATCGGATCGAGACTCGCCGCCTTCCACGCGGGATAGATCGATGCGAGGACGGCCAGGATCAAAGTCATGACGACGACGAGCGTCACCTCGCGCGCGTCGACGATGGAAGGCAGGCGCGAGAGGAAATAGAGCTCCGCCGGGAACAGATTGGCGTGCAGCAACTTGTTGAGCAGCAGCCGAATGGCTTCGAGGTTCTTGGCGAGCGCCAGCCCCAGCAGAAATCCCGCGACATCGCCCGCTATGCCGATAGAGGCGCCGATAATGAGAAAAATGCGCAGCACCGAGCCGCGCGTCGCTCCCATCGTGCGCAGAATCGCGATGTCGGAGGACTTGTCTCTCACGAGCATGGTGAGCCCGGAAATGATGTTGAGCGCCGCCACCAGAACGATCAGCGTCAAAATGATGAACAAGACGTTCTTCTCGACCTGCAGCGTGTCGAAGAAGGTCTTGTTGCGCTGGCGCCAGTCGGTGAGGATCAGCGGCCGGTCGATCGCGGCGTCGACGTCGGCGCGGAACTTGTCGACCGCCTCGGGATCGTCGATGAAGGCCTCGACGACGGTCGCCTCATTCTCCTTGTTGAAGAACGGCTGGGCCTCGGCGAGCGGCATATAGACGAAGACGCTGTCGAACTCCGACATGCCGATCTGAAATATGGCGACGACCGGATAGGCCTTGATGCGCGGCGCGACGCCGAACGGCGTCTGCGCGCCCTTGGCGATGAGCACGCTCACCTGGTCGCCGACGCGCACGCCGAGCGTCTCGGCGAGGCGCTGACCGATGGCGACGCCGCCGGCGCTATCGAAGCCCCGCAGCGTTCCGTCTTTCACATTGCCGGCGATTCCCGGCAGTCGCGCGATGTCCTGCTCGCGAATGCCGCGCACCAGCGCGCCCGATTGTCCATAGGGAGACGACACGCCGGCGGCGCCTTCCACCAAGGGAATGACGAGCTTCACTCCCGGAAGGCGCTCGGTCTTGGCCGTGACCTCGGCCCAGTCGGTCAATGGCTTTTCGGCTGCTTGAATAAACGCGTGGCCGTTGATGCCGACGATCTTGTCCATCAGCTCGCGATGAAAGCCGTTCATCACCGACATGACGACGATGAGCGTGGCGACGCCGAGCATGATGCCGAGGAAGGAGAAGCCGGCGGTGACCGAGACGAACCCATTGGCCCGCCGCGCCCTCAGATATCGAAGGGCGACGACCCACTCGAAGGGCGCGAAGACGCGGGACCGCGGCCGCGGCTGGAGTTCGATCTCCGAGGACAGTGAAGATTCGCTCATCGGGCCATTGTGCCTTTTCGCCTATAGGCGTTCAAGCGCGCGCCTCTCCGATCAGGGAAAGCGGGACGCCCGGCCAGTTCCCACGCGAGCGCGGCGAATAGAAGGCGCAACAAGAGGAGAGTGCGGCAACCGAAGAACCAACCAACGCCGCAAGCTCGAACTGGGCCTAGGCGGCGCTTGCGAGGCGCGACGTCAAGCTTTGGCGAACAACAAAGTGAACGAAACATGACATTCGGGCGCCTACCGAGTCCGCTCTATTTGCAAGACGCCCTTCGAAAACGTTGCGCTGGCCGCACATAACATGCCTCACCCTGCGGAAAACGGGTCTTGGCCCTGGAATTGCAGCGCGGCGCACACCACCTCGACATCCGGCGGTGGGCATTTCGAGGAGGCGCAAATGAGTCCGATCGCGCAATTGGATCGCCCCACGCACAAGGCGCAGGGCGGCGTCCATGATAATGTCGAGTTCGACCGCTTCGAGCTCGACCTCGAGAATGGAACGGCCCTGGCTTATTATCGCCTGACGCCACAGGTCATCACCTTCGTTCATACGGAGGTTCCGCCGGCGTTGCGCAATCAAGGCATAGGGTCGGAGCTGATTCGCGGCGCGCTCGAATGGGCGAGAGCGCGAGGGTTGAAAGTCGTCGCGGAATGCTCCTTCGTCTCGGCCTTTATCGGGCGGCATCCCGAATTCGCCGATCTCGCGCCGCAGCGCTGATCACTCGCCGGCGTTCTCCGCCTCGCCGGCGAGCAGCAGCCATTGCTCCTCCGCGCTCGCAAGCGCCTGAGCGAGCTCCGAACGCTGCTGAGCGAGGCGGCGGCTCTCCTGCGGATTGCGTGAAAACGCCTGCGGATCGGCGAGAGCGGCGTCGACGCGGGCCAGCAGCTCCGTAAACTTGCCCACGCGCTCTTCCGCCGCCGCGAGCTTGCGGCGCAACTGAACGATGTCGCGCCGTCCCCTGGCGTCCCCCTGCAGCCTTTGGCCGAGTTCCGCTTCAGAGCGAGGCGGAGCCTCCCGTTCGCGCGCGCCCCCGCTCTTCGAGCGGCTCAACACATAGCGCGCATAATCGTCCACATCGCCGTCGAAGGCGCGCACCGTGCCGCCGTCGACGAGCCAGAGGCGATCGGCGCAGGCCTCGAGCAGATAGCGATCATGGGAGACGAGCACCACCGCGCCGTCATGATCGTTGATCGCCTCGATGAGCGCGGCGCGGCTGTCGATGTCGAGATGATTGGTGGGTTCGTCGAGGATGAGCAGATGCGGCCCGTCGAATGACGCGACTCCGAGCAACAGCCGCGCTTTTTCGCCGCCCGACAGGTGCTCGACCCTGGTGTCGGCGCGGGCGCCGGAAAAGCCGGTCTGCGCGGCGCGCGCTCTGACGCGCGCTTCCGGCGCGCCGGGCATGAGGGCGGCGAAGACGGAGTAAGGCGTGTCCTTTTCGTTCAGATCGTCGATCTGATGCTGAGCGAAAAAGCCCGCCTCCAATTTCGGCGCGCGCACGACATGGCCGCCCAGCGCCTCCAGCCGCCCGGCCAGCAGCTTCGCGAAGGTCGATTTGCCATTGCCATTGGCGCCGAGCAGGCCGATGCGATCGTCGTTCGACAGGCTGAGCGACAGGCGCGAGAGAACGACGCGGTCGCCATAGCCCACGCTGACGTTTTCGAACGCGATGATCGGCGGCGAGAGCGGCTTCTGCGGCGACGGCAGATGGATGGGCAGAACCTCGTCGTCGACCACCGCCGCAAGGGGCTCCATTTTGGAGAGGAGTTTGAGGCGCGACTGAGCCTGGCGCGCCTTCGTCGCCTTGGCGCGGAAGCGGTCGACGAAGGCCTGCAGATGGCGGCGCTGCTCCTCCTGCTTCTTGCCGGCCTTGGCGAGAAGCGCGCGCGCCTCGCGCCGCTGCGCCTCGAAGGAGGTGTAATTGCCGCGATAGAGCGACAGCTTGCCGCGCTCGAGATGCAGAATATGGGTCGAGACGGCGTCGAGCAGGTCGCGATCATGGCTGATGACGACGACGCTCGCGGGATAATGGGCGAGATAATCGACGAGCCAGAGCGTGCCCTCGAGGTCGAGGTAGTTGGTCGGCTCGTCGAGCAGCAACAGGTCCGGCTGCGAGAACAGGACCGCGGCGAGCGCGACGCGCATGCGCCAACCGCCCGAGAATTCCGATAAGGGGCGCGTTTGCGCCTCGGCGTCGAAGCCGAGGCCGAAGAGAATGGTCCCTGCCCTGGCCGGCGCCGCATGGGCGTCGATATCGGCGAGCCGCGTCTGAATTTCGGCGATCTCGTGCGGGTCCGTCTCGCTATGGGCGCGCTCCAGCAGGGCGGCGCGCTCCGTATCGGCGGCGAGCACGAAATCGACGAGCGCCGTCGCGCCGCCGGGCGCCTCCTGCTCCACGCGGCCCAGACGAACCCGCGACGGCAGAGAGACGCCGCCGCTCTCCGGCGCGATCTCGCCGCAGACGAGCCGGAACAAGGTCGTCTTGCCGGCGCCGTTGCGGCCGACGAAGCCGGCGCGCGCCCGCGTCGGCAGAGAGACGCCGGCCTTGTCGAACAGCAGACGCTCGCCGAGGCGATAGGTGAGATCATTGATGGAGAGCATGACCTTATCGTCTAAGGCATTTGGCGCGCGCGGCGCAATGCCGGCCGGCGGCGAAGCACTGAGCGACCCGATGCCGAGACACCGACTTGTCAGCCCGAGCGGAGCCCTCTATATCTGCGCCCGCTTCGGACTTGGCGACCCGCCGGCCCGAGCCCGCGCCCATCGTCTAGCGGTCCAGGACGTCGCCCTTTCACGGCGAAAACAGGGGTTCGATTCCCCTTGGGCGCGCCATTTGCGTATAAAAC
>PQAN01000084.1 GCA_003105285.1 Methylocystaceae bacterium
CTAGCGCGTAAGCGAGCCGCGGCCGGAATCGCTCCGACCGCGCTCATCGAAACGCCGACGGCAAAGAAAATAAGGATGTCGAGAAGCCTTGGCCGCATCGATGCGCCTCCCACCGTTTTTCTATCGCACATTCGAGACCGTGGCGAGCGCGGCGGCCGGGCGGCAATCCAGGTGCTCGCCGACTCTTCCCAGCCGTTACTCATGAGGGATGCCAATTTATGAAATTCACAGTCCACAGCTGCGAGGGACGGGTAACGCAATAATGCCGAAATCGAGCGATGGGCGGGGAGGAGGCCAATTTCTGCAATTCACGCAAAGCGTGCCGCCAAGGTCCGTAAATGGCGCAAAGCCGAACGTCCTTTCCAAATCTCTCCACGCCGGCCCCCTTGACACGCTAATGAATTTATTCCTATACTCCACTCACCCTCGCCGAACGGCAAGGACGCGGCTCTTTGGGTTGGAAACGCGTCGGCGGGGGGCGGTTTCGGGAGAGGGCGGAGGCGGAAACCCTCGTCTCACGCGCCCGACGCCACGCCGCCGGTTCCGGCTTCTCCTTCGTGCGGAGGCCTGTGAAAACAGGCGAAAGCCGGCCGAATATCCGAGGTTCGCGCGGGGATAGACTACCCGAAAGGGGAAAACAACCCTGGGCCCGGAGGCGGCGGACAGAAAAGGCGAACCGTGTCCGGGACCGGGCGGCTCCGATACACGTGCAACCTTTCGCCACGGCCGACGGCGCCGCGGCGGTCTCGGACTCCTCGTTTCATCCGCGCCTCGAGAGAGCCGGCGGAGGCTTTCGCGCGCCCGTTTTCGGAAGCCCTATCACTCCGATCCGCGCTCGATCGAAAGCAATCGCATGATGCGTTTCGCGAGCCCGTCGCGCACGGCGCGATAGGCTTCCATGATCGTCTCGCGCGAGCCCTGCGCCGCGGTCGCGTCGATCGTCGGCCAATAGACGACGTCGACCGCCATGGTGCGCGTGAATTCGAGCGCCTTGTGATGCGACTCCGGCGACAGAGTGACGATCAGGTCGAAGTTCGAATCCTCAAGGTCCTCGAAAGTGTGCGGCTTGTGGCGGGAGATGTCGATGCCGACCTCGTCCATCGCCGCGACGGCGAAAGGATCGGCGTCGCCGCGCTTCAGCCCCGCCGAAGCGAAATAGATCTCACGGCCGAAATAATGGCGCGCGAGCGCTTCCGCCATGGGCGAGCGCACGGCGTTCTGCGTGCAGGCGAACAGCACGGCGCGCGGGCGCGATACGGGGCCGCCCTCGCTCATTTGGCGCCGATGATGCGGAAGGGCGCTGCGAACATCGCATCAGCCCTTCCAATGCAGAGCCGTGACGAGAGTGAAGATGCGTCGCGCCGTATCTGTGTCGCACTGGATCTTGCCCTTCAGTCGCTCGGCGAGCAGAGCGGCGCCTTCATTGTGCAGGCCGCGCCGTCCCATGTCGATCGCCTCGATGCGACTCGGCGTCGCCGTGCGGATAGCGGCGTAATAGGTCTCGCAAACCAGGAAATAATCCTTGAGGATGCGCTTGAAGGGCGTCAGCGAGAGGATATGCGTGACGATCGTCGCGCCGGTCTCGTCGCGCACGTCGAAGACGAGCTTGGCGTCGTGGAGGGCGATGACGAGCGAATAGGGTCCGCCGTCGTGCCCGACCAGCGCGAAGCTGTTGTCTTCCAGCAGGTCGTAAATGGCGATGGCGCGCTCATGCTCCTGATCCGCCGAGCCGCGGCCGATCGATCGTTCGTCGAGCGTGACCGCGACTAGACGTTTCCGCGCGCCGTCGTCCACCTCACGCCTCGCGCCGATTGAGGCGAATAGCGACGGAGCGGGCGTGCGCCTGCAGGCGCTCCGCATCGCCGAGCGTGACGGCGGCCTCGCCGATCGCGCGCAGCGACTCCGCGTCGCACTTCAAGATCGACGTGCGCTTGACGAAGTCGAGCACGCTCAGCCCCGAGGAGAAGCGCGCCGAGCGCGCCGTCGGCAGCACATGGTTGGAGCCGCCGACATAATCGCCGATCGCCTCGGGCGTATAGGCGCCGATGAAAATCGCGCCGGCGTTGCGCACGCGCGCGGCGAGCTCCTCGGCGTCTTCCGAAATGATTTCCAGATGTTCGGCGGCGATGCGGTCGGCGAGCGGAATGGCGTCGCCGAAGCGCTTCGTGACGATGATCGCGCCATAGTCGCGCCAGGAGCGAGAAGCGATCTCGCGGCGCGACAGCGTCGCGAGCTGGCGCTCGACGGCGGCGGCGACCGCGTCCGCCAGCTCGGCGTCGTCGGTGATGAGAATGGATTGCGCGGATTCGTCGTGCTCGGCCTGCGCGAGCAGGTCGATCGCGATCCAATCGGGATTTCCGGTCTTGTCGGCGAGCACCAGGATTTCAGAGGGACCGGCGATCATGTCGATGCCGACGAGGCCGAAGACGCGGCGCTTGGCGGCGGCGACCCAGGCGTTGCCGGGGCCGACGATCTTGGCGACGGGACGAATGGTCTTGGTGCCATAGGCGAGCGCCGCCACCGCCTGCGCGCCGCCGACGCGATAGACCTCGTCGACGCCGGCGCGGCGCGCCGCCGCCAGCACCAGAGGGTCGATCTGGCCATGGGGGGCCGGCACGACCATGACGAGGCGCTCGACGCCCGCGACCTTCGCCGGCACGGCGTTCATCAGCACGGAGGACGGATAGCTCGCCGTGCCGCCGGGCACATAGAGCCCGACGGACTCGAGCGCGCTCCAGCGCCAGCCGAGCTCGACGCCGGCCTCGTCGCGAAAGCGCAAGTCCTGCGGCCGCTGCCGCTCATGGAAGGCTTTGATGCGGGCGTGGGCGAGATCGAGCGCGGCGAGCTGCTCGGCGGGGACGAGCGCTTCGGCGGCGAGGATTTCCGCGGGCGAGATGGCGACGCCCGTCTCGTTCAGGTCGATATGGTCGAAGCGCTTGGAATAATCGACGAGCGCCTCGTCCCCGCGCGCCACGACGTCTTCGATGATGGCGCGAACCGTGTCGTCGACATCCTGCGCCGCCTCTCGTTTCGTCGAAAGAAGCGCCGCGAAGCGCCGCTCGAAATCGGGGGCCGACGCATCCAATCGCAAAGTCATGTCCATCTCCAACCGGAATTTCCGGTTGTCATGACCCCCCGCCGCCGCCTTCGTCAAGCTCATGCGACGGACAAGCCGTCACGCTCCAGCGGGGGCCGAGATCGCAGAGCCTGGCCTCGACGCATTCGACATCGAGCAAAATCGCCGCGCCGCCGGCAAAAATCAGTCGGACGAGGCCGCCGGGAGGATCGCCGGCGGGCTCGAAGGTCAAGGCCAGCAGCTCGAGGACGGCGTCCGGTCGGCCCCGGGCGATGCGTCGCTGGCGAACGCGCCTCACGCCCTCGAAATGCACGCCGGTGCGGCATCGCTCATGGCGGCCGCCGTCCTCGGCCGCCCAGTCGAACCGCGAGCCGACGAGAGCGAATCGATTCTTTTCCGGCAGAAAAGCGAGGTCCCCTACTCTGACCAGAGCGTCCTGCAAATGGGCGGACAAGCAGGCCAAATCCTCCGCGTCCATGGCCAGAAGCTTCAATCCTGCGGGCTGCTTCGAAATCGACGGATGCGGGACCATGGGCGGAACCTCGTTTTTCCTGCATATGGCAAGCCCCTTCGCGCGACGCAACGGGAGCGCGTATCCTTTCGACGATCGCCGGTTGGAAAGCAGCGTCGGGCGAACGGCGCATTCGTTCGCTCTCGCGTAAGCTGCGCGGCTCCGCTAAGAGCTGAACCTGCCTCATCCGCCACGAGTTCGACAGCGCTTCGCCTCGCGCCGAGTCGTAAGACGGCGAACATCGACGATCCTCGGATCGGCGCAGATCGAGGATCTGGCGATGTCCAGAAGCCGTCTTGACACGCCCGCGCTCGCCGATTTAACTGCGAGCATGACCCATGTCCCCGCCGCCTACTACTACTGGTTTTTTGGCTATCCCAGGCTGGCGGCGGAGGGAGGGACGCGTTCGATCTGAAACTCGAAGCGAGACAGAACCCCGGAGCCGCCAGACCCGCTGGCGGTTTTTTTGTGCCGCCGGCGTGACGAACCCAGAGATTGGAGCCATGCCGTGCCGACAGATACCGACGACCTCCGCATCCTAAAGCTCTCCGAATTGAGCACGCCCGCCGAGATCATGCGCGAATTCCCGCGCGACGAGACGGCGAGTCGCGCCGTCGCCGGCGCGCGCGCCGCCTTGCGCAATATTCTGCGCGGCAAGGACGACCGACTGGCCGTCGTCATCGGCCCCTGCTCCGTCCACGATCCGGAGGCGGCGCTCGAATACGCCCGTCTGCTCGCCGAAGCGCGCAAACGTTTCATCGGCGAACTCGAAATCATCATGCGCGTCTATTTCGAGAAGCCGCGCACGACGGTCGGCTGGAAGGGACTGATCAACGATCCCCGCCTCGACGGCAGCTTCGACATCGAGACGGGCCTGCGCCTCGCTCGCCGCCTGCTGCTGGACATCAATCAACTCGGGCTGCCGGCCGGCTGCGAATTCCTCGACATGACGACGCCGCAATATATCGCCGACCTCGTCGGCTGGGGCGCGATCGGCGCGCGCACGACGGAGAGCCAGGTCCATCGCGAGTTGGCTTCCGGCCTCTCCTGCCCGGTCGGTTTCAAGAACGGAACCGACGGCAATGTCAGAATCGCCGTCGACGCGGTGCTGTCCGCCTCGCAGCCGCATCATTTCCTGGCCGTCACCAAAGAGGGGCGCTCGGCGATCGCCGCGACGAGCGGCAATGACGACTGCCACATCATCCTGCGCGGCGGCAAGACGCCGAACTACGACGCCGCGAGCGTCGACGCCGCCTGCAAGGAAGCGGAGAAATCCGGCGTCGCGCCCTTCGTCATGATCGACGCGTCGCATGCCAACAGCGCCAAGAAGCCCGAGAACCAGCCCGCCGTCGTGGAGGACGTGTCACGCCAGATCGAGGCGGGCGAGCGCCGCATCATCGGGCTCATGATCGAAAGCCAACTGGTCGCCGGACGGCAGGATATCGTTCCCGGCAAGCCGCTCGTCTACGGCCAGAGCGTCACCGACGGCTGCATCGGCTGGGACCGTTCGCTCGATGCGCTGGAACGACTGGCGACGACCGTCGAAGGACGTCGCGGGGCGGCGGCGGCGATCCGCCCCATGGACAGAGCCGCTCTGTCATGCCAATGACGCACGATTCCTGCTAATGGAATGCGGGTGAATGATATCGAGTGGGCCGAGATGAATATTTCGTTGGAGCAAGCGATCGAGATTCATGCCCGCGTGCTCATGCATCGATTGGATGACGAAGCCCCCGCCAGAGCGCGGGAGCAAGCCGCCCATTTGTTGCGGGCCGGCGACAGCGAAGGGCGCAATGTCTGGCTCTCGGTGGCCGACGTCGCGGAGCGGCTGCTGCGCGAGGGCCGCGCCCTCTCTGCGCCGAAGGCCGAGCTAGATCAGTAGTTTCCACAGTTCCCAGCGTCATAAATAGTCAATGTGGATCGTGCATAGGCTGCGGCGACCTGTAAAAGTCGCACGGAGCCGATGTGATGATTTCCCTGGCCGAACGCTCTGCCCCGACCGGACCTGCGCCCGGCGAGTCGACCTACGCCGCGAGCCGTTCGAACAAGCATGAGAGGACGCTCGGAAGTTATCTTTTGAACAGTCATCGCGGCGCGGGGATCGTCCGCGACATCATCGTCGCCGATATTCGGGGCTTCATCGACCTCGGCCTGCCGCATGTCGCCGCCGACCTCATCGTCGTGCTTCGGCTCTTCCTGGCCAGATTCCCCGAAGCGCGGCGCATCACCACGCCGCCGGTCGCCTGGGATGGCGGATCACCCGCCCCGTCCGATTTTCGCGGCAATTTTCGAAAGGCGTGGCCTTGAGAGCATCGCCCTCGAAGCGGACGCCGCTTCGGCGCAGGAAATGCGCATGCGCCGCCGGCGGTTCGGCGCAGTGGGATGCAAGCGCGGCGTTCAGTCTCCCTAGCGCGTTTTCAATACCGCTCGCAATGCGGTCAGCACGCGCTCGACGAGTTCGTTCTCTTTTTCGAAAAAGGCCAACTCCTCTCGCTCGAAGTTTTCGCAAAGGTCGGGCTCACAGATTTCTTTCCTGATGTCGCAGAGCCTCTCCGCACGCCGTTGCAGGCTATCGACGAGCGCTTCAGCATCGCTGCGCGCGAGCGTCAACACGACTGTCTGTTCCATCTTTTTCTCCCTCCTCGGCGATATGGTGGCGCAACGGAGCTTTCAGCAAAGCCCCCGCGGCTCGCCAGATCGAGACAATGACGGGAAGCGTCGCTTCGTCGACATCGAAAATCATGGCCTATTCGCTCTCGAGAGAAGGATTTCAGACTCTACAATGGGAGCCGGAAGACTCGGCCCGATACAATTTTTCAATCGCGCGCCGCGGCGAACAGCAGACGCGCCTTCGTGCCTCTCGACAATCGCTCGAACCGCAGCTCGCCCCCCAGTTGACGGGCGAGCCCCTTCATCAGTTCGATCCCATCTCCCCGCAATGCCGACCCCGGATCGAAGCCGACCCCGTCATCCGCTACGGACAGCTCGAGTTCGTCTCCCAGCCGACGAAGCCGCACCTCGATACGTCCCGCGCCGCCGCCGGGAAAAGCATGTTTCAGCGCATTGGTCGCCGCCTCCACATAAACGAGCCCGACGCATTGAGCGCTGCGGTAGTCGAGATAAATGTCCTGCTCCACGAATGTGTCGACGCGAATTCGATCTTCGAAAGCTTTCCTGCGCGTATCCGAGAGCGCGCGCAGATAGTCGGCCATGGAAATGCTCGCGGAGCCGTCGTCATCGAGCGCATTGTGAAGCTCGACCGCGCTTCGCAGACGCAATATGCAGCGGCCGCAACTGTCGGGGTCCGTGGCTGTTTTCGCTTGCGCGGCCAGCAGGGCCGTCAATCCCTGCAAATCGTTTCTTATTCGGTGACGTAGCTCGCGATAACGCTCTCTTTCTTCCTGCAGTTCTTCTTCTTTCGCGGCGAGCTGCGCCTCCAGCTCGGCGACCCTGTTCCTCGTCTGGTCGCTCCAATTCATGCCGGCGCTATGCGTCACCGGAAATCCCCTGATATCGGACGGCGAGCATTGACTCCATCATCGCCTCACCCTCGGGTAACTGAAGCGCCTGCAGAGAATTTCAACTCTCCGCTGCGACTTTTCGACGCAGGATAGACTGAAACGATCTCCAGGCCTAGTCCATTGAAATCGACCGCCGGAGCGCCCTCCCTTGAACTCGTTCACTCGGGCGAGTAATTTATGAGGACGCTTCCGAAAGAGGTGAATTTGCTCCGCCGCTGGTCGATCCTCTCCATATTCGCCCTGCTCGCCGTTCTGGCGAACGGGATGGATGGAGTTCGGCTCGACAAGGCCAGTCACGCTTGCGCCGGAATGAGCGCGGGCGCCGCCTTGGACGACTGCCATCGCTCGCACGCCAGCGACAACAGCGCCCCAATTCCAGATTGCGCAGTTATTGTTTGCGCCACGAGCCAGACGGCTCTGCCGGCGCATGAGGCGCTCCCTCCGACCACCCTGGCTGTTTCGGCGCTTTCGACGCAGCCCGCGCCGCACGACGACGCTAGGCTCCGCGACTTGCGCGGACCGCCCGACCTCCGGCCTCCGATAGCCTGAGTCTGCGAACTCCCGATCCGGCTCACGGCGACGCCGCGGGCGGATTTCGCACGACTTCTCGCGAATGCCGGCTCGGCCCGGCTGGAGACCTTCGTCCTATGCCCTCTTCCGTCCGACTTTTCGGCGCGTTCACGCTCGCCGCCGGCGCCGTCGCCGCGCTCGCTTTCTTTTCACCCCGTTTCCCCTTTTCGTCGGCGTTTTCGACTCCGGTCGCCGCTGACGCGCGTGGCGAGGACATCATCGTCTTCTATCGCGATCCGATGGGAGGCGACGATCTCTCCAGACGGCCGAAAAAGGACGGCATGGGGATGGGCTACCTCCCCGTCCGCCGTTCCGAAATCGCGCCATTGCTGACGAAGCTGCCGGCCGTTCCCGAACGCTCGACGCAGGAGCCGCTATTCTATCGCGACCCCATGGGCGGCGCCGATATCTCCTCGACGCCCAGGAAGGACGGCATGGGCATGGACTATCTGCCGGTGCGGGCCGCCGAGCTTCGCGGCCTGTTGCCGCCGATCGGCGCCCCGGCCGGGCCAGAAAAGAAGCAGATTCTCTATTATCGCAACCCCATGGGCCTGCCCGACATTTCGCCGGTCCCCAAGAAGGACTCGATGGGCATGGACTACCAGCCCGTCTATGCAGGCGAAGAAGAGGACGGCGGCGGCGGCGTCCGATTGGCGCTCGGCAAGATTCAGCGCGCCGGCGTCCGTTCCGAACTCGTCCAGAGGCGGTCGATCGCCTCGAAAATCCACGTTCCGGGCACGATCCAGCTCGACGAGCGCCGGGTCGCGATCGTCGCGACACGCTCGGAATCCTTCATCGAGAAAGTCGCCGACGTCACGACCGGCGACATGGTCGCCAAGGGACGGCCGCTGCTGCGGCTCTATTCGCCGGCAATCGCCGCCGCGGCAGCGGATTATCTCGTCGTCAGCACGTCGCCGACCGTCTCGGGGGCCTCGACTCTGGAGGGCGCGCGCAGACGCATGGAGAATCTCGCCGTTCCGCAGCAGCTCTATTCGGATATCGCCCGCAATCGAAAGGTTCCGACGAGCATCGATTGGCCCGCGCCGCGCGACGGCGTCGTTCTGGAACGCAACGCCGTCGACGGCATGAAGGCCGAGGCCGGCCAGACGCTGTTCCGAATCGCCGATCTCTCGATCGTCTGGGCGCTCATCGACGTCGCCGAGCACGATTACGCGCGCATTCGACTGGGGCAGGACGTCACTCTCCGGGTGCGTGGTCTGCCAGACAAGACCTTCTCGGGGCGCGTCGCCCTCATCTATCCGCAGGTCAATAAGGAGACGCGCACGACGCGGGTGCGGATCGAGCTCGCCAATCCGGGCCTCGTCTTGCGGCCCGACATGTATGTCGACGCTGAAATCGCCGCCGGCGACGGCGTCCGCGTCGCGACCGCCCCCGAGGGCGCCGTCATCGACACGGGCAAACGGCAGCTCGTCATCCTCGACAAGGGCGACGGCCGCTTCGAGCCGCGCGAGGTGAAGACCGGCCGGCGCGGCGAGGGCGTAGTGGAAATCAGGGAGGGCGTGAACGAAGGCGACAAGGTCGTCGTCGCCGCCAATTTCCTCATCGATGCGGAAAGCAATCTGAAATCCGCGCTGAGCGGCATGCGCCAGGTGGAGGACGGCAAATGATCGGACGCCTCATCGCCTGGTCGGCGCGCAACCTCGTTCTCGTCTTCGTCGGCGCGGCCTTCGTCGTCTCGGCGGGCGTCTATGCGGCGCGCACCCTGCCGCTCGACGCCCTGCCCGATCTCTCCGACGTGCAGGCGATCGTCTACACCGAATACCCCGGGCAGGCCCCGCAGGTCGTCGAGGACCAGGTCACCTTTCCCCTGACCAGCGCCATGCTGACCGTTCCGCGCTCCAAAGTCGTGCGCGGCTTCTCTTTCTTCGGCGTCTCTTTCGTCTACATCATCTTCGAGGACGGCGTGGATCTCTATTGGGCGCGCTCACGCGTGCTCGAATATCTGAACGCCGCAGGCAAGCGCCTGCCGGCCGGCGTGACGCCGGTTCTCGGCCCGGATGCGACCGGCGTCGGCTGGGTCTATCAATATGCGGTCCTCGCCAAGAACATGACGCTCGCGGAACTGCGGTCGCTCCAGGATTGGACGATCCGCTACGGCCTCGCCAAGGCGGAAGGCGTCGCCGAGATCGCCGGCGTCGGCGGCTTCGTGAAGCAATATAATGTCGTCGTCGATCCGAGCCGCCTGCGCGCGCTCGGCATTCCCTTGTCGAAACTGCGCGACGCGATCCGCACGAGCAATGCGGATGTCGGCGGCCGCACGGTCGAGCTCTCCGAATTCGAATTCATCGTGCGCGGCCGGGGCTATCTGCGCGGCGTCACGGATTTGGAGCAGATCGTGCTGCGCGCCGAAAACGGCACGCCGCTCCTGCTGAAGGACGTCGCGCGCGTCGAACTCGGGCCGGACGAACGGCGCGGCATCGCCGAGCTCGATGGCGAGGGAGAGGTCGCGAGCGGCGTCGCGCTGCAGCGCTACGGCGCCAATGCGCTCACAGTCATCGACAATATCAAGGCGGCGCTGGCGCAAATGGCGACGAGCCTGCCGAAGGGCGTCGAGATCGTCTCGGTCTATGATCGCTCCCAGCTCATTCACGCGGCCATCGAGACACTGAAAGGAACGCTGATCGAAGAGAGCGTTATCGTCGCGCTGGTATGCATCGTGTTCCTCATGCATGTGCGCAGCGCGCTCGTCGCCATTCTCATGCTGCCGATCGGCGTGCTGATGGCCTTCGGCGCGATGAAGGCGCTCGGCCTCGGCTCCAACATCATGAGTCTCGGCGGCATCGCCATCGCCGTCGGAGCGATGGTCGACGCGGCGATCGTCATGATCGAGAACGC
>PQAN01000085.1 GCA_003105285.1 Methylocystaceae bacterium
CGATGGGGCGCCCGGAGAAAACTCTGCGACCGGATCAGCGACGCGGCGATCGACGCCTTCCTGCGTCAGGTCCCCGGCGCGCATTCCGTCGTCGAGCGTAGCGTTTCCGGCGGCGCGATTGCCGCCGATGCAACAGCGGACCAGCCGTCGCTCCCGCGAAGGTCATCGCCGGCGACGATGCGCGAATTCCCACCGGCGACCTCGACGAGGCGTGGATGAAGCCCACGTCGTCCAGGATCGAGCCAATGTGACCGGCTATCCTCGGCGGAGGCGGCTGGAAGCTCGTCGCTCACTACATGAATTCGGAACGAACGACCATTGTCCGGATACGCCTTCGATTCCGAGAAGATGCGCCTTGGCGCCGATCCCGCCATGAGCCGAAAATCCGCCGATCCTCCCGCCGGCCGCCAGGATTCGGTGACAAGGAACGATGACCGCGACGGGATTTCTCGACAAAGCGTGGCCGACCGCGCGCGCGGCGCCCGGCGATCCGGCTTTCCGGGCAATTTCGCCATAAGTCGCCGTCCGTCCCCAAGGGACAGAGCGCGTCGCTGCATAAACCGCCCTATGGAATGGACTGCAGGCGCCGAGATCCAACCGCAGACCGGATAAATCCACTTCCTCGCCGACGAAATATCGCGTCAGATTTCTCACCGCTTCGGCGATCTGCTGCGGCAACTCGTCGCTCCATTCCCGTCGTCCTCCGCTTCGAAGGCGTCGCGTCATGGCGTCGCTGTCGCTTTCGGGAAGATGGAAATTCGTCACGCCCAGTCGGCTCCATGCGATGCCGCAGCGGCCGAAAGCGGTGTCGAGAACATGATAGCGCTCCATCGGCAACCAATTCCCTCGCTCAGTCGCGCCCCGACAATCGGGCGCGGTCGCGACCAACTCACCACGCGTCACAGGCGCGCAGGCGTCAAGCGCCAGACGACGGGCTTCGATCGTGCAGGCCTTTTGTCAGAAATTTTCGCGCCTCGGGTCGCGCGCGGCCTTTCCGACCGACGCGACGGCCTTCGCCCGCATTGCCCGTTCCAGGCGGCTGCCAGCTCGGCACGAGCTGATGCTTGCCTGGCCCGATGAGATCGGCGCGACCCATGGCCTTCAAAGCTTCGCGCAGGATCGGCCAGTTCTCGGCGTCGTGATAGCGCAGAAACGCCTTGTGCAGGCGACGCTGCCGTAGCCCCTTCACAGCCTCGACCCCTTTGGAGGCGCCACGCCGCACCGGCTCGAGCGGATCGAAGCCGCTGTGATACATGGCCGTCGAAAGCGCCATCGGCGAGGGCAGATAGGTCTGGACCTGATCGGCGCGGTATTTGTTGCGCTTCAGCCAGAGCGCCAGATTCATCATGTCCTCGTCCGTCGTGCCGGGATGAGCCGCGATGAAATAGGGGATGAGGAAATAGTCTTTCTTGGCCGCCCGCGCCGCCGCGTCGAACAATTGCTTGAAACGGTCGTAGGCGCCGATGCCGGGCTTCATCATTTTCGACAGCGGCCCGCTTTCCGTATGTTCGGGCGCGATCTTCAGATAGCCGCCGACATGATGCTCGACGAGCTCACGCACATAGGCCGGGCTCTTCACCGCCAGATCGTAGCGCACGCCGGACGCCACCATGACCTTCTTGACGCCTGGAATCGCCCGCGCCTTGCGATAGAGCTGGATAAGCGCGTCATGGCTCGTATCGAGATTTTTGCAGATGTCGGGATAGACGCAGGACGGACGCCGGCAGAGCGCCTCCGTCCGCTTGTCGCGGCAAGCCATGCGGTACATATTGGCGGTCGGGCCGCCGATGTCGGAAATGACGCCGGTGAAGCCTTCCGTCTTGTCGCGGATCGTTTCGATCTCTTTCAGAATCGAGCCTTCCGAGCGCGACTGAATGATGCGCCCCTCGTGCTCCGTGATCGAGCAGAAGGAGCAGCCGCCGAAACAGCCGCGCATGATCGTCACCGAATGGCGGATCATTTCCCAGGCGGGAATTTTCGCAGCCCCATAGGACGGATGCGGCGCGCGCGCGAACGGCAGATCGTAGACGCCGTCCATCTCCTGCGTCGTCAGGGGAATGGGCGGCGCCGTCAGCCAGACGTCCCTTGCTCCATGCCTCTGCGTCAGCGGGCGGGCGTTGCCGGGATTGCTTTCCTTGTGCAGCACGCGCGAGGCGCGGGCGTAGGACTCCGGATCGCGCGACACCTGCTCGAAGGACGGCAGCCGGACGACGATTCTGTCGCCGTCTCGCGCCTCGTCCTTCCGCAGCCTGCCCTCGTTCGGATCGTCGAGGTCGTCGGCGTGGGCTTCGATCCAGCCTTCCGGCGTCGCCTCGCGCGTCAGGGCGAGGCCGCGGATATCCGAGAAATCTTGCGCCAGTCCGCGTCTGGCGATGCGGTGCGCGACCTCCACCAGCGCCCGCTCGGCGTTGCCATAGAGCAGCAGATCGGCCTTGGCGTCGAGCAGGACGGACCGGCGCACCTTGTCCGACCAGTAGTCGTAATGGGCGATGCGGCGAAGCGAGGCCTCGATGCCGCCGAGCACGATGGGCGCGTCGGGAAAAGCCTCGCGGGAGCGCTGGGCGTAGACGATGACGGCGCGGTCAGGCCTTTTGCCGCCCTCGCCGCCCGGCGTGTAGGAATCATTGTGCCGCAACCGCCGGTCCGACGTGTAGCGGTTGACCATCGAGTCCATATTGCCGCTGGTGACGCCGAAAAACAGGTTGGGTCTGCCCAGCGCCTCGAAATCGGAGGCGTCGCGCCAGTCCGGCTGGGCGATGATCCCGACGCGAAACCCTTGCGCTTCCAACAGCCGGCCGATGATGGCCATGCCGAAGCTCGGATGGTCGATATAGGCGTCGCCCGTCACCAGGATCACATCGCAGGAATCCCAGCCGAGCGCCTCCATTTCCGCCCGCGACATGGGCAGGAAGGGAGCGACGCCGAAGCGGTGCGCCCAGTACTTCCGGTAAGAAAACAGGGGCTTTGCGCTTTGCGGATCGAGGCTGAGCGAAACCATGATCGTACTAGGCGCGTTTTTCGAAAGGCGTCAATGGGGCATCGTCGTCTCCGCAGGGCGATCTCGCGAAGGCTTTCTCGTCTCGACGAACGGCCATAGGCCGCGTCTCGAAGACCAAGGAAGCCTTCATGCCGCCATCTGGAGTCCCCCTCGCGCTTTTGAGACGCGCCATCGCCCGGCTCGCTGCAATCTGCAGGTCCGCTGACGGGCGTGTGCGTGGCCGCACATGCGGAGCTAAGTATTGCCGTTACCTTTCCTCCATCGAACACCGCAGTTCCTCGGAGGGGACAATGATCAATCTTTGCAAGCTCTTCACTGGCGCCGTTCTAGCGGCCGTTCTGGGTTCCGTGACGGCGGCGACGCCTGCGGCGGCCAATCTTTCCACCGCGCCGAGCAAGACCTCCGGCCGCACGGTCGTCGAGTTCACCGACAATGTGGATCCCGGCACGATCGTCATCAGCGCCAGGCAGCGCCGCCTGTTTTACGTCGTCGGCAATGGCGTCGCCATCAGCTATCCCGTCGCGGTGCCGAAGCGCGGCAAGGAATGGGCGGGGGTCACGTCGATCAATTCGAAGCGCATGAACCCGGACTGGACTCCGCCTGCGGAGGTGAAGGCCGATCATCCGGAACTGCCCGATGTCATTCCGGGCGGCTCGCCGCACAATCCGATGGGAACGCGCGCGATGTTGCTCGAACGCGGCGAGGTCGCCATTCACGGCACGACCAACAAGATGCGCGCCTCGATCGGCAGCGCCGCCTCCTATGGCTGCATCCGCATGCTGAACGAAGACGTCGCCGATCTCTATGACCGCGTGAGCGTCGGAGCGACGGTCATCATGCAGCCCTGACGTCGATTGGAGGATAGCTGCGCCGCTCGTCCCCTCCAAGCCGATAGCGGCGCGCTATGGCGAAGGTCGTCCGCCTCACGCGGGCGGCCTTCGTCGGCTCTATTGCATGGCATTCACACCGGAGAGTCTCGGCAGGAAGCCGGGCAATCCCTTCGAGCTTGTTCACCTTCGAAAGACGGTCGAGCAAATGGCCGAGCAGCGGCTTTCCTTCGACGGGCGACATATGCCCGTCTGTCTGCCTTCGCGCGCCGGCGTGGCGGGAATGATAGCGAGAGCATTCATGGTCGCCGCATCAATCCCGGATCACGGTTTGAATGGACCAGATATCATAAGGAGGAGCGTTTTCAGCATTGGCGTAGCCGAGCGGCTGCTCGCCCATTCGTCCATCCGGCGCGAGCGAGCGGCGGCTCAATCTGCCGATCTCGCCGCCATAAACATGAACGCCGATGGAGATCCCATCGGCCAGAGCGTTGGAAAGCCGCAAGATATCGCCGCTCCCGGAGGCATGCGCGTCCACCGCGCCCGGCTGCAGCAGAGGGCCCTCGCCCCTCGGCTGTGCGCACCCATCCCCGGAGCAATCGAGGCCCCGTCGCGTCATGGCCCCGCGCAGCACGCCCATGATTTCCCAGACGGATGGCTGAGCAACGGACAGAGCGGCTCCGTCCCATAATATCGTGCTCACGATGGAAAAGCGTTCGAGCCCGTCGGCATAGAGCTGAAATTGCCGTCCTCCGCCGGGGCTCGGGGCGGCGAAGACCGCGGGCAGCCAATCGTCGCTCGAGACGAGGCGAGCCATGAGATCGCGGCCGATCACCAGGATCTCCCGCTCGCTGTCGGCGAGCTCGACCATGGATTGAATGTCCCAGACGAATCGTTTCAGCGAGGCCGGGACGGGCCCTCTCCCCGCAACCTGCAAGATTGGATCGGCCGGGTTCATCGCCGTCTCGGTCATGCTCACGAAAGTGGAGGGGAAAACGCCGCTTCCGGCGATGAAAAAAGCAAACATCGCGCCATGCGCCTCTCGGATGCGCCTCGCGGCATGAGAATTGATGGACGCGATGTCTGCGCTCGGCGTCCGTCGGCCGCCTCGACGCCGAAGGGGTTCGTCAGCGGAGCATCGATCGTTGAAGAAAGACTATATCCCCGAACTCAGCGAGGTCCGCATGGTGCGTCGCGCGCCGGAGCGGCCTTTCGCCTTTAGCGAGGACGACGGACGCTACATCGCGAGCTGTCTTCGAGAAGTGGAGGCGGCCTTTGGACTCGAAGGTTTTCCGGGTGTTCCCTTCGAGCGGATTCCGGCTCGGGCCCTGATCGGGCAATTCATCGATTGGTGGCGTGGGCTCGAGCCCGGCGACGACAGTCAGCATACGGCCCATGCGCGCCTGCCCGGCGCGATCCGCCTGCTCGACACCGTCTCGGCCTGGATGGAGGAACAGGCGCGGCGCGATCGGTCCGACTCGCTGTGAAGCATGCGCAGGTCGGGCATGCGCGCTGCCGACCATGGCGGGAGAGAGGGTGTCGCATATCCGACAATCGACAAAATGTGATATGATTCCATTCGACCGCTTCGCACAGCGCTCGTCGTTCGCTCCCTCCCTCTCGCTCGCGGGGAGAAAGCGAGAATGAAGCGCCTAGAGTCTTTCGGTGTTTCATTGAAACACCGAAAGACTCTAGGTCATTGTTTTGACGCGTTTCCAACGCCGGATCGGCATCCACTTCGGCTGGAAGCGCTCTAGCGTGTCACCCGCTACGGCCGGAACTTAAAGCCTCCTCGTTCGGCGCCAGCGAGTCACGCAGAAGAAGAGCGATGTGCCTCGCCTGACGGCCGCTGCCATGCTCGATCTGGTGACGGCAGGAAAACCCGTTGGCGATGAGCGGCGTATCGGCCGCGGAGGCGCGCACCGTGGGCAGGAGCGCGAGTTCCGCCATCCGCATCGAGGCGTCGTAGTGCTCGGCCTCGAGCCCGAAGCTGCCGGCCATTCCGCAACAGCTCGTCTCGACGACGTCGTAGGAAAAGCCGGGAATCCAGCTCAAGACCTTGCGCGTCGCCTTCATCACGCCGAACGCTTTCTGATGACAATGGCCATGCACCAGCGCCTTGGGGACGTTCAGCGGCTTCAGCTCGAGACGCAGGCCGTTGTTCTGATGTTCTCGCGCGAGAAATTCCTCGAGCAGATAAAGCTGCTTGCCGAGATCGCCCGCCTCCCGACCAAGACCCAGGCTGTAGAGCTCGTCGCGCAGCGACAGCAGACATGACGGCTCGAGGCCGATGATGGGCGTTTGCGCGGCGATCTCGTTCCGGAATGCCGCGAGCACCCGCTCGGCCTCGCCTCTCGCTTTTTCCACCATGCCGGTGGTGAGATAGGTGCGCCCGCAACAAAGCGGCCTGTCCGGCTCCGCATCGCTCGGCGCAGGCTCGGCGATGCGCACGCTATAGCCCGCATGTTCGAGCACGGCCACGGCCGCTTCGGCGATATGAGGATCGAAATGACGACAGAACGTATCGACGAACAGGATGACCGGACCCCGCCCGCGCGTCACGCCGCTCGACGAGGCCGTTCGCGCAAAGGCTTTCGAAGCCGGCTCGGGGAGAGGGCGCCGCGCCGTGACGCCGAGCCATTTTTCGACGAGCTTTGCAATCGGCGAGAAGCGATTGCGCAGGCGAATGGCGAGGCGCAGCAAGATGCGGCGCCGGCCGATCCATTCCGGCACGCCGCCGAACAGGCGCGTACGCGCGGGGACGCCGAGAATCTCATGGCGTTGCGCGAGATATTCGGTCTTGATCAGCGTCATATCGACAGCGCTGGGGCATTCCTTCTTGCACGCCTTGCAGGACACGCACAAATCCATCGCCTCGCCGAGGCGAGGATCCGCGAAGGCGCGTCCGTCGGCGCCGTCATTGAGCGCCGCCTTGAACGCGGCGACGCGCGCCTCGGTCGAATGTCGGCGATCGCCGGTGATGCGATAGCTCGGGCACATCACGCCCTTGCCCGTGTTCTGGCAATCTCGGCTGTGCATGCATACCGCCACGGCCTTGGCGTAATTGCCGCCCGTGGCGGGAATGCCGGAATAGGCGTCGCCCATTCCGTAGGTGTCGTAAGCCGACCAATCGAGAAAGGTTTTCATGCCGCATTTGCCCTCGCCCAGTCGCAAGCAAGATTTGTGCTGCTAGGGCTCGTGGCGAGTGCGGCGTCCGCCGATGACGAATATCGCAGGCGGGCCGGATTTCGCTCCGCGACGCGGCGCTTTTCGCGTCTTATAGAGTTCGCACGATTTCCTTGAACCTCTTCCACTCGGTCGCCGTCCAGATTTCGGTTCGTGCGTGTCCGAAAGTGCGGATCAGCGTCGACACTCTGCTCGCTGTCTCGACGTCCTTCGCACGAAAAATATCCAGATAATCATACGGGCCGAGGATAGCGTAGCTATCTAGCCATTCGACATCCGGACAGTCCTTGCGCACGCGGTCCATCGCCTTGTGCTCCAATTGCTCGAGCGCCTGGGGCGATCGCACGGCGTCGGGGCTGAGGCGCGTCAACATGATGAATGTCTGCATCTTGGAGTTCCTCTCCCGCTTGGAGCCCATGTCGGACGCCGGCTCCCCGTCTCGTCGGCGCGCGTCGTCGACGATCGCCGATTTCGTCGAAACCCTTCATCGAATGATCGTGCAAATCCGCGTCTTCCAAAAACGCCGCAGTCGACGTCGCCGCATCCAATCGCGCGGTGTCGGCGACGCCTAGGCTCCTCGTCCTCACCGTCTGGCGACCCGAACGGGCCGCTCATAGCGGCACAAATAGAAAGGGCGCCGGCGAGGTCAAAGAGGCCGAGCGGCGGAGAGTAGCCAGAGCGAGGCGTCATGCGGCCGTTCGGGACCAGGACAGCGCAAATCTTCCATCGGGTCCGGCCTCGACTCTCGCGCCGAATTTGCGGCTTTCTCGATCGAGGGTTCGTCGCAGCCAGTCGATGTCGTCATCCGGCGGCCGAACCAATCGAAAGCGTCGGATTCGCAGAGGCGTCATCTCGAGCGCGACGAGATCGCCGCTCGTCGCATCGATCTCGACGAAATACATCAACGCCAGATCGCCGCGAAATTCCTCATAGCCGGAGATGCCCTCATAGTCGTTCAGGAAGTCGCCGCAGCCGTAGAGGATCAAGCGATTGCCGTAGACCTCGATCCCTTTCGGATGGTGAGAGGAATGGCAGTGCAGAACGGCCGGTCGCGTCTCGTCGATCAATCGATGGGCGAACCGTCTCTCATCCTCGGAAATGTCATAGCCCCAGTTCCCGCCCCAATGGAGCGACAGGATCACCGCATCCGCCTCCCGCCTTTCGCGCGAGATTTCGCCGGCGATCAGGGCGACGCTTCGCTCGGTCGAGTCCGGCAGCAGAGCGACGCCGGGAGCATTCGGCTGCGCGGCCCAGGCGAGCGGCGCGCCGCTCGTGACGGAAGCGCAGGAATAGACGAGCGCCCGTCCTTTGCCTGCTATGTCGAAGACGGCGGGCGCCCAGGCCTCGGCGAGGTTGCGGCCCGCGCCGGATGTCCTTATCCGCAGGCGCTCGAGCGTATCCAGCGTGTCGAGCAATCCGGCTCGGCCCCAATCGAGAATGTGATTATTGGCGAGGGCGCAGCAGTTCACGCCGGCGGCGAGCAGGCAGCCGGCGTTTTCCGGACTCATCCGATAATTGACGCCTTTCGGGAAACGCGTCTCGCTGTGGGTGATGCTCGTTTCGAGATTGATGATGCGGACATCCGGCCGCGCGCGTTCGAACTCGTCGAGGGCCGCGCCCCAAATGTAGGAGAGCGTCGCCGGCTCGGGAATTTCGCCATTGGCGCACTCGGCGAGACCGACATAGTCCAGCGCCGAGGAGACATATCGTTCATAGAGCCTGGGACTGCACGGGCGCGGCAGAATCTGATCGACGCCGCGTCCTGTCATCACGTCTCCGCAGAGGAATAGCTTGATGGGAGGCGAAGCCATTCGTGTCGACCCGTAAGGTCACATCGGCCATCGGGCGCGCGGCTCTGGGCGGGTCGCGTCTCGCCAGGCGCGAGTCCTCATG
Organism: Methylocystaceae bacterium; assembly: GCA_003105285.1. Lineage (GTDB taxonomy): Bacteria > Pseudomonadota > Alphaproteobacteria > Rhizobiales > Beijerinckiaceae > Methylosinus. The sequence continues at coordinate 8,905 of PQAN01000085.1, forward strand.
GCGCAAGTCCTCATGGCGCAGGTTACGCGGCGATGCCGCCGGCCGGTCTTCGGCGAACGCCGCCTCATGGGCCGGCGAGCGTGGTGGAACGACCCGGTAGAAATTATTCCATGCGCCCAGCCGTTCAACCGCTATTGCGGCGGCGCTGGCGACGCGTTGCGGGCGTTGTCCTCGAGTTGGCCGGTCCGGCCAGCGCTCCGCTCTGCCCCGAGACTCTCGGTCTGCTCGATCTCGAACGGGAGTCGCAGATTACTTTATTTCGCCCCCGCGGCCGATCGCTTCTTCGAGAATTGCGGACGCCCTATTCGACAGGCGTATGCTTTGACAATATAGTTTCAGTCAGTTATAGGGTTCCGTATAGCAGACTAATTCCCAGTATACATTTTCACGGACGGAATGAAACATGGAGCCCAAGGTCAAAGTCACGGAATGTTTCGTTTTCCATTCGTTCTTGCGGATACGGGTTCGTCTATCCGAATCCGACGCCCGCCCCGGCGAGGCGATCTCGTCGGCGCGATTGATTCCCATCGGTTCCGACTCGGGGGCCGGCGGGCTGAAGCAGCGCCTCGCATTCGATCCAAATCATGCGATTGTGGAGGCGCTCGTCGAT
>PQAN01000086.1 GCA_003105285.1 Methylocystaceae bacterium
GGGCGTCCACACCATCAAGAAAGCCCTCCTTAGCTGTCAGGCCCCTTCGGGGTGCGCCGTCGATCGCCTCCGGCCTGCCGATCGCCATCGAGGCCGTAATGGTGCGGGCTCGGGAACTTAAAAACGGAGACTTACAATGGCGACCATCGGCACCTTCAAGAAGACCGGCTCGAACGAGTTCACCGGCGAAATCGTCACCCTCAGCGTCCAGGCCAAGAACGTGCGCATCGTCCCCGACCAGCGCGCCACCGGCGAGAACGCCCCCAGCCACCGCGTTCTGGTCGGCCGCGCCGAGATCGGCGCCGCCTGGTCCAAGCGCTCCAACGAGGGCCGCGACTATCTGGGCCTCAAGCTCGACGATCCGAGCTTCAACGCCCCGATCTACGCCAACCTCTTCGACGACGAGGGCGAAGACACCTACTCGCTGATCTGGTCCCGTCCCAACGGGAGGCGCGGCGACTGAGGCCCCGCGCAAGGCCCCGGCCGCAAGGTCGGGGCCTTCGACTTGCAGGGCGACCGAATCAGCCAGGCGCGTACAGCTCGCGAAAAACAGATTCTCAAACGCCCGCAGAGTAGATTTCTAGTGACGCATTGCTATAGAGCGACTATTTTAGTCGTAGTTCTGGAATGCGCGTACGCCGTGGTGGGAGGTGATCATGCATGATCACCGCCCGACAATCGCGGGCCGCGCGCGCGTTGCTGGGTTGGACGCAGGAGACGCTCGCTGACAAGGCCCGGACATCGCTGACCGCGCTCAAGCGCCTCGAATCCGAAAACGGCCTCGAGGTGTACGAGACGACGCGCGATCAGGTCCGACGGGCGCTCGAGGCAGCCGGCATCGTCCTTCTGGCGACGGATAAAGGTGAAGGCGTGCTGCTGCTCCATGAGCGAAACGAGCCAAAATCGCCGTTCTAGTTGCTCGATGAGCGTGCGTTCGTTCGATCCCTCTCCCCGTAGAACGGGTGTCATGGATCAATGACATGATGAAATGTGGTTAACAGAGAACGGGACAGCGCCTATGCTGCCTCGGGGGACAATTGATGGCGCGGTTTCTGAACGAGCCTCCGGCAGGCAAGACACTCACCGCATATGACCGGGAACATATGGTTCTCTATCTGCGCCTTCTCGATTCCGCGCGTGACGGCGCGGATTGGCGCGAAGTGGTCCAGATCCTGTTCGGTCTCGACCCCGATCTCGACCCCACCGGCTGCCGACACATGCACGACGCGCATCTCGCGCGCGCCCGCTGGATGACCGAGCAGGGCTACCGCGAACTGGCGCGAGAAAGTCGACAGACCAAGCCCTTGTGATGCCACCTCGGCATCACGCGCTGCCAAGACTCAGGCTTCCGCCCAACAACTCATCCGGGAATCTTTGTCCTCCCCGACAAACGCTTGAATAAGGGGAGGACTGTGATGACGCCCGACGCATCGCGTTGGCGATCCTCGGCCTATTACGACCACGTCGAGGGTTCGTCCGCATCTGATATCGCCTGGGAATGGCTCCGGCGCAACGAAGCCTACGATCTGGACTTTGAGGCCTGGTCCAGAAACTCGGCCACCGCTGACACGCTGTCGGATCAAATCCGTCAGCGATGGGGGTTGCGATTTCCCGATCGACCCCTTGCTCGATCCCCTTGACGCACACGTCTTCTGGCTGCCGCACCACGACACCAGCATCGTCGTGCTCGGAACCACGCCGTCCGCGCTACCGCCCGTCGAGCCGCTGCCGAGGATCGACGCAACTGTTTCGCTGACAGCTGACGGTGCCGCTTACTTGCTCTTCGATCTCGGCAACGGCCAGCACCTTCAACTCATTCATGACGGCGCCCCGCCCACCGCCGCAATCATCCCACTGAGCGTGGATGGGCTGGATCGGCTCGAAGCGCTCCACCGTTTGCTTGCCACTTTGCATGGTCGCGCGATTCCACCCGATACCCGCCTGACCCATCAGCAACGCGCCCGGTTGCGCCGGATGCTGCAGGCCTTCGACGGTCATCGCGCCGGCGCGACCGGGCGCGAGATCGCGCAGGTCATTTTCAGAATTGGCTCGCTCGGCCGTAGCGAATGGCAGACCTCTTCCGCTCGCCACGCCGTAAAGGCGCTGATCCGCGATGCCCGCGCCATGATCGCGGGCGGCTATCGAAAACTGCTTCGGCATCGCCACTCTTCGTAAGCAAAGACGGTCCGCCCCCGGTGGGTGATTTCGATATCCCCCAACTTCGCCCTCCATCCCGACGCTCGCACTTCGCCATCGTGACCTTCGTCCGCCGCCAATCCTCGGTGGCCCCACCGAAGATCACGAAAGGCCGATCCATGCGACCCGATCTCGCCGTTTTGCCGCCGCGCTTCCTGCGCACCAAGGAAGCCGCCGAATTCCTGAGCCTCTCAGCCCGCACGCTGGAGAAACATCGCACCTACGGGACCGGCCCCGCCTATCGCAAGCTCGGCGGGCGCGTCGTCTATTCGGTCGACGATCTCGAAGCTTGGGCCGCGCGCGGCGCCGTCACCTCGACCTCCGATCCGCGTGGCAACGTGCTGCCCGCCAAGCGCCAGGTGCAGCCGGCTGTGGCGCAGCCTGGCCGCTACGCACGCTGATCGCGGTTCCCGAATGGCGGCGCGAAATCAGTCCCACTCGGAGCGCGGACAGCTCGACCTGTTCCGGGCGCTCCCCGGCGACTTCGCGCCACGAGACGCGCAGGATCTCATGGCCTTTCCGTTTTTCTCCCTCTCCAAATCGCATCGCGTCGCGCCGATCGACTTCGTCGCCGGCAATATCGCGATCCGGGTCGAGGCCGTTCCCGATCACGGCATGGCGACAATCTGGGACGCCGATATCCTTATCTGGGCAGCGAGCCAGATCGTCGAGGCGCGCGACGCGGGGCTCCGCACCTCGCGCCTGATGGCCGCAACCCCTTACGAAATCCTCCGTTTCATAGGCCGCGGCACATCCTTGCGCGATTACCAGCGCCTGAAAGCAGCGCTCGATCGCCTGCAATCGACCACCGTGTCCACGTCGATCCGCCAGCCGGCGGAGGGCCGTCGCCACCGCTTCTCATGGATCAACGAGTGGAAGGAACGCACCGATCGCAACGGGCGGCCCGACGGTATCGAAATGATCGTGCCGGATTGGTTCTATCAGGCGGTGCTCGACGACGCGCTCGTGCTGACCATCGACCGGGCCTATTTCGATCTGACGGGCGGACTGGAGCGATGGCTCTACCGCATCGTGCGCAAGCATGGCGGGCGGCAACGGCGTGGCTGGCGGTTCGACTTCCGTCACCTGCATCAGAAATCGGGCAGCCTGTCGCCGTTCAAGCGCTTCGCCTTCGATCTGCGCGACATCATCCGCCGCCAACCCTTGCCGGGCTACACGCTCTTCACTGAGGTCGAGATCGGCGGAAGGGTGCTGCTCGCGTTCGAGCCATCGGCGCCCTGTGGAAAACCTGTGGAAGCCCTCGTGCCATCCGGAACCCGGATCGGCGTGCCATCAGGAACCGGCCTGCCGTGCCATTGGGAACCCAAACAGGGCGTAAGCCATAGCAGCAGAACGGAAATTCGCGCCTCTAACTTAGAGTCTAACCAAGAATCTAACTTTGAAGAGCGCGCGCGCGAGGTGGAAAACCTCATCCGCGACGCCGCAAAGAGCCTCCGAGGCGCCGGCAAGAAGCCAAAGGCACGAGTGCACGACGCCCTGACCGCGCCGATGCTTCCCCTCCCGGAAACGGGAGGCGAGCCATGATCGTCGCGCTCCTCAATCAAAAGGGCGGTGTCGGCAAGACGACGCTGGCGCTCAACCTCGCCGGAGTTTGGGCGCGGCAGGGCAAGCGCGTCACCCTGATCGACGCTGACCCGCAGGGTTCCGCGCTCGACTGGTCGCAGCAGCGCGCTCGTGAAGGATGGCAGCGCCTCTTCGGCGTCATCGGCCTGGCCCGCGATACGCTGCACCGCGAAGCACCGGAGCTGGCGCGCGACGCCGACATGATCGTCATCGACGGACCGCCGCGTGTCGCAGCGCTGATGCGTTCGGCCCTGCTCGCATCCGACCTGGTGCTGATCCCTGTGCAGCCATCACCGTTCGACGGCTGGGCCTCGGCCGAGATGCTGGCGCTCGTTGCCGAAGCGCGCATCTACCGGCCGGAGCTTGCCGCCCGCTTCGTGCTCAATCGCTGCGGCGCACGCACCGTGCTCGCCCGAGAGACGGCCGCGACACTGGCCGATCACGATCCGCCGGTACTGGCCGCCACCATCGGCCAGCGCGTCGCCTTCG
>PQAN01000087.1 GCA_003105285.1 Methylocystaceae bacterium
CCGTGGGGGCGGACCTCTCCGACAATTCAGGAAGCGTCATCATTCACCGTGACGTGAATCCGCCGGCAGCGAGCGTCCGCCTTTTAGCCCGAGCCTATGCCGTCTGCTCCATGAAGCGCGCGACGTCCTGCGGGGCGATCTGCACACGTACGGCCGCGCGGAGCGCGTCGAGCCCGAGCAGCCGCAGATCTTCGTTGAAGTCGCCGAGCGCCGGAGACAGCACGATCGCCTCGATCCCCAGCTGCTGCGCCCGGTCGATCAACGTCGTCACCGCGCCGTCGCCGGCCGGATCGTCGTCTCGCGCGATGTAGAGTCGGCGCAATGTGTCGGAGAAGAGGATGGCGGAGAGATGAGCCGCGGAGAGCGCCGCCGCCATCGGCATAGTCGGAAGCGCCGATCGCAGCGACAGAACGGTTTCGACGCCTTCGCCCGCTGCCATGACCTCGCCCGCCACTCCGAAGCGGACCGCACGGCCGTTGAGATCGCCCATCGCCCGTCTCGGCGTTTCGATCGGCGCCTTTCCGAGCGTCGTCTCAGAGAAGCCACGAGGATCGAGCCATGTGCGATGCACGCCGGTCAGGCGCCCGTCGAGATCCGTAACGGAGGCGATCATGGCCGGCCAGATTTCGGTCGGGGAATGCTCGTCTGGTCGGTGATAGCAGTGCGGATGAAAGCGGAGCGATGCGGTTTCGTGCAAAGCCGTAATGCCGCGATTGCGCAGATACGCTTCTGCGAGAGATCCGGAAATCGGCTGCGACATCGCGAAAAGCCGTCTTGCCGACTCTCGAGACTCGGCCGGCGCCGAACGTGTTTTTGTCTTCTTCGTCATCGGCTCCGGCTCAGGGCGCGGCAGTCTCAGGAACGAGCGCGCCTCATCGACAGTGTCCTTGAAATCGGCGAAGCCGCAACTCGCCTGGATGACGTCGAGCAGATCGCCATGCTCGCCGGTCGCGCCGTCGGTCCATTTGCCGGCGGCGCCCTTGCCGCTCTTCGACCCGATCAGTCGGACGAACATGGAGCGGCCCGGCGTGTTGCGAACATCGCCCACCAGCCAATAGCGGCCTTCGCGATGTCCATTGTGAAGATAATGACGGCACACCGCCTCGGCATGACGGCCGAGGCGCTGCGCGAGATCGGAGGCGTCGGGACAAGTCATGTCACGCTGCCTCCTTTTCGCTGACGCGTCGGAGCGGATAGCGCTCAATCAACTTCGCGAGGATCGCCGTGCCGCTCGCGTCGACCGGCACGAACATGTGCAGCTTCCAGGAGATGATCTCGTGGAACAGCCCATAGGCGGTGAGGCGCTCGCGCATGGCGTCGGTGAACCCCGACAGCTCGATGCGGTGCGCGCCCATGACGCGGACGCGACGAAGCTGGAGGTCCTCGGCGAGGTGGAGAACGGCGCCGCCATCCGTCAGGGCGGCGAACGCATCCTCTGCGGACAGATCGGCGGCGCCGCTCGCGAGAGCTCCCGTGACCCAGGCGGGCGAGACCCGGCGACCGATGATGCGCTCGCCGTCATCGGTCTGAAGGCGATAGACCCGCGTCGAATCCTTCGGCAGACGCTTCCAAATCGGCAGCAGCAGGCCCGCGACGATGTGAATCGTGCTGTCGGAAAACTCAGGCACGGCGGCAACCTCGGCGCTCCACGCGGCGGCGAAAGCGCGCCCGTCGGCCTCGGTCCAATGGCTTTCCTCCGTCATCTTCAGCGACGCATAATGCTGCTCCATCGGCCTGACGAGGCGCACGCGCCGCTCGATCTCGCCATCATCGAGCATCAGCGACGGCGCAGGCAGTTGGATCGCCGTTCGGCCGGAGCGCTCGTTGACGAGCGGCACGGCGCGCCGATCGGCGAGAAGATCGAGCGCCCGGTCGAGTGACAGAGGATGATTGCGCTCGCGCTGTGTAATCGTCAGCAGGCGTGTCTCCGCGCCTGTGCCGGGATGGACGTAAATGGTCCGGCGATCGGTGACGAGGAAACTCTCGGCGCGTAGCGTCTCGAGTCCGACGTCATAGACGCCAGCGGCGATGGCGCCTTCGACCTTCGCGTTCAGCAATTGCTCGAATGCGGTGAACAGAACGCCCTGGAGCTCGATGGTCAGCGCCAGCAATCGATTGAGGAAGGTCGTGATCGGCGGCAGGTCGTCCTTGATCCCATTGGAATCCGCCAGCGACAATCCCGTCGCATCTTCGAAGGTCTGCAAGGAACAGCCTTCGATCTTGCCGCGGACGAGCAGTAGATAGAGCTGTCGCAACGCGTCGCGCGCATAATGACTCTCCAGATTGTCCTCGGGACGAAACAGGCCCTGGCCGCCAGTCTGGCGCTGCCCGCGCGTGATCGCGCCCAGCGTGTCGAGCCGGCGCGCGATGGTCGAGAGAAAGCGCTTCTCCGCCTTCACATCGGTCGCGATCGGCCGGAAGAGCGGCGGCTGCGCCTGATTGGTGCGATTGGTGCGACCGAGGCCCTGGATCGCCGTGTCGGCCTTCCATCCCGGCTCGAGCAGATAATGAACCCGGAGCCGCCGGTTCCGGGCGGAGAGCTCGGCATGGTAGCTGCGCCCAGTGCCGCCGGCATCGGAAAAGACGAGGATGCGTTTCTGATCGTCCATGAAGGCGGCGGTCTCGGCGAGATTGGCCGAGCCGGCGCGGCTCTCGACGGCAAGGCGCTTGCCCTTGCGCACGATGCGCCGCGAGCGCCCGGTCACTTCGGCGACCACATCGGTCCCGAAACGCTGGACGATCTGATCGAGCGCGCCGGGAACCGGAGCCAGGGAGGCGAGCTTTTCGATGAGCGCAGTGCGGCGGGCGACCGCCTCGCGGCTCTCGACCGGCTGTCCGTCGCGAAAGACGGGTCGCGACGACAGATTGCCTTCGCTGTCGGTGAATGGCTCGTAGAGCTGCACGGGGAAGGAATGGGCGAGATAGTCGAGCACATATTCCCGCGGCGTGATGTCGACCTGGACGTCATTCCATTCCTCGGTCGGAATCTCCGAGAGACGGCGCTCCATCAGAGCCTCGCCGGTCGAGACGATCTGGACGACGGCGGCGTAGCCTTCCTCCATATCGCGCTCGATCGAGCGGATCAGCGTCGGCGTCTTCATGCTCGTCAGCAGATGGCCGAAAAAGCGCTGCTTGGCGGATTCGAACGCGGATCGAGCAGCGGCTTTGGCCTGCCGGTTGAGCGTGCCGGTCGCGCCCGTGATGTTCGCCGCCTGCATGGCGGCGTCGAGATTATTGTGGATGACGGCGAAGGCTTCGGCGTAGGAATCGTAGATTCGGGTCTGCTCCGGCGTCAGCCGATGCTCGACCAGCTCATATTCGACGCCCTCGTAGCTGAGCGAGCGCGCCGTATAGAGGCCGAGCGCACGAAGGTCGCGGGCGAGCACTTCCATCGCCGCGACGCCGCCGGCTTCGATCGCCTCCACGAATTCGGCGCGCGTCGCGAAAGGAAAATCCTCTCCGCCCCAGAGGCCGAGCCGCTGGGCGTAGGCGAGATTGTGGACCGTGGTGGCGCCGGTCGCCGAAACATAGACGATGCGCGCGTTCGGCGTCGCGTGCTGGAGGCGAAGTCCTGCGCGGCCCTGCTGCGAGGCGGCCTGGTCGCCGCGTTCGCCCTTGCCGCCGGCGGCGTTTTGCATCGCGTGGCTCTCGTCGAAGATGATGACCCCGTCGAAATCGGGGCCCAACCATTCGACGATCTGCCGCACGCGGGAAGCCTTCTCGCCGCGTTCATCGGACCGCAGCGTAGCGTAGGTCAAAAATAGGATACCTTCGTGGAGGAAGATCGGCTTGCCCTGGGGAAAGCGCGAGAGCGGTGTGACGAGCAGGCGCTCCATGCCGAGCGCCGACCAGTCGCGCTGCGCATCTTCGAGAAGCTTGTCGGATTTGGAGATCCACACCGCCCTGCGGCGCCCCTGCATCCAATTGTCGAGGATGATCCCGGCCGACTGGCGGCCCTTGCCGGCCCCGGTCCCATCGCCCAGCATGAAGCCGCGGCGGAAGCGAACGCCATTCTTCGCTTCGTCGCGCGCCGCGGCGACGATGTCGAATGTCTCGTCGACCGTCCATGAGCCGGCGAGAAACGCCGAATGGGCTTCCCCGGCGTAGATGACTGTTTCGAGCTGGGCGTCGGAGAGGAGGCCGTCGGAGACGACGTTCGCCGGCAAGCGTGGCCGATAGCTGGGCTTCGGCGGCGCGACGGAGGCCATTGCGGCGGATTGCACCAGTTTGGTGGGGTGCGCCTGAGAGCCGGGAATACGGATCGACTGCAATCCGTATTCTTCATAGATCGCATCCGTCAGCCGAGCGCCTTCCGGCGGCGTCCAGTCGACGGCCTCATAGGTGAGCCCCTCGCCCTCGGGCGCGCCGGGGAGCGTCGCTCGACGAACCGGAGCGTTTCGAACGGAAATGGCCGGCGCCATGCGCTGCCGCGGACCGTTGGCCGGCGCCGGCAAGGCGACCGGCAATCGCGGGGGCGCCAACTCGCCGATCCAGGCGAGGAGCGTCGCGACATCGGGCGCCATGCCGTGCGACGTGGGAAAGACGGTTGGGTCGCCCGCCGGCAGCTTGTCGATGATCGTCAGCCGCGTCTCGATTGATGTGCCATGCTTGGCGTAGACGGCGCCGTCTATCGCGACGGAAAAGGCGACGCGGCCGCGCCGCTGAAGGCCGATGAAGGCGTCTCGCCAAGCCGGCGTGTCGGGCGCGAAGCTCGCGCCGGTGATCGCGACGAGGCGGCCGCCATCGGCCAGTCGCGCCAGCGCGGAGGCGATGTGGCGATAGGCGGCGTCCGCCATTCGGCCGGAGACATTCGCCATGGCCGAGAACGGCGGGTTCATCAGCACGACGGAGGGAACGATCGCGGGATCGAGATGATCGTCGATCTGCGCCGCGTCGAAGCGTGTAACCGGAACGGAGGGAAAGAGAAGCGAGAGAAGCTCTACGCGGGTCTCGGCGAACTCGTTGACGATGAGGGACGCGCCGGCCAGCTCCGCGAGAATGGCGAGCAGTCCCGTGCCGGCCGACGGTTCTAGAACGTGGTCGGCGGGCGAAATCGCCGCCGCCGTGAGAACCGCGAGGCCGAGCGGGATCGGCGTCGAGAATTGCTGGAAGGTCTCGCTTTCCTCCGAGCGGCGCGTATGCGTCGGCAAGAGGTCGGCGACCTTCGACAGCATCGGAAGTGCGGCGGCCGAAGTGCCGGCTTTGCGGAGAAGCGCCTTTCCGTATTTGCGTAGGAACAGAACCGTTGTCGCCTCGCAAGCGTCATAGCCCATTTTCCAATCCCAGGCGCCGGAGGCATCCGATGCGCCGAAGGCGGATTCCATCGCCGCGCGCAGGATTGCGGCGTCGACGCGTCGGCCTTGTTCGAGATACGGAAGGAGACGACGAGCCGCGTCGGCGCTCGCGGAACTGTTGGAGGAGCGATCGGTGAGAGTCGACGCAGCCGCATCGGCGGCCGCTGGAGCAGAAATTCTGGACATGGAAGAGGTCTCGGGAGAGCGGGAGTGGACGAGCCGGCTGGCGCTCTCTCTCGGACCCGCCGGCTCGCCTCCCTTCCGGCCGGCCTCTTCCTCTCACCGCGTTTCCGACGACTCGCGTGAGAGCGCGGTCAATCGGAATCGCGTGACGGAGAGGTCACAGGCGCTGGATGACGGAATTCTCGATCGCCGGCATAAAAAACGGCGGAGCGCTCTGCAGCGCTCCGCCGAAAGATCATTCATCCGCAATCGGAATCAGCGCTCTCGGTCGCTTCATCGTCCGAGAGAAATTCAGGCAGATCTTCGGATTCGTCGGCTGTTTCTGCCGCCGACAGCTCGGCCTGCGCGCCGTCGTCGAGCCTCAAAGGCTCCGGCAGCCAGCCGGAGTCGGCGAGCAAGCGTTCGGCTTCGACCGCCATCTCGCCCTTTTTCAGATGTTCGATGAGCTGGACCGCTCGTTCGCCCTTGGCTTCGCGGACGGCGTCCAGGATTCGTCGCTTCGGCACGCGACCGAGATAATTGTCGACGGTCGGCTTCCAGCCGGCGTCGACCATGTTCGAGCCGACCGCTCGAGCGAGCCGGTCGGCATTCTTCAAGCGCTGCTGCACCGAATGCGCTGTGACCGCGCCGCCGCCATAGCGGTCAACCTTCTCATGGAGGGCATTGACGCCATGGCTGACGCAATGCGCGAGTAGCGCGAGGCGATGCGCATCGTCGAGGTCGACGAGCCAATCCCAGAGCTCCTGGTCGTCCCTGGGAATGCTCGATTTCCATGCGTCCTGCCGCTCCGCGATCGCATGTGAGCTGGCGCTGTTCTTCAGATCCGTGGGCTGGGTCGGAAAGGAGATCTGCCGCAAGAAAATTTCCAAGCCGGATGTCGAAATCGACGCATAATTGAAGCTGTCGGCGACGAGCTTATGCAGCAAGGCCGTCATGGCGACACGCGGATTATTAGCGACGGCGTTCTGCAGCGCCAATGTTCTGTGCGCCGTCAGCTCGATCATCAGCCGCTCGGGCAATGGCGCGAGCGCGTCGGTTTCATCTTCTTCCGAGTCGATCGGGCGGCCTGCGATGGTGATGACGGCCTGCTGCGTGGCGGGAGCAATGGCTGGTGGGAATTCCGCTGTGCCCGCATCCTCGTTCGTGCTCTCCTCATGAGCGGGCGGCTCGTCCTGGGGCCGCACATAGCCGCGATCGACAGAGAGAAGGCCTTCGGCGTCGATGCTGACGAACGCTCCGGCGCGCGCGACGTCGGCCGGGTCGAAGCTCCGCGGTCGATTTTGCAGCTCGGCGAGCGCAGTCTCGATTTCTCCCAGGCGCCGGTCTACATCCTCCGGCAACTCGTCCACTTTTTCATATTCGGTCTCCAGGCTCTCATGTTCGGCTTCCAGCGAGTCGATCGTCGCCTGCTCGTCTTTGGTCAACTCGGTGGACGCGCCGACGAGTTCTCTCAGCCCATTCGAATGTCCGAATGGAAACGAGACCGCGACCTCGACCCATTTCCAGCCCTCGACGGCGACCGCTTCGGCCGCCGCCTTCAACTTCTCGATGACGAGGCTGTCGAGCAGGGCGACATTTTCCAGCCAGCCGCCGTCGTCGTGCTGAAACAGGTCGCGCATGACCAGTCCGCCCGCGGCTTCATAGGCGTCGAGGCCGACGAAGACGGCTCGCCGATCGGCGGCGCGCACAGCTTTTTCCGTCAGCATGCGCCGGATCTGATAAGGTTCTTTCGACCACGACTTTTCCAGCGCCGCCCAGACCTGCTCCTGGCGAGCATGGTCCGACGAGACGGCGAAGGCCATCAACTGCTCCAGCGACATTCCATCTTCGGCGTAGATGTCGAGGAGCTTTTCCGACACGCTGGTTAGCCGCAGGCGCTGCTTCACGACATTAACGCCGATGAAGAAGGCCGCGGCGATATCCTCCTCGGACTTTCCCTTCGCCCGCATCGCCTGAAAGGCGCGGAACTGATCGAGCGGATGCAGCGGCGCGCGCTGGACGTTCTCGGCGAGCGAGTCGTCTTCCGCGAGGATGTCGCTCGCGGGATCGCGGACGACGCAGGGGACGGGCGCCGTTTTAGCGAGCCGCTTCTGTTTGACCAGAAGCTCGAGCGCACGGTAGCGGCGACCGCCCGCGGGAATCTCGAACATGCCGGTCTCGGCGCCGTCGGCGTCGAGCACGGGACGCACGTTCAGGCTCTGAAGCAGGGTGCGGCGCGCGATGTCCTCGGCGAGCTCCTCGATCGAGACGCCGGCCTTCACCCGCCGGACATTCGCCTGGGAGAGGACGAGCTTGTTGAAAGGAATGTCGCGCGAGGACGACAGTGTGATCTTCTGAGCGGCAGTAGCCATCGGGATGAACTCCATGACGGGCGGCCGAAAGCCTCTCTCTCGGCTCGCAGCGCGTCACGAAGCACGGCGCCGCCCTCTGACTCTGAGGACGACGCCGCTGGAACGAGGATCAGCAGATGCGGAAATGCACGAAACCGGAGACACTGATTTCCGCGTCTCCGGCTTTCCGGAATTCAGGCTGCGCGATCGAGGAGCTTCTTGGCGCGCGCCTCCAGATCAAGACGCGCGTCTTGATGAGTCTTGTTCCGCGCGACGGCGGTGATGCCCTGCACGAAATCGAAGATGCTCTCGGGCTTGCGGCCTTCCTCGGCCAACACCGTTTCGATGATCTTCGCAGTCTCCTTCTTGGAAAAGCCGCGCCGTCGCAGGAACTCGTCGCGATCCTCGTCGGTGCGCGCGACGATCTTTTCCCGCGCCGCCTTGATGCCGTTGACGAAAGGCATGGGCGAAGAATCGGCGAAGCGGGTCAGAGCCGGAGCGGCCTCGTGCGCGAAGCGGGAGGCGGCGTATTTCGAATGGCGGATGGTGATCTCCTCGAAATCTTCGACGCCCCACAGATTCCTATTTTGGCAGACCGCGCGGAGATAGAAGCTCGCCATGCCCAGCGTCTTGGCGCCGACCTCGGAATTCCAGCAGTAAAAACCGCGGAAATAAAGATCGGGCGATCCATCCGGCAGTCGACCGGCTTCGATCGGATTGAGATCGTCGACAAGGAAGAGAAAAACGTCGCGATCCGAGGCGTAGAGGGTCGTCGTGTCCTGCGTAATTTCGACGCGCGGATGGTAGACGCCGGTCGACCAGTCGAGCACGCCCGGCACCTTCCAGCGCGTATCGCCTGTGCCGTTTCCCGCGATGCGCTGCACGGCCTCGACGAGTTCATGGTCGTAGATGCGGCCATAGTCCGGGCCGGTGACGGCTCGCAGCTCGACGCGTCCGTCTTCGATCTCGAGCGTCTTGACCTGCTCGGCTCGATTCGAGGTCAAGCCGTATTGGAGGTTGATGCCGGCGAGCGGCGCCGGAAGCTGGCGGAGGTAGGCGGCCGGCGCGCCGACAAGGCTCGCGAGCTGACCGAAGCTCCAATGCGTTGGTGCGATAGGCGCATCGGAGCCGGGCAATGTCAGCGACAGGTTTTCGGCTTCCTTACGGTTCGCCTCCACCCGGATCGCCGAGCTCTCCACGGTTCGGGTTCGGCTGTGCTCGGTTCGGCCGCGTACCGCTGCATAGAGGTCGGACAGGGACAGGAAGCGCTCGTCAGGCGGCCGCGAGAACCACTCCGACGATACGCGGCCGATCCGTTGGCCGCGCTGCAGGTCGACCTTGTAGCCGCCTGAACGGCTACGAGTGGTGTCCAGAATTTCCACTTGAGTCATGGGCTTGCTCCACGACGGGCGCCGAGAGCTTCTCTCCCTAATTCGACCCGTCACAGAAACTCCCTCCGCACTCTAACTTTTCGCCGGGGTGTGGAACCGCGATCTCGGCAGAAAGGGTACGACCCAGACATCAGATTCGGCCCCGGGGGAGGCTCCTCTTCAAGGCGGCAAATTCGTTGGATCGGGTGTCGGCAGGTCGGAAGCATCGTAATTTGAACGGCCTTCAGCCGCGGTCGACTGCCGCAGTCTTTAACGGGTGGGTTATATGTCCGCGGACTCGGAGGGGCTTTCTGCCTGCGCGAGGCACCCGAATTGAGCCGTTGAGGAGCTTCGGCGTGCTTTTCGCCGACGCGACCACGCGGAGATTCCTGACGCGGTCGGCGTCGCTTGGCGGAGGCTCAATCGTATCCCGGATCATACGGTCGACCAAAGCTGTAAAACTTCTAACAGAACCGGTCAGGATATTGACAGTGGGTAGGTATTAGACTGCCGTTCTAACGGCGCATGGGTTTTGGACGCACCAGAAGCCGGGTTCTTGAACCCGACTTGTGCGTCGTCATTGTCTCGACGTATGACAAACGAACTGCAGTGTAGCCTAAAGCTCTCGCGGGGGAGGCACGATGACAGACGAAGCTCGCGAGAGGAACCCTCAAAAGTCCCGCGATCGATACAGCTTCAAAGTGCAAGGGCTGGACTGCGCCGAAGAAATGGCGGTCCTGCGCGACGAGGTCGGTCCGCTCGTCGGCGGCGAGGACAATCTGGCGTTCGACGTCTTGAGCGGCCGAATGACCGTGCTAGACCGGGCTTCGGCCGCGTCGCCCGATCAGATTATCGAGGCGGTCCGCCGAACAGGCATGACAGCGGTCGAGCTTCGTCCCAACGATCGAAAGTCGAGCGAAGAACCCGACAAGCGTCGCCACTCGCAGCTATTGTTCACGTCCCTCAGCGGATTGTTCGTCGCCGCAGGCTTTATCGCGCACGTCTGGCTCGAAGGAGGATTCGGCGAAGGTTTGCGATTGCTGAGCGGGCACGAGGACGAGGCCACCCCCCTTCCAGAAGTGATTTGCTACGCCCTTGCAATCGTTTTCGGGATCCGCTTCGTCGTCGCCAAGGCCTGGTTCGCGTTACGCAGCCTGAGGCCGGACATGAACCTCCTGATGGTGATCGCCGTGGCTGGCGCAATCTCGATCGGTCAATGGTTCGAGGCCGCCACTGTCTCTTTCCTGTTCGCGCTTTCCCTGACGCTGGAGAGTTGGAGCGTTGCGCGTGCGCGCCGCGCTATCGCCTCCCTCCTCGACCTGGCGCCGCCTACAGTTCGGCTCCTGCGCGCCGATAGAACCGAGGCAGATGCCCCAGTCTCCGATGTCGAGCCTGGTGAGCTGTTCATCGTCCGCGCCGGCGAACGAATTGGGCTCGATGGACGCGTCAGAAAGGGCGCGAGCTCGGTCGATCAATCCGCCATCACAGGCGAGAGCGTTCCTGTCGAGAAGACTCCCGGCGCCGATGTTTTCGCGGGCACGATCAACGGCGACGGCGTGCTCACTGTGGAAGCCGGCGAGCGGTCTGAAAATACGATGCTCGCCCGAATCATCCGGCTCGTAGAGGAGGCGCATGCGGGCCGAGCTCCATCCGAACAGTGGGTAGAACGTTTCGCGCGCGTCTACACGCCCTCGGTCATGATCGTTGCGATCCTGGTCTCGGTCGTTCCGCCGCTCGCGCTGGGCGGCGCATGGGGCGAATGGTTTTATCGAGCGCTCGTCCTGCTCGTGATCGCCTGCCCTTGCGCTTTGGTGATTTCGACCCCCGTGTCGATCGTCGCGGCGTTGGCGTCCTCGGCCCGTGCCGGCGTTCTGATCAAAGGCGGCGCCTATATCGAACTGCCGAGCCGCATCGCCGCGATCGCGATGGACAAGACAGGCACGATTACCCGGGGAACGCCGGAAGTCGTGCGAGTCCTTCCGTTCGGAAATCACACGGAGGCCGAGCTTCTCGCGCGCGCAGCGGCGTTGGAGGCCAGATCCACACACCCGCTGGCGCGCGCCATAATTCGCTATGCGACGCAGCAAGGCGTCGTCCCCGCGCCTGCCAACGACGTGCAAGCGATCAGAGGAAAGGGAATCACTGGAATTTTCGACGGCGAGGCGTTCTGGCTCGGGTCGCATCGCTATGTCGTGGAGCGCGGACAGAATACGGTCGAATCCGGCCGGGAGGCGGAAGCCCTGGAGGCGGGAGGCAACACCGTCATAGTCATCGGAAACGCTCGGCACATCTGCGGTCTTATCGCCGTCGCCGATACGCTCAGGCCCGAGGCGAAAAACGTCGTTCAACTATTGCGCGAGGCCGGGGTGAGGCATGTCGTCATGCTGACAGGCGACAATAAAATCACCGCCAATGCCATCGCGCGCGAGGTCGGGATCGACCAAGTGTATGCCGAGCTGTCTCCAGAGGACAAGGTCGAGAAAGTCGACCAGCTCGTCGAGCGCTACGGCGTCGTCGCTATGGTCGGCGACGGGGTGAACGACGCGCCGGCCCTCGCGCGCGCCAGCCTCGGGATCGCCATGGGCGCGATCGGCTCCGACGCGGCCATCGAAACGGCCGACATCGCCTTGATGACCGATGACATCGCAAGACTGCCTTGGCTTGTGCGCCATGCGAAATGGACGCTCGCCGTCATTCGACAGAACATCGTATTTTCACTGGTCGTCAAAGCGGCTTTCGTCGTTCTCACCTTTGCAGGCTTCGCCACTCTTTGGGGCGCGATCGCCGCCGACGCCGGAGCATCGCTCGCCGTCGTTCTGAACGCGCTACGCCTGCTGCGGCCGTTCAACGAGCAACGCGACTCGGCGCCGGCAGAGAGACGGGCGCCGCCTCCTACGAAATGGAAGGTCGCGGTATGGATGTCGGGGGCCGCGGCAGCGCTTCTGCTCGGCCTGACGCTGATAGCTGGTTGGCGGACTTCTTCCATTCCGGAGCCGCAGGGCTTGGAGCAGGCGCCGCCGATGGCTTCGAAAGAGGTCGATCAGACGCCGCCGACGGAGCCTGTGCCGAAACAGAAGTCCGACGAATCCGCGCCGGCTTCGACATCGGCGGCCTCTCCAACTCACGAGAACAAGAAACCTGTTCTGCCGGACGTTTCCGCGCTCGAGGTCCCGAACTCCAATCCGGAAGCAAAGCTGATTGCTCTGCTCGAAAAAGACCCGAGCCCGGGCGCGTCGAGCAGCGTCGATCTCGATGAAGTGATCTTCGAAGAGGGAAAGTCGAAGCCCTCGTTGTCCGGTCGGCAGCAGCTGGAGGCTATCGCGAAAATCCTTCGCTCTTATCCGGATCGACAAATAATCGTCGGTGGCCATACCGACCGCCACGGGAATCCGCACGCCAATAAGAGACTCTCCGAAAGGCGTGCGAAATTCGCGTTGCGTGAGCTGATCGAAATGGGAGTTTCCGCCGCGCGTGTTCAGGCGCGAGGCTATGGGGGAGACCGCCCCACGGCCCGCGACGACACACGAGAAGGAGCGACGAAAAACCGGCGCATTTCATTGGAAGTGGTCCGACATCGATGACATCGAGATTTGGCTGCCAGGACCAGCAGTGACCGCGATGGCCATCGGCTATTGCGATCATCGACAATCGACCTCGACTCGCCGGGTATTTCCTCGACGCTCCAAAATACCGCCGGTGTATGCGTTTCAAACTATCTCGCTATGAATCCTCCAAAGACCTTTGGATCGTCACGCGCGTCTGGGTAAAATCACCGAAACGCAGAGACCTCGCGGAAGGCGGGCCGCGAAAGTCATTTCGCCTGCATAGGCCTCAATGATGTCGGCGGCGATGGACAGGCCGAGTCCTGTTCCCTCGGTAGTCTCGTCGAATCGTAAACCTCGCTGTCCAAGGCGAGCGATCTGCTCACTCGGAACTCCTGGCCCGTCGTCTTCGATGTCCACCCGCAAGCGGCAATGCTCGCTTTGTGAGGTGACGCGAATTTCACTCCGCGTCCATTTGACCGCATTGTCCAACAACACACCAAAGAGTTCGGTTGCGTCCTCTTCCGACAAATCGATGAACGCAGCCGGGGAGACTTCGATGCGCCAGGACAAGCCCGATCCTCTCGGGCTCCGAGACAGCGTTTTTGCGATTCCTTCGATAACGCTACGCACCGCAACCCCCTGGCCGACCGAACCCGGAGATGATTGGAGCCGCGCCTTTGACAATTCGCGATTGACGAGGCGGCGCATGCCGAA
>PQAN01000088.1 GCA_003105285.1 Methylocystaceae bacterium
TTCGTGATCGAACAGCGCAGATAGCGCGATCCGCCAAATCGGTTTAGTCATTCGGGCTCGCTCTCTGCGAACCCTGAGCCGATGGCCGCGAAAGATCATGGCGCCGACATCCGAGACCGTATCGACCGAACGACATCTGAAGGACGCCGGGCCGTCGCGCGACGAAGCGACGGCGCTGCGCGAGGACATTCTGGCGAGGCTGACCTACACGGTCGCCAAGGATAAGGCCTCGGCCAGTCCGCGCGACTGGTTCATCGCCACCGCGCTCGCGACGCGCGACCGCATCGTCGGCGGCTGGCTGCGCTCGACCAAGCAGAATTACGAGCAGGATCGCCGCCGCGTCTATTATCTGTCGCTCGAATTTCTCGTCGGCCGGCTGCTGGTCGACGCGCTCACCAATCTCGGATTGACGGAGGCGATGCGCGATGCGCTCGCCAGTCTCGGTGTCGACCTCGACCGATTGCGCGAACTGGAGCCGGACGCGGCGCTCGGCAATGGCGGGCTCGGGCGGCTCGCCGCCTGTTTCCTCGACAGCATGGCGACGCTGCGCATCGCCGCCTGCGGTTACGGCATTCGCTACGATCACGGCCTGTTTCGTCAGACGATCAAGGACGGCTGGCAGCACGAATATCCCGAGGACTGGCTGTCTTTCGGCAATCCGTGGGAGTTTCCGCGCCCTGAGATCGAATATGACATCGGCTTCGGCGGCCATGTCGACGCGGCGCGCCTCGCCGACGGGACGCTCGCGCATCTGTGGCGGCCGGCCGAGACGATCGAGGCCGTCGCCTATGACACGCCGGTCGTCGGCTGGCGCGGGGCGCATGTCAACACGCTGCGCCTATGGTCGGCGCGGGCGCCGGACCCGCTGCGTCTCGACGCTTTCAATCGCGGCGATTATGTCGGCGCGCTCGCCGATCAGGTGCGCGCCGAGTCGATTTCCAAAGTGCTCTATCCGAGCGATCAGACGCCGGCCGGGCAGGAATTGCGGCTGCGGCAGGAATATTTCTTCGCCTCCGCCTCGCTGCAGGACCTCGTCCGCCGCCATTTGAAGCAGACCGGGGACATCAGAAAGCTCGCGGACAAGGTCGCCATCCAGCTCAATGACACGCATCCGGCGATCGGCGTCGCCGAGCTGATGCGTCTGCTCGTCGACGTGCATGGCCTCGCCTGGGAGGAGGCCTGGGCGATCACGCAGGCGACCTTCTCCTACACGAACCACACGCTGCTGCCGGAGGCGCTGGAGACCTGGCCGGTGTCGCTGATGGAGCGGCTGCTGCCGCGCCATATGCAGATCATCTATCTCATCAATGCGCTGCATCTCGACGGGCTGCGCGAGAAGGGGACGGCCGACGCCGGCGTCCTGTCGTCGGTGTCGTTGATCGACGAGCGCAACGGCCGCCATGTGCGTATGGGCCATCTGGCCTTTCTCGGCTCGCACAAGGTGAACGGCGTGTCGCAATTGCACACCGATCTCGTCAAGGAGACGGTGTTTCGCGACTTTCACAGGCTCTATCCGGAGCGGATCGTCAACAAGACGAACGGCATTACCTTCCGCCGCTGGCTGCTCGAAGCCAATCCCTCGCTGTCGCGCCTCATCGGCGAGACGCTGGGGCCGGCGGCGTGGGACGATCCGAGGCGTTTGATCGAGCTCGAAGCCGTCGCCGGAGACGCAGATTTTCAGCAGCGTTTCGCCGCCACGCGTGCAGCCAACAAGGAGCGGCTCGCGCGGCTCGTCTCCGATCGGCTGCGCATCGAGGTCGATCCGAACGCGCTGTTCGACGTCCATATCAAGCGCATCCACGAATATAAGCGGCAATTGCTGAATATTCTCGGGACGATCGCGCTCTACGACGACATACGCGCGCAGCCGACGCGCGACTTCGTGCCGCGCGTGAAGATCTTTGCGGGCAAGGCCGCCGCGAGCTATCATCAGGCCAAGCTCATCATCAAGCTCATCAACGACGTCGCGCGCGTCGTCAACGGCGACCCGACCGTGCGCGGGCTGCTGAAAGTCGTCTTCCTGCCCAACTACAACGTCAGCCTGGCGGAGACCATCATTCCCGCCGCCGATCTCTCCGAGCAGATTTCGACCGCCGGCATGGAGGCCTCGGGGACCGGAAATATGAAATTCGCGCTGAACGGAGCGCTCACCATCGGCACGCTGGACGGCGCGAATGTGGAGATCAAAGAGAAGGTCGGCGACGACAACATCTTCATCTTCGGCCTCACCGCGGCGGAGGTCGAGGCGCGCCGCGCGAAAGGCATAGACGCGCGCGAGGCGATCGCCGCATCGCCGAGGCTGCGCGAGGCGTTGCAGGAGATTTGCTCCGGCGTGTTCTCGCCCGACGATCCGCATCGCTATGCGCAGCTCGTCGAGACCCTGACCTATCACGATCATTTTCTCGTGACGGCCGATTTCGACGCTTATTGCGCGGCGCAGAACGCGATCGCCGCCCGCTGGCGCGACCAGAAGGCGTGGCGGCGCGCGAGCATTCTGAATACGGCGCGCGTCGCCTGGTTCTCGTCGGATCGGACGATCCGCGAATATGCGGAAGAGATTTGGGGGGTGGCGGTTCCGTCGGCGTGATCGGAGCCGCCATGCCTCCTCCCCGACCCTCCCCCGCTTCGCGGGCCCCATGATCGAAGGGGCCCGCGAAGCAGGGAAGGGGAGCAGGCGCGGCAATCGACAGGAACGATCATCGAAGGCGTGATCTTTATCCTCGTCTCGTGCTTGCGCGAAAACGGGCGCGCCCGATCTTCGATACAGGCGACCACTTGCAGGCGGAACCGTGAGCACAGCCGACTGGCGAGCCAAACCCGAAGACGTCGCCGCGATCGTCGACGCGCGTCACGGCGACGCTTTCGCCGTGCTCGGCCCGCATGAGACGCCCGTAGGCTTGGCGATCCGCGCCTTTATCCCCGGCGCGGCGAATGTCGATATTCTCGATAAGGAGCGGCGCGCCGTCCTCACGTTGGAGCGCGTTCACGGCGACGGCTTCTTCGAGGGGCTCGCGCAAGGGAGAGGCCGTTTCCCCTATCGCCTGCGCGCGAAGAGCGACGCGGGCGAATGGGAGTTCGCCGATCCTTACGCCTTCGGGCCGACGCTCGGCGCGCTCGACGATCATCTCCTCGTCGAAGGCGCGCATCGCAAGCTCTACGAGCGCTTGGGCGCGCATCCGATCCGTCATGAGGGCGCCGACGGAGTGCGCTTCGCCGTCTGGGCGCCGAATGCGCAACGCGTTTCGGTCGTCGGCGACTTCAACCAGTGGGACGGCCGTCGCTGCCCGATGCGAAAGCGCATCGACAGCGGCGTCTGGGAGATTTTTCTCCCCGCTCTCGGCAGGGGAGAAAATTACAAGTTCGAGATCATCGGCGTAGACGGCGCGCTTTTGCCGCTGAAAGCCGATCCTTTCGCCTTTCAAAGCGAGCTGCGGCCCTCGACGGCCTCCGTCATCGCGGGACTGCCGGATTTCGCATGGAGCGACTCGGAACATCTCGAAGCGCGCGCAAGCGTCGATCCGCGCCGCGCGCCGATGGCGATCTACGAGGTTCATCTCCCCTCCTGGCGGCGCGGCGAGGGCGGGCGCTTCCTCACCTATGACGAACTGGCCGACGCGCTCATTCCTCATGTCGTCGACATGGGCTTCACCCATATCGAGCTTCTGCCGATCTGCGAGCATCCGCTCGACGCATCCTGGGGCTATCAGCCGATCGGCCTCTATGCGCCGACGAGCCGGCACGGCGACGCCGCTGGCTTTCAACGCTTCGTCGATCGCGCCCATCGGGCCGGCGTCGGCGTCGTTCTCGATTGGGTTCCGGCGCATTTCCCGACCGACGCGCATGGCCTCGCGCGTTTCGATGGAACGGCGCTCTACGAGCATCCCGATCCGCGTCGGGGATTTCATCCGGATTGGAACACGGCGATCTATGATTACGGCCGGCGCGAGGTCGCCAATTTTCTCATCGCCAATGCGCTCTACTGGCTCGAGCGTTTTCATATCGACGGTCTGCGCGTCGATGCGGTCGCCTCCATGCTCTATCTCGATTATTCGCGCAAGAGCGGCGAATGGGCGCCGAACCCGGACGGCGGCAACGACAATCGCGACGCCGCGCATTTTCTGCGCAGGACGAACGAGCTGGTCTACGCTTCATGTCCTGGCGCGGTGACGATCGCCGAGGAATCGACGGCCTGGGCCGGGGTCTCGCATCCGACGAGCGCCGGCGGACTCGGCTTCGGCTTCAAATGGAACATGGGCTGGATGAACGACACGCTCGCCTATATGGCGGCCGATCCCGTGCACCGAAAATACCGGCACGACAAATTGACCTTCGGCCTGCTCTACGCCTTTTCGGAAAATTTCGTTCTGCCGCTCTCGCATGACGAAGTGGTGCATGGCAAAGGCTCGATCATCGCCAAAATGCCCGGCGACGAATGGCGCAAATTCGCCAATGCGCGCGCTCTCTACGGCTTCATGTGGGGGCATCCGGGCAAGAAGCTGTTGTTCATGGGACAGGAGTTCGGCCAGACGCGCGAATGGAATTTCGACGCCGGCCTGGACTGGGGTCTGCTCGATCATGCGCCGCATCGGGGCTTGCGCGACTTTCTGCGCGACCTCAATCGCATCTATCGCTCGCGCGAGGCGCTCCACGCCCGCGATTGCGAGGCGGAAGGGTTCCAATGGATCGTCGTCGACGACGCCGACAATTCCGTTTTCGCTTTCGCGCGTTTTGGAGAAGATCGCGCTCGTCCGGTCGTCGTCGTCGCCAATTTCACGCCCGTGGTCAGGGAGCGGTACAGACTCGGTCTGCCGCGCGCCGGCCGCTGGCGCGAGATCGTCAATTCCGACGCCGCGATCTATGGCGGATCGGGACTCGGCAATCTCGGCGCGGTCGAGGCGGCGCCGCAAGCTCGAGGCGATTTTCCGGCCGTCGCCGAAATTCTGCTGCCGCCGCTCGCGACGCTATATTTCGAATTCGACGAGGTGCGATATCCGTTCGAATCGACTAGAGTCGACATGTCGTAGCAAGCTTCAGCGTAAATAGGATCGGTCGATGGCCGCCGGAGAATACGCACCGCTCGCCCGCCACGCCATGGCCTATGTTCTCGCGGGCGGACGCGGCTCGCGCCTGATGGAGCTCACCGACAAGCGCGCCAAGCCCGCGGTCTATTTCGGCGGCAAGTCGCGCATCATCGATTTCGCGCTCTCCAACGCGCTGAACTCGGGCGTCAGGCGCATCGCCGTGGCGACGCAATATAAGGCGCACAGCCTCATCCGCCATTTGCAGGGTGGCTGGAGTTTCCTGCGCACCGAGCGCAACGAGAGCTTCGACATTCTGCCGGCGAGCCAGCGCGTCTCCGGCGAGCATTGGTATCTCGGCACGGCCGACGCCGTCTATCAGAACATCGACATCATCGAGAGCTACGACCCGAAATACATCGTGCTGCTCGCGGGCGACCATGTCTACAAGATGGACTATGAGATCATGCTCCGCCAGCACGTCGACCAGAACGCCGATGTGACGGTCGGCTGTCTCGAGGTTCCGCGCACGGAGGCGAGCGGCTTCGGCGTCATGCATGTCGACGAGAACGACGCGATCCTCTCTTTCGTCGAGAAGCCGGCCGATCCGCCGGCGATGCCGGGCGATCCGGGAAAATCGCTGGTCAGCATGGGAATCTACGTCTTCGACGCGAAATTCCTCTACGATCAGTTACGCCGCGACGCGGACGATTCCAGCTCCGGCCATGATTTCGGCAAGGACATCATCCCCTATCTCGTGAAGAACGCCCGCGCCGTCGCCCATCATTTCTCGCGCTCCTGCGTGCGCTCCAGCAAGGAGGAGAGAAGCTATTGGCGCGATGTCGGCACCGTCGACGCCTATTGGGCGGCCAATATCGATCTGACCGATTTCGTGCCGGAGCTCGATCTCTACGACCGCAACTGGCCGATCTGGACCTATGCGGAGATCACGCCGCCGGCGAAATTCGTCCATGATCAGGAGGGGCGGCGCGGGCAGGCGTTCTCCTCGCTCGTGTCGGGAGGCTGCATCGTCTCCGGCTCGACGCTGCGCCGCACGCTGCTGTTCACCGGCGTGCGCGTCAATTCCTACGCGAGCGTCGAGAACGCCGTGATCCTCCCTTATGTGGACGTCGGACGTTCGTCGCGTCTGACCAATGTCGTCATCGATCGCGGCGTGCAAATTCCCGAAGGTCTGGTGGTGGGCGAAGACGCGGAGTTGGACGCCGCACGCTTTCGGCGCACCGAGCAAGGCATTTGCCTCATCACTCAGACGATGATCGACAGGCTTTCGCAATGATGACACAGATCCGTCCGTCATTGCGAGCGAAGCGAAGCGATCCAGGGTCCGCCCCGATGCTTCTGGATTGCTTCGTCGCTGCGCTCTTCGCAATGACGGCCGGCTCTCGAGGCGGGCGCCCATGACTGAATTGAAGGTCCTCGCCGTCGCTTCCGAAGTCGCTCCGCTCGTGAAGACCGGCGGCCTCGCCGATGTCGCCGGCGCGCTGCCGCTCGCCCTGAAGGCCGAAGGCGTCGCGACGCGCACATTGGTTCCCGGCTATCCGGCCGTGCTCGCGAAATTGGAGCGAGCCGAGATCGTCCACGACTTCATCGAACTGTTCGGCGGACCGGCGACGCTTCTCGCCGCCGAAGCCTCCGGGCTCGATCTCTTCGTGCTCGACGCGCCGCATCTCTACGCGCGCCCTGGCGGCCCCTATGTCGACGAGGAGGGCAAGGATTATGCGGACAACGCCTTCCGCTTCGCGGCGCTGGCGAAGGCCGGAAGCGCGATCGGACGTGGGCTTCTCGAGTCGTTTCGACCCGACATTCTGCACGCGCATGACTGGCAGGCGGGTCTCGCGCCGGCCTATCTGCACTACAGCGGCGGGCCGCGGCCGGGCGCGCTTTTCACCATTCACAATATCGCTTTTCAGGGAAAATTCCAAAAATCCATTCTCGATGATCTCGGCCTGCCGCCGCATTCCTTCGCGCTCGAGGGCGTCGAATATTATGGCGGCGTCGGTTTCCTGAAAGCGGGGCTGCAATTCGCCGACCGCATCACGACCGTGTCGCCGAGCTATGCGGTCGAAATCACCACCGCGGAATTCGGCATGGGTCTCGAAGGCCTGTTGCGCGCCCGCGCCGGCGTGCTGAGCGGCATACTCAACGGCGTCGACGAGAATGTCTGGAATCCGGCCGCGGATGCGCGCATCGCAGCGCCTTTCGGCGCATCGAGCCTCGCGGCGCGGGTAAAGAACAAAAGCGCCTTGCAGCGGCGCCTCGGCCTGAAGGAGGACGAGCGCGCCTTTCTCATCGGCGCCGTCTCGCGTCTGTCGTGGCAGAAGGGGCTCGATCTTCTGCTCGAGGATTTGTCCTTTTTCATCGAACGCAATGCGCAGCTCGCGCTGCTCGGCGCGGGCGACAGGGAGCTCGAAAACGCTTTCGCCGCCGCCGCTCGCGTCCATGCGGGACGCATCGGCGTGCAATTGGGCTATGACGAGGATTTGGCCCATCTTATCCAGGCAGGCTGCGACGCGTTTCTCGTTCCCTCGCGTTTCGAGCCTTGCGGGCTGACGCAGCTCTATGCGCTGCGCTACGGCGCCGTTCCGATCGTCGCGCGCGTCGGCGGCCTGCGCGACACGATCATCGACGCCAATGAAATGGCGCTCGCCGCCGGCGTCGCGACGGGATTTCAGTTTTCTCCCGTCACCGCCGACGCTCTGTCTTTCGCCTTGCGCAAAGCGGCGGGCCTGTTCGAGGGCGAAGCGGCATGGCGCGTACTGCAGGCCAATGGCATGAAGACGGATGTCTCCTGGCGCGGCCCGGCCCGTAAATATGCGGAACTCTATCGCAGCGTGATCGCCGAGGAGCCGAGATGACGCCGAATGTTCTGACGAGGGACGCGTCATTGCGAGCGCAGCGGAACAATCCGGGAGCAACAGGCGGCTTCTGGATCGCTTCGTCGCTTCGCTCCTCGCAATGACGGCGGGCTCGATGGAGGCGGGTCTCTTTTCGGCGCCGGCGGCATGAGCCGCCGCGTGAGCGAAGGCGCGCCCGAGCCGCTCGGCGTCACGCTCGATGCGGCCGGGGCCAATATCGCCGTCTATTCCGCCCATGCGGAGGCGATCGACCTCTGCCTGTTCGACGATGCGGGCGAGATCGAGATCGAGCGGCTGCGCCTTCCGGCGCGGACGGGCGACATATTTCACGCGCATGTCGAAGGCGTGCGGGAGGACCGGCGTTATGGGCTGCGCGCCCATGGTCCCTATGCTCCGCAACGCGGTCATCGGTTCAACGCCGCGAAGCTGCTCGTCGATCCTTACGCTCTGGCGATCGACCGAGCCTTCGCGCTGCATCCGTCGATGTTCGATCATCGAACGGACAGCGCGCCCTTCGTTCCGAAGGGAGTGGTGACGCGCCCGCGAGCAGCGGATGCGAGCGCGCGTCCGAAGCGTCGATGGGACGAGACGATCATCTATGAATTGCATGTGCGCGGTTTCACCAAACGGCTGAAAGGCGTGCCGGAGCCGCTGAGAGGGACCTTCGCCGGCCTCGCGCATGAAGCGGCGATCGATCATCTGGCGAAGCTCGGCGTGACGGCGGTCGAGATCATGCCGGCGGCGGCCTGGGTCGACGAGCGTCATCTCGCCGCCTCGGGCCTCGCCAATTATTGGGGTTACAATCCCATCGCCATGATGGCGCCCGATCCGCGCCTCGCGCCCGGCGGCTGGGCGGAGGTCACAGCCGCCGTTGCGGCCCTCCACGCAGCGGGGCTGGAGGTCGTCGTCGACGCCGTCTTCAACCATACGGGCGAGGGCGACGAATTCGGCCCGATTCTGTCGCTGCGTGGCCTGGACAACGCCGCCTATTATCGGCTGCAGCCGGATGATCCGCGCCGTTATAGGAATGACGCGGGCTGCGGAAATATTCTGGCGCTCGATCGTCCGCATGTCGTGCGCTACGTCATGGACGCCCTGCGCGCCTGGGCGACTTACGCCGGCGTCGACGGTTTCCGTTTCGATCTGGCGACGACATTGGCGCGGCGCGAAGGCGGGTTCGACGCCGATGCGCCTCTGCTCGCGGCGATCTCGCAGGACCCGCTGCTGCGCGATTTGAAGCTGATCGCCGAGCCCTGGGACATCGGCCCCGGCGGCTATCGCCTCGGGGGCTTCCCCGCCGCCTGGGGCGAGTGGAACGACAGATTTCGCGATGCGGCGCGCCGCTTCTGGCGCGGCGACGACGTCGGCGTCGGGGA
>PQAN01000089.1 GCA_003105285.1 Methylocystaceae bacterium
CAGTTCGCCGAACGCACCGAGAGTTCGAGCTCGTCGACCTTCTTGAGCAACGCCGGATTGAAGGCGAGCTGCGGAATGGACGGCGCGGCCTCTTCGCGGCGCGGCTCCTCGAAATTCACGAACACGCTCAACTGGTCCTGCAGAATGCGCGCGGCATAGGCGAGCGCGTCCTCGGGGCTGATGGCGCCGTTCGTCTCGATCGTCAGCGTCAGCTTGTCATAGTCGAGCACCTGTCCCTCACGGGTGTTCTCGACGCGATAGCTCACCTTCTTGACCGGCGAATAGAGGCTGTCGACCGGGATGAGCCCGATCGGCGCGTCCTCGGCACGGTTGCGGTCGGCGGGGACATAGCCCTTGCCGGTCGCGACCGTGAACTCGACGCGGATCTCGGCGCCCTCGTCGAGCGTGCAGATGACGAGATCGGGATTGAGAATCTGTACGTCGCCCGACGTCTGGATGTCGCCGGCCGTCACCGGACCGGGGCCCGTCTTCTTGAGCGTCAGGCGCTTCACGCCCTCGGCCTGATTCTTGATCGCGATGTCCTTGATGTTGAGGACGATGTCGGTCACGTCCTCGCGCACGCCGGGGATCGACGAGAATTCGTGCAGCACGCCGTCGATATGAATCGAGGTGATCGCCGAGCCCTGCAGCGAGGAGAGCAGAATGCGGCGCAGAGAATTGCCCAGAGTCAGGCCGAAACCGCGCTCCAGCGGCTCGGCCACGGCGATGGCGACGCGGCGCGGGTCATAGCCTGCCGTCACCTCGAGCTTGCTCGGCTTGATGAGTTCTTGCCAGTTCTTCTGGATGCTCACTTTGGCGCCTTTCCTTCAGCGCTCGCCAGTCTCGGCGTCTCGCGCGAGACTGGCGCGCAATTTTTCATCTCGGTGCAAACCCTGGACGCAAACCCTCGCGCGTCAGACGCGACGGCGTTTGCGCGGACGGCATCCGTTGTGGGGAATGGGCGTCACGTCGCGGATGGACGTCACCGTGAAGCCGGCGGCCTGCAGAGCGCGCAACGCCGATTCGCGGCCCGATCCCGGACCAGACACTTCCACCTCCAGCGTGCGCACGCCATGCTCGCCGGCCTTGCGCGCCGCATCTTCGGCGGCCATCTGCGCGGCGTAAGGAGTGGACTTGCGCGAGCCCTTGAAGCCCATGGTTCCGGCCGAAGACCATGAGACGGTGTTGCCCTGGGCGTCGGTGATGGTGATCATCGTATTGTTGAACGTCGAATTGACGTGCGCGATGCCGGAAACGATATTCTTGCGCTCTCTGCGGCGAACGCGCGTGGTCTCTTTGGCCATTGTTCTTCTCGTCCTTCAGGCGCGCCCGTAATGCCGGGCGCTAGGGCTCGTGCGGGAAAAAGCGCCCCTCGCGCCCTCTCCCCAGGTGATCGTCGCGAAGGAGCTTCGCGACACGAAAAAGATGATTACTTCTTCTTGCCGGCGATCGGCTTCGCCTTGCCCTTGCGGGTGCGGGCGTTGGTATGCGTGCGCTGACCGCGCACCGGCAGCTGCCGGCGATGGCGCAGACCGCGATAGCATCCGAGGTCCATGAGGCGCTTGATGTTGATCGCCACTTCGCGGCGCAGGTCGCCTTCGACCAGATAGTCACGATCGATCGTCTCTCTGATCTGCAGGACTTCCGCGTCGGTGAGCTGCGCGACGCGCCGCTCCGGTGGGATGTTCACCTTCTCGACGATTTCCTGCGCCTTCTTCGGCCCGATTCCGTGAATATATTGGAGCGCGATGACGACGCGCTTGTTAGTCGGTATATTGACGCCGGCTATACGGGCCATTTCGATTCTCCATCTGGGGCGAGCCTCGCGCTCGCCGCGTTGACGCCCGCGTCCGGTGGAGCCCGGCCCTTGCAGGCAACTTATACGACAATGCCTCCGTTCCCGCTGACGAGGAACAGAGTTCGCTGTCACATATGTGAGGTGGCGCTTCCTAGGCGAAACCTGGACCCGAGTCAAGACGGATTCGTGACTCGGTTAAAAAAGGGGCCGGAGCGAAGCCTCAGCCGCCGAGCGCGTGGTCGATGGCGGCGGTCACGGCGTCTACCGTCTCCATGCCGTCGACCTGCTTCAGTTCGCCCTTGCCGGCGTAATAGGAAGAGACGGGCGCGGTCTGGGTCCGATAGGCCTCGAGCCGCGTCTTGAAAGACTGCGGATTGTCGTCGGCGCGCACCGAGCCGCCGCTCGCCAGCGTCTCCGCCACCCGCTTCTCCATGCGCGCGAGCAGCGCATTCTCGTCGACGCTGAGCTCGATCACCGCATCGAGCCGCAGGCCTTCCTTGTCGAGCAGTTCGTCGAGCGCCCGCGCCTGCGCGACGGTGCGCGGAAAACCGTCGAGAATGAAGCCCTTCGCGGCGTCCTTCTCCTTGATGCGCTGGCCGATGATGCCGACGACGACATCATCCGGCACCAACGCGCCGCTGTCCATGATCGCCTTGGCCTCGAGGCCGATCGGCGTGCGCGCCTGGACGGCGGCGCGCAGCATGTCGCCCGTCGACAATTGCGGAATGGCGTATTTGGCGACGAGACGGGCCGACTGCGTTCCCTTGCCCGCGCCCGGAGGCCCGAGAAGCACCAACCTCATTTCCTTCGTCCACGCAATTTGGTCTTGCGGATCAGGCCCTCATATTGATGAGCCTGGAGATGGCCGTGGATCTGCGCCACGGTGTCCATCGTCACGCTGACGACGATGAGCAGCGACGTGCCGCCGAAATAGAAAGGCAGATTGGCGTAGGAGATCAAGGCCTCGGGCAGCAGACAGATGACCGCGAGATAGGCGGCCCCGAGCACGGTGATCCGCATCAGCACGTCGTCGATGAACTTGGACGTGCGCTCGCCCGGTCGGATGCCGGGAATGAAGCCGCCATGCTTCTTCAGATTGTCGGCCGTCTCCGCCGGATTGAAGACGATCGCCGTATAGAAGAAGGCGAAGAACACGATGAGCGCCACATAGGACAGCATATAGAGCGGGCGGCCATGGCCGAAATAGGCGGAGATGGTCGCGAAAATATTGTCGGTACCCTGTGTCTGATAGAAATTGGCGATCGTCGTCGGCAGCAGCAGCAGCGAGGAGGCGAAGATCGGCGGAATGACGCCCGACGTGTTGAGCTTCAAGGGCAGGAACGACGTCTGGCCCTCATAGACGCGATTGCCGTGCTGGCGTTTGGGATAGGTGATCAGCAGCCGTCGCTGCGCCCGCTCCATGTAGACGATGAAGGCGATGACGACGAAGGACATCGCCAGCACGCCGATGATGAGTCCCGTGGAGATCGCGCCCTGCCGGCCGAGCTCCAGCGTGCCGACGATCGCCGACGGGAAGGCCGCGACGATGCCGGCGAAAATGATGAGCGACGAGCCGTTGCCGATGCCGCGCGAGGTGATCTGCTCGCCGAGCCACATCAGGAACATCGTGCCGCCGACGAGCGTCACGACCGTGGTGACGCGAAAGAACAGGCCCGGCTCCGTCACCACGCCCTGCTGTCCCTCGAGTCCGATGGCCATGCCATAGGCTTGGAAAGTCGCCAGGACGACCGTCAGATAGCGCGTGTATTGATTGAGGACCTTGCGGCCCTGCTCGCCCTCCTTCTTCACCTGCTCCAGCGTCGGGATGACGGTGGTCAAGAGCTGAATGATGATGGAGGCGGAGATATAGGGCATGATGTTCAGCGCGAAGATCGCGCTGCGCTGCACGGCGCCGCCCGCGAACATGTTGAAGAGCTCGAGCACGCCCTTCGACTGGCCGAAAAAGCTCTTGGCGAAGGCGTCCGGGTCGATGCCGGGCAACGGCACATAAGTGCCGAGGCGGTAGACGATCAGCGCGCCGAGCGTGAACCAGATTCGCTTCTTGAGCTCCTCGGCCTTGCCGAAGGCGGAGAAATTGACGTTGGCCGCAAGCTGTTCGGCTGCCGATGCCATGGGCGGGCTCCCCTTGTCGCGCGCCGCGCGTTTTCTTTGCGAGCATCGAAGCGCCGCAGCGCCAGTCGCCGCGACGCCGCGCTCCGTTCTCGACCCGACGCCTCTGTTGGGGCGGGGCCCGGCGCTTTATCTATCGCATGATCCGGGCGAAAAAAAAGTCGATGCTCCTTTTGCACGGACCGCGCAGGCGACTCCGTATCACGACGGATGGGCGGATCGCCAGTTCTTCGTCGATATCGTTTCTAAGGCCGCAGGAGCGACAGCCTCTTCCCGTCGCTCTCCCGCCAAGCGCGGGAGAGTGAAGGCGGGAGCGCCGCGAACCTCCGCTCAGGCGGAGGCCGCTTCCGCTTGCCCAGCCAAGAGCTTGATCGATCCGCCGACGCTCTCGATCGCCGCGACGGCGGATTTCGACGCGGCGGCGACCTCGAAAACGAGCTTCGCTTCGAGCTTGCCCTGGCCGAGGATCTTCACGCCGTCGCGCGGCTTGGAGACCACGCCCGCGGCGATGAGCGCTTCGACGGTGACGGGCGCGGCGGCGTCGAGCTTGCCGGCCTCCACGGCCTGCTGAATGCGGCCGATATTCACCTCGTTGTAGTCGGTGGCGAACGGATTGTAGAATCCGCGCTTCGGCAGGCGACGATGCAACGGCATCTGGCCGCCTTCGAAGCCCTTCACCGCGACGCCCGTGCGCGCCTTCTGACCCTTGACGCCGCGCCCGCCGGTCTTGCCCTTGCCGGAGCCGATGCCGCGCCCGACGCGGATACGGTTCTTGCTGGCGCCGGGATTGTCGGAGAGATCGTTGAGTTTCACCATGGTCCGGCCCTCACTTCTCGTCGACGATTTTGACGAGATGCGCCACTTTGGCGATCAAGCCGCGCACCGCGGGAGTGTCCTCGAGCGTCCTGCGACGCCCGATCCTCGTCAAGCCCAGCCCGAGCAGCGTCTTATGCTGCTTGTCGGGACGGCCGATCGAACTGCCCGTCTGCTCGACGGTGATCTTCTTCGTGCTCATCGCGAAACCTCCCCTCAGGCGTCGACGGCTTCGGCGTCGGCGCCCTGACGCCGAGCCTGCAGGGCCGAAACTTTGAGAGACCGGCGCGCCGCGACCGAGCGCGGCGAGTCCTCGTGAATGAGCGCGTCGAACGTGGCGCGGATCATATTGTAGGGATTCGACGAGCCCTGGCTCTTGGCGACGACGTCATGAACGCCGAGCGTCTCGAACACGGCGCGCATCGGACCGCCGGCGATGATGCCGGTGCCGGGAGGCGCCGCGCGCAGCACAACCCGGCCCGCGCCGTGACGGCCGTTGACGTCGTGATGCAGCGTGCGGCCTTCGCGCAGCGGCACGCGGATCAGCGAGCGCTTGGCCGCTTCGGTCGCCTTGCGGATGGCTTCCGGCACTTCGCGCGCCTTGCCATGGCCAAAACCGACGCGGCCCTTCTGGTCGCCGACGACGACGAGAGCGGCGAAGCCGAACCGCCGGCCGCCCTTCACAACCTTGGCGACGCGATTGATATGGACCAGCCGATCCACGAATTCGCTGTCGCGCTCTTCCCGATCTCGATCGCGGCCGCGGCCGCCCTCTGGTTCACGCGCCATTTTCTCTTCCGTCACTTACGCGGCAGGATCGCCGCTCGCTTCGTTTCCCTTGGCCCCGCCCTTCCGCCGCTGCGCGGGAAAGGGGATCCCATTCGATCGGCGTTTCGCTGTCTTTACCGCGAGGCCGAGTCTGCTCCCTCTCCCGCGTAGCGGGCGAGGGTCGGGGAGGAGGCTTGCCTCAGAATTGCAGGCCGCCCTCGCGGGCGCCCTCGGCCAGCGCCTTGACGCGGCCGTGATAGATATACGCGCCGCGATCGAACACCACTTCCTTGATGCCCTTGGCGACGGCGCGCTCGGCGAGCTGCTTGCCGACGACATGCGCCGCTTCCGCATTGGCGCCGGTCTTCAGGCTCTCGCGATTTTCCTTCTCCAGCGTCGACGCCGAAACGAGCGTCACGCCCTTCTCGTCGTCGATGATCTGCGCATATATCTGCTCCGAAGACCGGAACACCGACAGGCGCGGACGGCCATAGGCGCGCGCGCGGATGCTGCGGCGGACCCGCGCCTTGCGGCGCTCTTCGAGTTTGACATCCCTTGCCATGGCGGGAATCCTTACTTCTTCTTGCCTTCCTTGCGGAAGATGAATTCGCCGGCATATTTCACGCCCTTGCCCTTATAGGGCTCGGGGCCGCGCAGCGAGCGGATTTCGGCGGCGACCTGCCCCACCTGGCGCTTGTCGATGCCGGAGATCGTGATTTCCGTCGGCTTCGGCGTCGCGATGGCGATGCCGGCGGGAATCGGATAATTCACGTCATGCGAATAGCCGAGCGCCAATTGCAGGTTCTTGCCGGCCACCGCCGCCCTGTAGCCGACGCCGGTGATCTCCAGCTTCTTCTCGAAGCCGCTCGTCACGCCGACGACGAGATTGTTCACCTGCGCGCGGGACGTGCCCCACAGAGCGCGGGCGCGCTTGCTGTTGGAGCGCGGATCGACCTTGATCGCATTGCCGTCCTGCGTCACCGCGACATCATCGGGCACGCGGAATTCGAGCTGGCCCTTGGCGCCCTTCACCTGGACGAGCTGGCCGTCGACCTTGGCGGTCACGCCGGCCGGCACGACGACGGGCTTCTTGCCGATACGAGACATGGTTGAAGTCCTATCCTGAACGGTTCGAGCGAAGGCTTAGAAGACCTTCGCCAGCACCTCGCCGCCGACATTGTTCTCGCGCGCCTTGTGATCGGCCATGACGCCCTTCGGCGTCGAGACGATCGTGATGCCGAGGCCATTCGCCACGCGCGGCGTCTTGTCGACGGCCGCATAGACGCGGCGCCCCGGACGCGACACGCGCTCGATCTGCTTGATGACCGGCTGGCCGTCGAAATATTTCAGCTCGATCTCGAACTCGGTGCGGCCGTTGCCGAAATCCGTCGTCGTATAGCCGCGGATGTAGCCTTCTTCCTTCAGCACGTCGAGCACATGCGCGCGCAGGCGCGAGCCCGGCGTCGAAACCTTGTCCTTGCGCCGCAGTTGCGCATTGCGGATGCGGGTGAGCAGATCGCCCAATGGATCGCTGATCGCCATTTTGCTCTTTCGCTCCCCTTACCAGCTGGACTTCACGAGGCCAGGAATCAACCCGCGCGAACCGAGTTCGCGCAGCGCGATGCGCGACAGCTTCAACTTGCGATAGAAAGCGCGCGGACGGCCCGAGACTTCGCAACGGTTGCGGACGCGATTGACGGCCGAATTGCGCGGCAGCTCGGCGAGCTTCAGGCGCGCCTCGAAGCGCTCCTCGGCGGACAGGCTCTCGTCATTGGCGGCCGCCTTCAGCCGCGCCCGACGGCCCACATAAGCCTTGGCGAGCTTCGCCCTGCGCTTGTTGTTTTCGATCGAACTCTTCTTGGCCATTGTCTTGCCTTCAGGTTTCCGCGTTTGAGACGCTCAGGGTCTCACTGCCGGAACGGGAAATTGAACGCCCGCAACAGGGCGCGCGCTTCGTCGTCGGTCTTCGCCGTGGTCACGACGATGACGTCGAGACCGAGGATCGACTCGGCCTTGTCGTAGTCGATCTCCGGGAACACGATGTGCTCCTTGATGCCGAGCGCATAAGACCCGCGGCCGTCGAACGACTTGGGATTCAAGCCGCGGAAATCGCGCACGCGCGGCAGCGCGATCGTGATCAAGCGGTCGAGGAACTCGTACATGCGGGTCTTGCGCAAGGTGACCTTGGCGCCGATCGGCATGTTCTCGCGCACCTTGAAGGTCGAGATCGCCTTGCGGGCGCGCGTCACGACCGGCTTCTGGCCGGCGATCAGCCCGAGATCGGCGGCGGCGGCCGTCACCTTCTTGGTGTCGTTCACGGCTTCGCCGACGCCCATGTTCAGCACGATCTTCTCGATCGTCGGCACTTCGAGCGCGTTCTTATAGCCGAACTGCTTGGTGAGCTCGGGACGAACGACCTCTTCATAGTGCTTCTTGAGGCGCGGCGCATAGGAGCCTTCCGGCAGGACCGCGCGCGGCGCGGCGGACTGCCCTTCCGCGCTCGCGGCCTTCGCCTTGGCGGCCTTCTTGGCTTCGGCGGCGCCTTCGGCCTTCGGAGCCTTGGCGGCCTTCGGCTTCTTTTCCTCAGCCATCGATCTGTTCTCCGGAACGCTTGGCGATGCGGACCTTGCGGCCGTCATCGAGAATCTTGAATCCGACGCGCGTCGGCTTGCCATCCTTGGGATCGGCGATCGCCAGATTGGAC
The DNA here is from genome assembly GCA_003105285.1 of Methylocystaceae bacterium. Classification (GTDB taxonomy): domain Bacteria; phylum Pseudomonadota; class Alphaproteobacteria; order Rhizobiales; family Beijerinckiaceae; genus Methylosinus. The sequence continues at coordinate 8,214 of PQAN01000089.1, forward strand.
AAATCCAAGGGCGCCGCCTTGGTGACGATGCCCGCCTCCTGGGTGCGCGTCTGGCGCTGGTGGCGCTTGACGGTATTGACGCCCTCGACGACGGCGCGCCCCTCGGAGGGGATCACCTGGAGGACCTGGCCGGAGCGGCCCTTGTCGCGTCCGGCGAGAACGACGACCTTGTCGCCCTTCTTGATTTTCGCGGCCATTACAGCACCTCCGGCGCGAGCGAGATGATCTTCATGTGGTTCTTGGCGCGCAGYTCGCGCGGCACCGGTCCGAAGATGCGGGTGCCGATCGGCTCCTGCTGATTGTTGATCAGCACCGCCGCGTTGGAATCGAACCGGATCACCGATCCGTCCGAACGCTTGATGTCCTTCGCGGTGCGCACGACGACGGCCTTCAGCACGTCGCCCTTCTTCACGCGGCCGCGTGGAATCGCCTCCTTGATCGAGACGACGATGATGTCGCCGACGCCGGCGTATTTGCGCTTCGAGCCGCCCAGCACCTTGATGCACATGACGCGGCGGGCGCCAGAGTTGTCGGCGACATCGAGATTTGTCTGCATCTGTATCATGGCTTACCCGCCTTTCGTCTCGGTCTGGTTTCGGCGTCTCTTTTCCGACTTCGTCCGAGAAAACCCGTCCACTGATTCTCGGCTCTCGTCACGCATTGCCGGCGGCGTCGACGACGCGCCAGCGCTTCAGCCGCGAGATCGGCGCCGTCTCTTCGATCGTCACCGTGTCGCCGACCTTGAACTTCTGTTCTTCGTCATGCGCGTGATAATTTTTCGTCCGGCGCACCGTCTTCTGGAACAGAGGATGGGTGAACCGGCGCTCGACCTTCACGACGACGGTCTTGTTCTGCTTGTCGCTGACGACGACGCCCTGGAGAATTCGCTTCGGCATTGGCGCTCTCTCAACTCTGTTGTTCAGCGCGCTTCTGCGCGGCGATGGTCTTGGCGCGGGCGATGTCGCGTCTGACGACGCGCACCCGCGAGGTGTTCTCGAGCTGTCCCGTCGCCCGCTGGAAGCGCAGGTTGAACTGCTCCTTCTTCAGCTTCAGGACTTCTTCATTGAGCTGATCTTCCGAAAAAGCGCGAAGATCGGACACGCGTTGTTTGCTCGTGCTCATATCTTGCCAATCCTTATTCGGCGATGCGCTCGATGAAGCGCGTTTTGATCGGGAGCTTGGCGGCGGCGAGCGTCAGGGCCTCGCGAGCGAGCTCCGTCGACACGCCGTCGATCTCGAACATGATGCGGCCCGGCGCGACGCGCACGGTCCACAATTCCGGCGCGCCCTTGCCCTTACCCATGCGCACTTCGGTCGGCTTCTTCGAGACCGGCACGTCCGGGAAGATGCGGATCCACACGCGGCCGGCGCGCTTCATGTGACGCGTCATGGCGCGGCGGGCCGCCTCGATCTGACGCGCGGTGATGCGCTCGGGCTCCATCGCCTTCAGGCCGAACTGACCGAAGTTCAGCGCGAAGCCGCCCTTGGCGTTGCCGTGAATGCGACCCTTGAAGGCCTTGCGGAACTTGGTGCGTTTGGGTTGCAACATGATGTCGAACTCTCGAAATTAGCGCGCCGTATCAGGCCGCGTCGCGCGGTTCGCGCGGCTCGCGGCGACGGCGCTCGCCATGATGGTCGCCCGCTCCGCCGGCGGCCTGTTCGGCCTGGCGCTTGTCCTGCGCCAGAGGATCATGCTCGAGGATCTCGCCCTTGAAGATCCACACCTTGATGCCGCAGGTGCCGTAAGCGGTATGCGCGGTCGCGACGCCATAATCGACGTCGGCGCGCAGCGTATGCAGCGGCACGCGGCCTTCACGATACCATTCGAGGCGGGCGATCTCCGCGCCGCCGAGGCGGCCCGAGCAATTGATGCGGATGCCCTGCGCGCCCAGGCGAATGGCCGACTGCACGGCGCGCTTCATGGCGCGGCGGAAGGCGACGCGGCGCTCGAGCTGCTGCGCGAT
>PQAN01000090.1 GCA_003105285.1 Methylocystaceae bacterium
CTCATCACCGAGGGCGCGCGCGGCGAGGGCGGCTATCTGACCAATAGCGAGGGCGAGCGTTTCATGGAGCGCTACGCCCCCTCCGTGAAGGACCTCGCGCCGCGCGACATGGTGTCGCGCGCGATGACCGTGGAGATTCGCGAGGGACGCGGCGTCGGCAAGCACAAGGACCACATCCATCTGCATCTCGAGCACCTCGATCCGGCGATTCTGCACGAGCGCCTGCCGGGCATTTCCGAGAGCTCGAAGATTTTCGCCGGGGTGGACGTGACGCGCGAGCCCATCCCGGTGCTGCCGACGGTCCACTACAACATGGGCGGCATTCCCACGAATTTTCACGGCGAGGCGTTGCGGCGGCGGGGCGACGACCCGGACGTCGTCGTGCCCGGCCTGATGGCGATCGGGGAGGCGGCCTGCGTCTCCGTGCACGGCGCCAATCGTCTCGGCTCGAATTCGCTCGTCGATCTCGTCGTCTTCGGCCGCGCCGCGGGCCTGCGCGCGGCCGAGCTGGTGAAGCCCGGCCAGTCGCAGCCGGAGCTGCCGGCCGATTCCGCCGATCTCGCGCTGTCGCGGCTCGACAGGCTGCGCTACGCGGCGGGAAGCGTCTCGACCGCCGATCTGCGGCTGAAAATGCAGCGTGTGATGCAGTCGCATTGCGCCGTCTACCGCACCGGCGAGGTGCTGGAGGAGGGGTCGCGGGCGATCCATGCGGTGTGGAAGGAGAGCGCGGAGCTGAAGGTCACGGACCGCTCGCTCGTCTGGAACACCGATCTCGTCGAGACGCTGGAGCTCGACAATCTGCTCGCCCAGGCCGTGGTGACGATGGATTCGGCGAAGAACCGGCAGGAATCGCGCGGGGCCCATGCGCGCGAGGATTTCCCGGCGCGCGACGACCGGAACTGGATGAAGCATACGCTGGCGACGATCGACGAGGCGGGCAAGACGGTGTCGATCGACTATCGGCCGGTGCACAGTTATACGCTGTCGAACGAGGTGGCGTATATCGAGCCGAAGGCGCGGGTGTATTGAGGCTCGAACAATGGAGCCGGATCATGGGCAAATTAGCGATAGACGACGAGGTGCTCGAGGAAGTCGCCGCCGCTGCAAGATCGCGCGGGGTGTCTAGCGAGAGCCTTGCTCAGGAACTGCTATTGGAGGGGTTGCGCGGTCATAAATCCAAGGAATCGCTTCGACAGTTGATGGAAGCGATCGCCGCGATGACTTCCCGAGACGTTGAGCAGACAGATTCGGTCGAACTGCTGCGCGAGGATCGCGACCGTTGATCGTCGTCGATGCATCCGTCGCGGTCAAATGGATTGTCCGTGAGGCGCATCATGAGATCGCGCTCGACATTTTCGATCGAGAATGGGAACGGATCGCGCCTGATTTGATGTTGCCGGAAGTAGCCAACGTCCTCAGAAAGAAACTGAAAAAGAACGAAATCTCTCAGGATCAAATTCGAATTGGTCTGCAAGGTGTGACCGTCGCGCCTATTTCATTGCCCAAATGTCGAACGTCCCGGCCGGATTGACAAAGTTAAAGACATATCTGCAAGACGCATCGAGCGATGGCCGTAACGGAGCATGAGGACCAACATGGTCGAATTCGTCCTTCCCAAATCCTCCCGCCCCGTCGAGGGCAGGACCTGGCCGAAGCCCGAGGGCGCGGTCAATTTGCGGGAATATCGCATCTATCGCTTCGACCCGGACGAAGCGTCCAATCCGCGCATCGACACCTATTTCGTCGATACCGACGATTGCGGACCGATGGTGCTGGACGCCATCATCTGGATCAAGAACAAGATCGATCCGACGCTGACCTTCCGCCGCTCCTGCCGCGAGGGAATCTGCGGTTCCTGCGCGATGAATATCGATGGGCTCAACACGCTCGCCTGCACCAAGGGCATGGATGAGATCGAGGGCGTCATCAAGCTCTATCCGCTGCCGCATATGTCGGTGGTCAAGGACCTCGTGCCCGACCTCACCGGCTTCTACGCGCAGCATGCGGCGATCGAACCCTGGCTGCAGACCACATCGCCAGAGCCGGAGAAGGAATGGCTGCAATCGCCGCAGCAACGCCATAGGCTCGATGGCCTCTACGAGTGCATTCTCTGCGCCTGTTGCTCCACCTCCTGCCCGAGCTATTGGTGGAATTCGGACCGCTTCCTCGGCCCGGCCGCGCTGCTGCAGGCCTATCGCTGGGTCGTCGATTCTCGCGACGAGTCGACGGCCGAGCGCGTCGATTATGTCGACGACGCCTTCCGACTCTACCGCTGCCATACGATTTTGAACTGTTCCAACGCCTGCCCGAAAGGTCTGCTGCCCGGCTCGGCGATCGCGGAACTGAAGAATCTCGCCATCGAGCAGCAGACCGGCAAGCGATCGGTCACGTAAATTCGGCGGCGGCGCGCCTGCCGCATTCCGGCCCTACTCGTCGCGCAGCTTGGTCGAGCGGCCGGAAGCGCGCCCCGGGCGGGAGCTTGTGTTTTTTCTGGCAAGAAGGCATTTTTGCGCTGTCTCGAACGCTCGAGGAGTAGGTTTCATGCGATTGCGTCCGCTTTTCTCGATCGCCGCGGTTCTCGCTTTCATCGCCTCCGCCGCAGTTGCGCAGGACTGGTCGCTCGACACGAAATCGCTCGGATCATCGGCCGAATCCAAGGCGAAGAAGGGCAAGCAGCAGGCCGTCGCCAAGCCGGACGACAGCAGCAAGTCCGACAAGAAGGGCAAGGTCGAAAATCGCCAGTTCGGCGAGCTCGAGGGCTGGTCGCCCGGCAAATCTCCCCCAAAGAAGAAGGAAGAGGAGAAGGAGTCGCGCTTCGGCGGCAAGGCTCCGGTGAGCATGACGCCGAGCGGCGGAATGTCGGTCGGCATGCCGTTCTGATCTGCCGATCTGCAAGCGTCAGGCTCGAAGGGTAGCCATGGCTGGCGCAGCCCGCGAGGCTCGACAATTCGGCCGCCGGCGTTCATAACCGGCCCGATCTGCTGCGGATGGAGTTCAAATCCATGGGTTACAAGGTCGCCGTCGCCGGCGCCACAGGCAATGTGGGCCGCGAAATGTTGGATATTCTGGCCGAGCGCCGCTTTCCGGTGTCGGAAGTCGTCGCGCTCGCCTCCTCCCGCTCCATCGGCGCCGAGGTGTCCTTCGGCGACAAGACGCTCAAATGCCGCCATCTCGACACTTACGACTTCTCCGACACCGACATCTGCCTGATGTCGGCGGGCGGCGACGTGTCGCGGGAATGGGCGCCGCGTATCGGCGCGCAAGGCTGCGTCGTCATCGACAATTCCTCGGCTTGGCGCATGGACCCGGACGTGCCGCTCGTCGTGCCGGAGGTGAACGCCGACGCTGCCGCGGGCTTCACGAAAAAGAACATCATCGCCAACCCGAACTGCTCGACGGCGCAGCTCGTCGTGGTCCTGAAGCCGCTGCATGACGCCGCCAAGATCAAGCGCGTCGTCGTCTCGACCTATCAGTCGGTGTCGGGCGCCGGCAAGGAGGGCATGGACGAGCTCTTCGCCCAGACGCGCTCCGTGTTCGTCTCCGATCCGCTCGAGTCGAAGAAGTTCCCGAAGCGCATCGCCTTCAATCTCATTCCTCAGATCGACGTCTTCATGGACGACGGCTTCACCAAGGAAGAGTGGAAGATGGTGGTGGAGACGAAAAAGATCCTGGACCCCAAGATCAAGCTCGTCGCCACTTGCGTGCGCGTGCCGGTGTTCATCAGCCACAGCGAGGCGGTCAATATCGAGTTCGAGAAGCCGCTCTCGCCGGACGAGGCGCGCGACATTCTGCGCGAGGCGCCGGGGGTGCTCGTCATCGACAAGCGCGAGCCCGGCGGCTACATCACGCCGCATGAGGCGGCCGGCGAAGACGCGACCTATGTCTCGCGCATCCGTGACGATCCGACGATCGAGAACGGCCTCGTGCTGTGGTGCGTCTCCGACAATCTGCGCAAGGGCGCGGCACTGAACGCCGTGCAGATCGCCGAAGTGCTGGCGAACCGCAAGCTCGTCACGCCGAAGAAAAAGGCGGCGTGAGGGGCGTGCGAAGCTGAAGAAGCCCGGAAGGCTCGGGTCGGGGAGCGCATTGGACCGCGAGCCTTCAGGGCCCCGGCCGGAAATTCAAGAACCCTCGCGGCTGTCATTCCCGGCGGGCCGAAGGCCCGACCGGGGATCCAGGGGCGACGACAAGAAATTCCGGTTGTTGGTCCTGGATTCCCGATCGCTCGCTTCGCGAGCGTCGGGAATGACAACCCTTGCAAATAGTGGGTCGAACGGAATTTC
>PQAN01000091.1 GCA_003105285.1 Methylocystaceae bacterium
GCTTCGATCGCCGTGGGCGTGAAGCCGAAGCGATCCTGAATGGCCTTGGCCGCGGCGTCGGCGCGCGCCTTCACGCGCGAGGTGATAGCGACTTCCGCGCCCTCTCCGTGCAGGAAGGCGGCGGCGCGCAGGCCCACGGGGCCCGTGCCGGCGAGCACGATCGCCTTCTTGCCGGCGAGCGGCTCGGCCTTGGCGAGCAGCGCGACGCCGGCCGCCGCCGTCGTGTTGGAGCCGTTGGAATCGAGCATGACGGAGACGCGGAAATTGCTGAAGAAGCGCTTCTTGACCGCCTTGAACAGCGCCTCGCCCGCGACCATGCTGCCGCCGCCGACGAACAGCGCCGTATATTGCTTCTCCTTCGGACCGCGCGTGTAGATCGCGCCGTCGACGAGCGCGCCGACAGTCTCCGGCGTCACATTGGCGTAGCCGATGACGTGATCGGCGCCGCCGTCATAGCCGACGACCGTGTCGAACACGCTCGGCACGGGATCCGTGTCCAGCAGGAACAATAATTTCTGTGTCATGATAATCCCCAGCAGAGCCCGCCAAGCCTGATGGCCGGGCCTTGTCTCCTCAGGCGGTCACCACATTGCGCGGCTCGCCGGCGACGAAAGCGTCGATATTGTCGACGAGCTGATCGGCGAGCACCTGCATCGCCTCCCTGCTCGCCCAAGCGACATGCGGCGTGACGATCAGATTGGGAATCGTCGGATCGAGCAGAACGTTGCCTTGCTTGGGCGGCTCGACCGTCAGCACGTCGAAGCCCGCGCCGGCGATGACGCCGCCCCGCAGCGCGTCGGCGAGCGCCTGTTCGTCGACAATGCCGCCGCGCGCGGTGTTGATGAGAATCGCCGTCTTCTTCATCGACGCGAACTGCTCGGCGCCGATCAGATTCTTCGTCTGCGGCGTCAACGGCAGATTGAGCGTGACGACGTCGCTCTCGCGCAGGATCGTCGGAATGTCGACGATGTTCGGGCCGGGAACGACGTCGTTGACGAGGATTTTCATCCCCAGCGCCTCGGCGCGCGTCGCGATCGATTTGCCCAGCGCGCCATAACCGATGATGCCGAGCGTCGAGCCGGCGATGTCGTAGATCGGATAGTCGAAGTAGCAGAACTGGTTCGCCTGCTGCCAACGGCCCTTGCGAACCGAGTCGACGTAATTCACCAGATTGCGCCGCAGCGCGAAAATCAGCGCAATCACATGCTCCGGCAGCGTGTTATACGCATAGTTGCGGATATTCGAGACAATGATCCCGTTCGCCGTCGTATAGGCCTTGTCGATGACGTCGGTGCCGGTCGCGGCGACGGCGATCAATTTCAAATCGGGCAGATGCTGGAGCGTCTCGGCGCGCAACGGAACTTTGTTCGTGATGGCGATCGTCGCGCCTTTCAGCCTCTCGTCGACATCGGCGACCGAGCTCTGGGCATATTCGACATAGTCGTGCGGAAAATTCGGCTTCCGCACATCGGCGTCGAGCGTTTCGCGGTCGAGGAACACGATTTTGTGCGACATGATGCTGACCCTATCAAAAATTCCCCGACGGCAAGCGACGGCGAGGCGTCGCGTTTCCTCGATGAGGAAGGCCTCGCCCTGAAGTGGGCGAGGCCTCTGGTCGAATTACGCCTGCAGCAGCGGCGAAGCGCGATAGACCGCGCCAGCGGCGGCGACGCCGGAGCCGGGCTGGATCTTGATGCCGACATCGAGCATGGCGAGTTCGGCGCCGGCGATCGCGCCGAGCAGCATCAGCTCGTTCAGATCGCCGAGGTGGCCGATGCGGAACACCTTGCCGGCGACCTTGGAGAGGCCGGCGCCGAGCGCGAGGTTGTAGCGGCGGTAGGCGATGTCGATGACCTTGGCGGCGTCATAGCCTTCCGGCACCACGATCGCGGTGACCGTGTCGGAGTTCCACTTCGCGTCCTTGGCGCAGGGCTTCAGGCCCCAGGCCTCGACCGCGGCGCGCACGCCGTTGGCGAGGTGATGGTGGCGCTTGTAGACCTGATCGAGGCCTTCCTCGAACAGCACGTTCAGCGACTCGCGCAGACCGTAGAGCAGCGGCAACGCCGGCGTGTAGGGGAAGTAGCCGGTCTTGTTGGCGTTGACGTGATCCTTGAAGTCGAAATAGGCGCGACGCAGCTTGGCGGTCTCGCCGAGCGCGAGCGCCTTCTGGCTGACGCTCATGATCGCGAGGCCGGCCGGCAGCATGAACCCCTTCTGCGAGCCGGACACGGCGACATCGACGCCCCACTCGTCCTGCTTGAACTCGAGCGAGCCGACCGAGGACACGCCGTCGACGAACAGCAGCGCCGGATGCTTGGCGTTGTCGATCGCCTTGCGGACAGCGCCGATGTCGCTCGTCACGCCGGTCGCGGTCTCGTTATGCGTCGCGAAAACGGCCTTGATCTCGTGGTTCTTGTCGGCCTTCAGCGTCTCTTCGATGCGCTCGGCGTTATTGCCTGTGCCCCATTCCTCGTCCTGCTCGATGACGTCGAGGCCGATGCGCTTGGCGAGATCGATCCACAAATGGCTGAACTGGCCGAAGCGCTGCGCCAGCACCTTGTCGCCGGGCGACAGCGTGTTGGTGATCGCCGCCTCCCAGCCGCCGGTGCCCGAGGCCGGGAAGATGAAGGCCTGGCCGCTCTCGGTGTTGAACACCTTCTTCAGCTGGGTGAACAGCGGCAGCGTCAGCTCGGGGAACTTGGAGGAACGGTGATCCTCGGACGCGACGTTCATGGCGCGCAGAATGCGGTCCGGAATATTCGTCGGGCCGGGAACGAACAGAAAATTGCGTCCGGGTATTCTCGAATTCGACATGTGCTGGGCTCCCTTCGAGCTCATCGGTTTGAGTGGTCGAGGCCGGCCGCCTGGAGATTTCTCCAGACGGCCGGGGCTATTTTGCGGCGGCTGCATCGAACCGCATTCGGGCAGGCGTTCTAGAACAGTCCGGCGATACGACCGTCGGGGGCGACTTCGATATTGTTGGCCGCTGGAACCTTGGGCAGTCCCGGCATCGTCATGATGTCGCCGCAGATGGCGACGACGAACTCGGCGCCCGCCGAGAGACGCAGCTCACGGACCGGAATGACATGCCCCGACGGAGCGCCCTTGGCGTTCGGATCGGTCGAAAAGCTATATTGCGTCTTGGCGATGCAGACCGGCAGATGGCCGAAGCCCTCTTTCTCGAGCTCCGCGAAACGCGCCTTCACAGACGATTCGACGGCGATGTCGGCCGCGCCATAGAGTTCGCGCGCGATCGTGCGCACCTTCTCGACGAG
>PQAN01000092.1 GCA_003105285.1 Methylocystaceae bacterium
GAGCCGACGCCTGCGGTCGCCGAGCCGACGCCGCCCCCCGCCGCGGCCGAGCCCGCCCACGCCTCGCATGCCCCTGCGGCGCAAGACCGCGTGGCGGCCCCGCCCGCAGAGCGGCAAAAGCCGAAGGAGACGGCGCGCGGCGCAGCCGCCGGCCCCAAGGACAAGGATAAGGACGGCAAGAAGCTGGACGCCGCGCGAAAGCCGGCGCTCACCAAGCAGGCCTATGCGCGCCTGCTCGCGGCCGAGATCAAACGGCGGACGCCCAAATCGTCCAACGACAAGACCGGCTCGATCCATGTGGCCTTCACGATCGGCGCGTCGGGACGGGTCGTCTCCCACAAGGTGCGGAATTCGTCCAACCCGGCGCTGGAGCCGATCGTCGGGCAGATTCTCGCCTCCGTGCACACGCCGCCGCCCCCCGGCGGCTCCTTCGCCGCGATTCAAGAATTCAACTTCCACTGAAACGGATCGGCGGGAAAAGCAGATGAAGCGCACGGCCCTCGCACTCGTCTTGTGTCTTTGCGCGGGGGCCGGCGCCGCCGAGGAGAAGCAGCCGGAGCAAGCCGCCGCCGCGCCGTCCGGCCTGTCGCAGAGCAAATTTCTCGGTCTGCTCTACAGCGAAATCGCCAAGCGCACGCCGGCGAAGAACGAGTTCGGCCCCGGCTCCGCGACAGCGAGTTTCCATGTCGACGCGTCGGGGCGGATCGACAAGGTGACGATCGACCCGTCGAGCAGCCCCAAACATGCGGAGATCGTGCGCGATATCCTCACCGGCCTGCAAGGGCCGCCTCCGCCCGGCGGCTCGTTCGACGGCTCTCAGAAGTTCAACTTTCATTGATGGACGCATCGGAGACCGCCATGCGAGTCGCTGCCCTCGTCACTGTCGCCCTTCTCGCCTCGGGCGCCGCGCTCGCCCAGGAGAAGAGCGGACACGAGAGCCATGCGGCCGCGTCCTCCTGCGCCGATCCGACGCCGAAATGCGCCGTCACCGCGACGCCCTCTTTCGGCAAGGACGGCCGCCTCTGGCTGACCTATGCGGTCGCCGGCAAGGTCTATGGCGCCGTGTCGCGCGACATGGGCAAGAGCTTCGCGCCGCCTTTCGCCATCGCCGCGCCCGACGCCGGCGCGCTCGACGACAATGGCGAGGCGCGACCGAAAATCGTCGCGCTCGACGATGGAAGTCTGGTCGCGAGCTTCACCGTGAAGCCCGAAAAGAGCTACGAGGGCGTGATCTTCGTCACGCGCTCGACGGACGGCGGCAGGAGCTTCTCCGCGCCGCGGCCGCTGATCGACGGCAAGGGCCAACGCTTCGAGACCTTCGTCGTCGGCCCGACAGGCAGGCTCTATGTCGCCTGGCTCGACAAGACCAACGCCGAAAAGGCCAAAGCGGCGGGCGAGACCTTCGCCGGCAGCGGCATAGCGGTCGGCTGGTCCGACGACGGCGGCGCGACGATAAAGGGCAAGAAAATTCTTCTCGATCATTCCTGCGAATGCTGCCGCATCGGCGCGGCGCTCGATCGCGACGGCCTGCCGGCGTTCGCCTGGCGGCATGTGTTCGAGAACAATCAGCGCGACCACATGGTCGCGAAGCTCTCCGCCGACGGCGCGACGCTCGTCGGCGGACGCGTCAGCGCCGATGAATGGGCGACGACCTGTCCGCATCACGGCCCGGCGCTCGCCATCGACGCGGCCGGCCGCTGGCATGTCGCCTGGTTCACGCGCGGCAAGCAGCGGCAGGGCCTGTTCTACGCGCGCAGCGCGGACGGCGGAAAAACATTCAGCGCGCCCGAAGCGCTCGGCGACCCGGAACGCGCGCCCTCGCGCCCGCAACTGCTCGCCGCGGGCGACCGGCTCTATCGCGCCTGGAAAGAGTTCGACGGAACGACGACGACGATCGCGCTCCAATCCTCGCGGGACGGCGGCGAGAGCTGGGACGCCGCCCGCGTCGTCGCCGCGACGGCGGACGCCTCCGATCATCCGCTGCTCGTGGCGAACGAGGGAGCGGCCTATCTCTCCTGGCTCACGCGCGAGGACGGCTACCGGCTCATCCCCTTGGAGCGCAGACACGCCGACGCCGGTCACAGCGCCGTGAAATCGGCGGCCGGACTCGCGATCGCGAAGTGAGGCGGCGACGGTTCGAACCGTGACAGGCGCGCACGGACTTTGATAGGCTGCCGGCATGGAAATCGACACCGATAAGATCGACGACGCGGTTCTGGCGCTATTGTGGCTCACGCTGCATAATGAGAACCGCGCCTGGAAAGGTTTCGACTGGGACGCGCTGGATCGTCTCCATGAGAAGGACTTGATCGAGAACCCCGCGAACAAGGCGAAATCGGTGGTCCTTACCGATGAAGGCCTCCAGCATGCGGAGGCGCAGTTCCATAAATTGTTCACGCGTCATGCCGACGGCCCAGAACCGCGACGCGTTTCGAACGAGCCGCTCTCGTCATTGCGAGGGCAGCGAAGCAATCCAGAAGCCGCCCGTGACGTCTGGATTGCTTCGCTGCGCTCACGATGACGGGCCCGATTTCAGTGACGTCGGGCGCCCCGAGCGCTCGGCCGGCTTTTCTCTTCATGCGGGACTTGCGTGATATGGCGCACGAGAGATTCAGATATCCGCTGTTTGCGGCCGGCCTGATCGTTTGCGCGATCGCGCCGCCGACAGCGGTCGCCGGAGATTTCGCGCCCTTCGCGCGCGGCTCTTTCGCGGAGCTCCGCAAGACCCACGCCGGCAGGCCGCTCGTCGTGCATTTCTGGTCCGTGACCTGTCCGGCCTGCGTCGCCGAATTGGGCGAATGGGCGAAGATCGGCCGGGATCGGCCGAACATCGGCATCGTCTTCGTCAACACCGACAGAGAGCACGAACGCGCCCGCGTCGAGAACCGATTGCAGGCGGCGGGCCTTCTGCAGGCGATCAATTTCGCCTTTGCCGATCAATTCGTCGAGCGGCTCTACTTCGAAGTGGACCGTTATTGGAGCGGCGAATTGCCGTTCACTGCGCTGATCGGCGCGGGAGGCGCGACGACGACGGTCATCGGCGCGCTCGACGATCCGCAGATCGCCGCATGGTTCGAGCGCGAAGGGAAGACCGGCAGATAACAGACGCATCAGAAGTGAGCCTTCGAGGCGCGCGGGCCGGCCGTCCTATCGCGTCGCGCCCGGCGTCCACAAGACGTCGCCGCTCTCGCGGTTCACATAGCGCGCCGCCACGAAGAGAAAATCCGACAGGCGATTGACGTAGCGCAGCGCGGGGCCGTCGACGGCCTCCCCCGGCGCATGGGCGAGCGCGACGATGATCCGCTCGGCGCGACGGCTGATGGCGCGCGCCAGATGCAGATGCGCGGCGGCCGGCGTCCCTCCCGGCAGGACGAAGGATTTCAACGGCGCGAGGGCCGCGTTCAGCTCGTCGATCTCCCGCTCCAGCCGGTCGACCTGCGACTGGACGATCGAGAGCCCGCCGGGCGCCTTCCCTTCGTCGGCCTTCTGCGGCGTCGCCAGCTCGGCGCCGAGATCGAACAGATCGTTCTGGATGCGCGCCAGCATCGCGTCGAGCGTAGCGTCGGCCGCCGTTATGGCGAGACGCGCGACGCCGATCGCGGCGTTGGTCTCGTCGATCGTCCCATAGGCCTCGACGCGCAGATCGTCCTTGCGCCGTCGCTCGCCCGAAACGAGCGACGTCGCGCCGGCATCGCCGCCGCGTGTGTAGATCTTGTCGAGACGCACCATGAGAAGCTCGTGATTTTCAGCGTCGAAAGGCGAGAATCGCCAGGATCAGCACAATAGCGCAAAATTGCAGCACGACGCGCCAGCGCATGAGTTTTTGCGACAGATCGGCGTCGCCGCCGCGCAACAGATTGGCGAGGCCGAGCAGCACGACGCCGGCCACCAGGGCGACGGCGCTCGCGACGAAGATATTGGACCATTGCGACATCATCGGCCCGCTTCCCGATCTCGAGCGCGCTCGCGGCTTCTTTTCGGTTTTATGACTAGAGAACAGCGAAGCCTGCCGCAAGCGTCGTCAACGCCGCAGCAGCCTCTCGAGATAGTCGAGCTCTTCGGCCGGCCGCTCCGGCTGGCCGAGCCGGCGGCGCAGCTCCTCCTGCACGCGGCGCGCGCGCGCCGCCGACGGCAGCCCGAGAAGGTCATGACGCGAGCCGGAGCCATCCACGCGCCGGCGTCCGGACGGACGCCCGAGCGGATCGGCGCCCTCGCCCTGCCCCATGCCCTGCCTGCGCCCGCGCCGGCCGCTCTGGCCGTCCTCGCCCTCTTCGCCATCCTCCTGCAGGCGGGACGCGAGTTGATCGGCGCCGCGCCGCAGGGCTTGCAGAGCGCGGCCCTGCGCGTCGACCGCCCTGCCCTTGCCGTCGCCGCCGGGGCCGAGAGCCTTCTCGGCCTCCTTCATGGCCTTGTCGGCGTCGGCCAAATCCTGCGGCGTCTCCTCGCCCGAGCGCCTCAGGCGGTTCTGCTGCTGCTCGAGCTTCTCTCGCAACGCCTGCTGACGCGCGCGCATCTCGCGGGCGCTCTCATCCTCGGAAGGCGCCCCCTTTCCACGCCTCGCCTCGCCGCCGCTCTGCGGGCTTCTGTTGGTGTCGTCGCGCAATTGCTGCTGCTCCCGCGACAGGCGGTCGAGTTCGTCGAGCGCATGGGACATTTCGCGGGCGGCCGGGTTCGCCTCGCCGGCGCGCGCCGACTGGAGGTTTTCCAGCATGTCCTGGAGGTCGTCGAGCAGCCGTTGCGCCTCGGCGAAGTCGCCGGACTTCTCGGCCTTTTCGATTTCGCTCAGCATCGACTGGATATCTTGTTCGCTCAGCGTGCGTTGGCCGCTCTCGCCCGGCGCCGCTCTCGGCGGCGCCTCGCGCGGACCCTGCTGCGCGAGGGCGGCCAGGAAATTGTCGAGCGCGCGGCGCAGCTCCCCGTTCAATCTCTCGAGCTCCTGCTCGTCCGCGCCGCGCGCCAGAGCGTCGCGCAAGTCCTTCTGCGCCGCGCGCAGATCGCGCTCGGCCTGGGAAACATCGCCGTCCTCGAGACCGAGCGCCATGGACCAGAGCAGATCTGCGACGTCGCGAAGATCGTCGTCGCCGCGCGGACGCTCCAGCCGGCGCTTGGCGGCGCTCAGGCCGAGATAGACGGAGGACGGCGTCTGGAACAGCTCCGGCCCGAGCGAGAGCGCGCCGAGCGCCACGCGCACCCTCGCATAATGATCGGCGTCGAGCGCGAGGCGGCGGCGCTGCTCGGCCAGCGCCCGCGCGAGAGGCTTGGCGAAATGGCGCTGCGGCAAAACGATGTCGAGCGGCGCCGAAGCGCCCTCGTTGCCGCCTTCGTCATGCACGACCAGAGTCATGGCCACGCGCGCGCCGGCCCAGGGGTGATCCGCCAGATCGAGCGTCGCGCGGCTCTCGCCGAGGCCGGCGCGCGTCGGCGGCAAGGCGAGCGCGAGACGCGGCGGCGGATAGAGGGCGCGACCCGTCGAGGGCTCGCCGGGGATGGCCGAAGGCGCCGCCACGGCCTCGGCGGCGATGACGCCGTAATCGTCGTCGACGCGAAAACGAAGCGTCATCGAGCCGCGCGCATTGTTGCGCGGCTCCTCCACGAGCTCGATCGTCGGCGGGCGATCGGCGATGGCGACGAGATCGAAGGTCGAGGGGCCGGGGGCGCCGCGTAGACTCAGCCGGGCGTCGCCCGTGAGCTTGAACCTCTCTTCCCGCTCTTGGTCCCCCGCCCGTCGCGGCGCGCCCTCGATCGCGGCGAGGCCGCCGCTCGCCTGCGCATTTGCGGCGCGATCGCCGAAGCTGCGGACGATCAATATCGAATTGACGGGGGCTGCTACGGCGGCGGCGTCCGTCGCCGCGTCTCGTTGCGACAAGACGATCGGCGGGCGCCCGGTATAGGCCGGCGGCTCGAGCCAGGCGTCGACCCTCCGGCTCGCGCCGGCGGGGCCGATCACGCCCCAGTCGAAAGCGGCTTCTATGCGCGCTCGCCGATCGGGTCCGGCGACGAAGCCGGCGGCGAGCGCGGCGACGAGCGCGAGGGCGCGGAGCGCCAGCGGATCGCGCTTTGCGACGCCCGGAGCCGGCGGCGCGACCGCGACCATGCGCAGCTTCGCCTCTAGCCGGCGCCGATGCAGCGCCCACAGCATTTGCGTCGCCGCCTCGGGAGAGGCGCCGGCGAGCGTGTCGTCCAAGGACGAGGCGAGCCGATGCTCGGCGCCGGGCGCCGCGTCCAGCCGCGCCAGCGCCTGCTCGCGACGCGGCGCCCCGGCCGCGAGACCGCGCGCGAGCGCAAACAGAGCCGCCGCGGCGAAGCCGACGACGCCGAAGACGCGGCCCGACGCGCCGATCTCCAGCCAGAGCCCCGCCCAGGACAGAGCGAGAAAAAAACCCAGCAGAGTCAGGAGCGCGACGAGGATCCGCCAGGCTCGCTCGAACGCCAGCATGGCCAATGAGCGGCCGACGAGACGCTCCAGCGCCGCGGACCGCGCCGCCCTCCCCCGCCCCGGAACCGAGCCGGGCCTGTTCTTTCGGCGCAGCGAAAAGTCTTTCATCAAGTCCCTCGAGCCGAGAGGCGCCTTGCCTACTTAGAGCGGGATGCGCCGCGAGCGGCGACGGCGTCGCGGCCCCGTAGTCTACGCCATTTCATGCGGATCGGGAAAATGAAGAGGCCGCGGCCGCCGCCCGGCGCGAATCGCGGCGACCGCCCTCCTTCAAAAAAAATTCAAGAAGGCTCTTGCGTAAAGTTCGAGCCTCGAATATTACCACCTCCATCGACGGCGTCGCTGCCACC
>PQAN01000093.1 GCA_003105285.1 Methylocystaceae bacterium
ACAATATCGCGCCCTGCTCGGCAGATCGGTTCTCGCTCGCACTCTGCAGGCCATGCACGAGGCCGCCCCCGATGCGGCGCTGGTCGTCGCGATCCATGCCGACGATGCGTCCCTATATCGGCAGAGCGTCGAGGAACTGCCGCCGGCGGCCAGGGCGCGCCTGCTCGAGCCGGCGATCGGCGGTCCGACGCGGCAGGAGAGCGTGCGCAACGGGCTCGAGGCGCTGGCGCGGCTGACGCCCCATCCCGAGATCGTGCTGATCCAGGACGCCGCGCGTCCGTTCGGCGGCGCCGCGCTCGTGGCCAGGGCGGTCCGTGCCGCGAAGGCGCATGGCGCCGCCGTGCCCGGCCTGCCGCTCACCGATACGGTCAAGCAGATCGACGCCGCGGGCGTCGTGACGGCGACGCCGGACCGCGCCCGGCTGCGCGGCGTGCAGACGCCGCAAGCCTTCGCCTTCGATCTCATTCTAGAAGCGCATCGCGCCGCCGCCGCGAGCGCGAGCGGGGAGCTCACCGACGACGGCATGGTGGCGGAAGCCGCCGGTCACAAGGTCCATATATTCGAGGGCGAAGCCGCCAATTTCAAGCTCACGACAGCGGAGGATTTCTTGCGCGCGCAGTCTGTCTTGCTCGGCGAGCTTTTGGACATCCGCACCGGCCAGGGCTATGACGTCCATGCGTTCGGCCCCGGCGACAAGGTGTGGCTCGGCGGCGTGCCAGTGCCGCACGTTCAGGGCCTCGCTGGCCATTCCGACGCCGACGTTCTCGCCCACGCCATCACCGACGCCATTCTCGGCGCACTCGCCGACGGCGACATCGGCGCGCATTTCCCGCCCTCCGACGCGCGCTGGAAAGGCGCCGCCTCCTCCATCTTTCTCGCCGACGCGGCCCGACGCGTCTGCGAGCGCGGAGGGATCATCGCCCATGTCGACACGACGATCGTCTGCGAGGCGCCGAAGATCGGCCCGCACCGCGATGCGATCCGCCAGAGCCTCGCCGAGATCATGGGGGTGGAGGTCGGCCGCGTGGCGGTCAAGGCGACGACTTCGGAGCGTTTGGGCTTCACCGGCCGCCAGGAGGGCATGGCCGCGCTGGCGCTGGCGACGGTGAGACTGCCTGCGGAGAGAGCCTGACGAAAGCCTGGACGCCAAGCTGCGCCCAGGCCGTCATCGCGAGCGCAGCGAAGCGATCCAGAGCACGCGCGGGGGGGATTGCTTCGCTTCGCGACGAACACCGTGGACACGGAAACACGTAGGAGATCGTGATGGCCGATCACTCCGATATCCATGCCTTGGCCGAAAAGCTTCTCGACCTCTGCCGCGCGCAAAGCCTCCGGCTCGCCATTGCCGAGTCCTGCACCGGCGGTCTCGTCGCGGGCGCCATTACCGCCATCCCCGGCTCGTCGGACGTCTTCGATCGGGGCTTCGTCACCTATTCCAACGCCGCCAAGGAGGAGATGCTCGGCGTGCCGGCCGATGTCCTCGAGCGTTTCGGCGCGGTCAGCGCCGAAACGGCGCGGGCCATGGCGCAAGGAGCCGTTCATCGCTCCTTCGCCGATCTCGCGGTCGCCGTCACCGGCGTCGCCGGGCCGAGCGGCGGCAGCGCGGAAAAGCCCGTCGGCCTCGTCCATTTCGCCTGCCTGCGCAAGAACCATGGGATCGAGCATATGGAGCGCCGCTTCGGCCCGCTCACGCGTGAGGCCATTCGCGAGGCCTCCGTCCTGCAGGCGCTGGAGATGCTGGTCGCGGCCGCTCAGCGGCGGCCATAGACCTCGCCGGCGCGTTTGACGAAAGCGTCCGCATATTTATGGAAGGCGGAGTCGAACATCGCCCCCATCACCAGGCCGAGCGCCCGGCTCTTGAACTCGTAATTGATATAGAAATCGACGACGGAACGCGGCTCGCCATTGGGGCCGGCGGGCTCGTCGTGGAAGGACCAGCGATTTTCGAGCTTCTTGAACGGGCCGTCGATATATTCGACGAGGATTTCGCGTTTTTCGGCGTCGCAGGTCACACGGCTGGCGAAGCGCTCGCAGATCGCCTTGAAGCCGACCTGCATCTCGGCGACGATGACCTCGACCCCCTCGCCCGCCCGGGTGCGGCGGCGCACGCGCAGCCCCTCGCACAAGGGCACGAATTTCGGATAGGCTTCGACATCCTTGACGAGCGCGAACATGTCATCGGCGCTGAACGGAACGCGGCGGCGGTTACGGAAGCTCTTCATGGGAGACAGCTATTAGCACGGCTGACGCCGTTGAAAAGCCGCACGCTCGGAGGCCGGGCCAGGACAGCGGCGACGTGAAGGCCGGCCGCGCCTTTTCGTCCCTGAACGGGCGACGAAACGAGGCCCGCGACAAATATTTCCTGTCCGGGGCGTCGCTCGGCGAGGCTCCCATGCGGATCGCGCCGACGCTCGAGACGGAAAAAAGACCAATGATCAAGATCAAACGCGTCTACGACCCCCCGTCTCTGGATGACGGCAAGCGAATTCTCGTCGATCGTCTATGGCCGCGGGGGCTCGCCCGAGCGAGAGCGGCGGTCGACGACTGGAGCAAGGATTTGGCGCCGAGCAACGAGCTGCGCCGATGGTATGGCCATCGGCCGGAACGATGGGAGACGTTCAAGGCCCGTTACGCCGAAGAAATCTCGAGGGTTCGCAAAGACGAACTCGATCGGTTGCGCAACCTGGCCGGAAAGGAGGACGTGACCCTGCTCTACGCGTCCCGCGAACCCATCAGAAACAACGCCGTCGCCTTGCGAGAGATCGTCGAATCGGACGCCTAGAGCGCTTCCAGCTGAAGTGGATGCCGGTTCGGCGTTGGAAACGCGTCAAAACAATGACCTAGAGTCTTTTAGTGTTTCAATGAAACACTAAAAGACTCTAGGTCTCGGCCACGGCTCGTCTGCCCCGCTTCTCTCGCAGCTTCTCGAAATCCGCGCCCGCGTGATGGGAGGATCGCGTCAACGGCGAGGAGGCGACCATGGAAAAACCCTTGGCGTAGGCGATCGTCCGATAGGCGTCGAACTCCTGCGGCGCGACGAAGCGCGCCACCTCATGGTGCTTGCGGGTCGGCTGCAGATACTGGCCGATCGTCAGGAAATCCACTTCCGCCGTGCGCAGATCATCCATCACCTGCAGGATTTCGTTGCGCGTTTCGCCCAAACCGACCATGAGCCCCGATTTGGTGAAAATATCGGGGGCGAGCTCCTTGACCCGTTGCAGCAGGCGCAGTGAATGGAAATAGCGGGCCCCCGGCCGCACCGTCACATAGAGCGAGGGGACAGTCTCCAAATTATGGTTGAAGACGTCGGGACGCGCCGCGGCGACGGTTTCGAGCGCGCCCTTCTTGCGCAGGAAATCGGGCGTCAGCACCTCGATCGTCGTGGCCGGGCGGGCCGAGCGGATCGCCTCTATGGTCGCCGCGAAATGCCGCGCGCCGCCGTCGTCCAGGTCGTCACGGTCGACCGAGGTGACGACCACATGGGCAAGGCCGAGGCTCGCGACGGCCTCGGCCACCCTGCCCGGCTCGGAGCCGTCGAGCGGTCCAGGCAGGCCGGTCGCGACATTGCAAAAGGCGCAGGCCCTGGTGCAGACGGCGCCCATGATGAGGAAGGTCGCGTGCTTTTGCTCCCAGCACTCGCCGATATTGGGGCAGGACGCCTCCTGACAGACAGTCGAGAGCCCGCTGCCGCGCAAAAGCGCGCTGGTTTCCCGCCAGGCGGGCGAGCCGGGCGCCTTGACCCTGATCCAGTCCGGCTTGCGAAGAAGCGGAGTGTCGGGCCGACGCGCCTTCTCCGGATGTCGCGGGGCGGTGCCAGCGCGCTTGCGCGGATCGTCGTTCAAGAGATCGAGGATGTTCGTCATCGAAAAATCTCAGCCTCCTCGATCTCCTGCGGCGCTCAAATCGTCGGATAGCGATCCCGCCGAACCTCGGGGCGCCGCACTTCCGGATAGAGCCTCTGCCAGATGGAAATGATCAGAATCGATCCCACCAGGGCGGCGACGAAATGGCCGACCGATCCGCTCACCACGATTCCCAGCAGATCGGCGACCTGCGAGCCGAGCCAGGAGCCGGCGATGCCAATCAGAATATTGGTGAACAGCCAGTGGCGCGTTCCGGCGATCATCCCGGCGATCCAGCCGGCCAGTCCGCCGATGACGACCAGGGCTAAGAAACCGATGTTGGGCGTTCCGAGAACGCCGAGCGGCTCATTCATGGCAGCCTCCTCGATCAGGGCTCACCGCGCGAGCGGCGACTCGCCTCCCGTCGAGACGTCTAAAATAGGGGCGAATTGCCCTCGAGAGAAGGCCGCGGCGACGACGTCGACGCTGATCGAGGCGAGACCGCGCTCCTGGCCGTTCTGCCGAGGCGGCGGCGAAGGCGCTGTCTAAAAAAGCAGCGTCGAGGCCCGTAAGCTCCAGGAAAACTACTTCATCTCGTCGAAGATGCGGTCTTCGACCGCCCTATCAAACCAATGAAATCTTCGGCCGATCATCCTAGCGGCCCTCTTTGTCAAGCATAAGATTAATATAATTGCATATGTATATCAGTGCAATACCCGTCTTATTGAATGTATCGCTCAAGGTAGCTCAAACATGCTCGACGGCGATTACGCCGGGAATCGTCTTCAGCGCTCCGGCCACGTCCGCCGACACCAGATAGCCGCCCGGCAATTTGATCTCCACCTCGCTCGCCGCCTTCTCCAGCATGACGACGAGTGAAATCTCGCCCTCGCCGCGCGCCACGAGGCGCGACCTTATGCCGTCGAGCGGCGCTTCGTCGCACAGGAAGATGCGCAGGCCCTTCTGCGCCCGCGCCGCCGCTCCGGCCAACGGCTCGACGGCGACGATGCGGGCGCGCACGTCTTCGCCCTCGAGCGAGGCGTTGAGCGTGACGAGGACACTCGCGCCCTTCTCCAGAATGTCCCGATATTGGTTGAGGCCCTCCTGGAAGAGGATCGCCTCATATTGGCCGCTGTCGTCCGAGAGCTGGACGATTCCCATCTTCGAGCCGGATTTGGTGCGCCGCTCCATTCTGTCGAGCACGACGGCCGCGAGCCGGCCGGCGGTGGCGCCGCGCTTGACGGCGATCGTGAACTCCGCCCAGCGCGAGACGCGCAACCGGCCGAGAATGCCGGCGTAAGCATCGAGCGGGTGGCCGGAGAGGAAGAAGCCCGCCGCGTCGAATTCGCGCTGCAGACGCTCCGAGGCGGACCATGGCTGCGCCTTCGGAAGCACGAGCTCCTCGGCCTCGCCCCCGCCGAACAACGCGTTCTGGCCGAACTGCCGATCCTCGGCATGGCGGTTAGCGCTCGCGAGAATCGTCTCGGTCGCGCCGACGACGCGGGCGCGGTCGGCCTCCAGCTCGTCGAAGGCGCCGCAACAGGCCAGATTCTCGAGCACCTTCTTGTTCACCTCGCGCGGGTTGAGCCGGCGGGCGAAATCCGAAAGGCTCGCAAACGGCACGCCGCCGCGCGAGCGCACGAGCGACTCCGCCTGTCCCTCGCCGACCCCTTTGACGGCCGAGAGCGCGTAGCGGATCGCAAGCTGCCCGCTCCCGCCCGGCGCGACGTCGAAATCGACGCCAGAGCGCAAGATCGACGGCGGCTCGACCGCAATGCCGAGTCGTCGCGCTTCATCGCGAAATTCCGCGAGCTTGTCGGTGTTGCCCTTGTCCAGCGTCATCGAGGCGGCCAGGAACTCGACGGGATAATGCGCCTTGAACCAGGCGGTCTGGTAAGCAATGAGCGCATAGGCCGCCGCATGGCTCTTGTTGAAGCCATAGTCGGCGAATTTCGCCAGCAGGTCGAAAATTTCATTCGCTTTCGCCGGCTCGAGGCCGCGCTCGACGGCGCCGCTCACGAAACGTTCGCGCTGCGCGTCCATTTCGGACTTGATCTTCTTGCCCATGGCGCGGCGCAGCAGGTCGGCTTCGCCGAGCGAATAGCCGGACAATTCGCGCGCGATCTGCATCACCTGTTCCTGATAGATGATGACGCCGAAAGTCTCCTTCAGGATCGGCTCGATGCGCGGATGGATGTAGTCCGGCTCCTCGTCGCCCAGCTTGACCGCGCAATAGGTCGGGATATTCGCCATGGGACCCGGCCGGTAGAGCGCGACGAGAGCGATGATGTCCTCGAAATGGTCGGCGTGCATCTCGACCAGCGCCTTGCGCATGCCGGCGCTTTCCAGCTGGAACACCCCAACCGTCTCGCCTCGGCCGAGCATATCGTAGGTCTTCTGATCGTCGAGCGGGATGGCCGCGAGATCGAAGTCGGGACTCCGTCGCCGGACGAGCTCGACGGCGGTCGCAAGGACGGTCAGGGTCTTGAGCCCTAAGAAGTCGAACTTGATGAGGCCGGCTGGCTCCACCCACTTCATATTATATTGCGTGGCCGGCATGTCCGACTTCGGGTCGCGATAGAGCGGCACCAGCTCGTCGAGCGGGCGGTCGCCGATGACGACGCCGGCCGCATGGGTCGAAGCGTTGGAATAAAGCCCCTCGAGCGAGCCGGCGATCTTGAAGAGGCGGTCGACCCGCTCGTCCTCCCGGATCGCTTCGCGAAGCTTCTGCTCGCTGGCGACGGCCTCGGCGAGCGTCACGGGCTTGGCGGGGTTCTGTGGCACGAGCTTCGCCAGCTTGTCCACTTGGCCGAGCGGCATCTCCAGCACGCGCCCGACGCTGCGCAGCACGCCGCGCGCGAGGAAGGAGCCGAAGGTGATGATCTGCGCCACGCGGTCCTCGCCATAGCGCTCGCGCACATAATCGATGACCTCCCCGCGCCGCGTCTGGCAGAAATCGATGTCGAAATCGGGCATCGACATGCGCTCGGGATTGAGGAAGCGCTCGAAGAACAGGCCGAAACGCAAGGGATCGAGATCGGTGATGGTGAGCGCGTAGGCGACGAGGGAGCCCGCGCCCGAGCCGCGCCCCGGCCCCACCGGAATGCCCTTCGACTTGGCGAATTTGATGAAGTCCGAAACGATGAGGAAGTAGCCGGGAAAACGCATCTTCTCGATGACGTCGAGCTCGAAGGCGAGACGCGCGTCGTAGGCCTCGCGGCTCTGGCCCGGCGCCGGCGGCTGCGCGGCGAGCCGCGCCTCGAGCCCTTCCGCCGCCTGCCGGCGCAGCTCGCGCGCTTCTATGTCCTCGAGCGAACCCTCCTGCTTCTCGGTCTCGCGGATGAAGCGCGGCATGATCGGCTTGCGCGTCAGCGGCCGGAAGGAAGCCCGCTGCGCGATCTCCACCGAGGCGTCCGTCGCCTCTTCGAGGTCGGCGAACAGATCGATCATTTCACGCCGGGTCTTGAAATAATGCTGCGGCGTGAGCCGGCGCCGTTCGGGGACGCCGGTCACAGTTCCTTCGGCGATGCAGAGCAGCGCGTCATGGGCCTCGAAATCGCCGCTCGCGGCGAAAAAGGGTTCGTTCGTCGCCACGATAGGAAGGGAGCGCCGATAGGCGAGATCGAGCAATTGGGGCTCGTTGCGTCGCTCCTGCGTCAATCCATGGCGTTGAATTTCGACGTAGAGCCTACTGCCGAATGGGCGCTCGAGCGCGTCGAGGCGGGCGCGGACCTGCTCGGGCCGGCCGCGCGCCAGCATCGTGTCGAACGCGCCTTCGGGCCCCCCGGTGAGGAGAATCAGCTCGGCGCTGTTTTGCGTGAGATCGTCGAGCGTCACATGCGGCGCCTCGCCGAGCGCGGATCCGAGATAGGCTCTGGAGGCGAGCCGCATCAGATTGGCGTAGCCGCCCTCCGACTGGGCGATCAGGACGACATTGCCGCGACCTTCGTCCTCCGCGAGTTGCGAGGCTCCCGCGCGTCCATCGCCGAAATCGACAGTGAGCTGAATGCCGGGAATGGGCTGGACGCCGGCCTTCGCCGCCTTGTCCGAGAATTCGAGGGCACCGAACAGATTGTTCGTATCAGTCACGGCGAGGGCCGGCATCTCGTCCTTTTCGGCGAGCGCGATCAGCCTGGACAGCGTCAGCGCGCCCTCCCGCAGGGAGAAAGCCGTATGAACATGCAGATGGACGAAGCCGACGTCACGGATCGCAGTCATGTCCGCAGTTTCCTCGTCGCCGGGCGAGAGAGCCGACGTCTATGGCGATGTTTATCGCTCTGCGGAACGGAGATTCGCAAACGGAGAATGGCCGCTCACGCGCTTTGCGCACAGTTCGCGCTGTCGTGGAGCGGGCTTGTCAAGGCCGCGGTTCTGGGGCGTCTCGGATCGCGAGCCTTAAGAGCTCGTCTTACGGAAAGCTCGACAAATGCAAAAAGCCAAGCAGAGGGCCGCTTGGCTTTTTGTTCGCATAGTTCGAGGACTTGTCGCTCTCGGGCTCACTCGCCGGGCGAATAGACCTTGGACGCGGCCGCTTCGACCGGCTTGAAAGCTTCCTTGGCGAGGCTGGAATAGAGTTCGCCGATCTTCGTCGCCTCGGCGATGAAGTCCTCGTAAGCGCCTTTGGCAAAATCGGATTGCAACTGAATGGCTTCGTCGATCTTCTTCACGCCGATCAGCTTCTCGGCGAGCAGACGGCTCTTTTCGAAGGACTTTTTCGAATAGTCCGTCGCCTCGGCGGCAATGGTCTGCCACCCCTTGGTGACCGCGGCCGCTGCGGCGGAAACCGCCTCGAACTGCTCTTTGCCGAGCTGCTGTACGCTTTCGAAAGTGGCAACCATCGGTTTCGTCCTCGTGTCTTAGGCGCGCCCCGAAATGCGCCGCCCCATGACGGCCCGACCTGCGCGCTCCGTTAACAGCATGAACTTATATGCAACGCACAATGAAAGTCAACCGACATGTTGCGTTGCGAAAGCAGGGCAAGAAAATTATTTCGCCTTAACGCGCAGGTAACCTCGTACTCCTAAGTTTCTAACGATGTGTCTTTCTGGTGACGCGGGTCCGTCTTTCGCGATCGAAAGCAGGCACATACAAAGCTCAGGACAGCAAGAATGGCGAAGCGTAGCGTTGGCGGCTGGCGTGAACGATCGAAGTGGGCGATGGCGCACGCCACGATTATTCTGACATTATTGGCGCTCTCGTCATTCCCGGCCGAAGCGCGACGGCAGCATCACCGGCACGGCTATCATCACAGCGCGTCCATTCGACATGGATCGCATCATGTGCGTTTCAAGCGTCACGTCGGCCATCGCTTCCATCGACGGGCCGAAGCCGGCGACAGTCCCGCTTTCGCGGCTATCGTCATGGACGCCAACAGCGGCCGCACGCTCTATTCGCGCAGCGAAAACGAATTGCGCCATCCTGCGTCCATCACCAAGGTGATGACGCTCTATCTTCTGTTCGAGCAGCTCGAGAAAGGCCGGCTGCGACTCGATTCGCCGCTGATGGTCTCGGCCCATGCGGCGGCGCAGGCGCCCTCCAAGCTCGGCCTCGCGCCCGGCCAGACGATCGATGTGGAGAACGCCATCAAGGCCGTCGTCACCAAGTCCGCCAATGACATCGCCGTGGCGATCGCCGAGAATATCGGCGGCGACGAAGACAGCTTTGCCGAGATGATGACCCGCAAGGCCCATGCGCTCGGCATGAGCCGGACGCATTACGCCAACGCTTCGGGCCTGCCCGATGACGAGCAGATCACCACGGCCCACGATCTCGCCATTCTGGGCCGCGCCATACAGGATCGCTTCCCGCGCTATTATCGCTATTTTGCGACGCACAGCTTCAGCTACCACGGTCATGCGCATCGCAACCACAATCATCTGCTCGGCCAGATCGAGGGCGTCGACGGCATCAAGACGGGCTACACTCGCGCCTCGGGCTTCAACCTGCTGACATCGGTTCGCCGCGGAAGCCGCCACATCGTCGCCGTCGTGCTCGGCGGACGCTCAGGGGCCGCCCGCGATCGCGCTATGGCTGGCCTGATCGCCGAAAACATCGGCGATGGAGCGCCGGTCCGTACCGCCCGCGCGATCGGCGAGGGCGCTCCGGCCGAACCGATCGACAAGGCCGAGACGGCGCAAGAGCGACAAGAAGACGAAGCGCCGCCGGTGCGCGTCTCCGCGTCCGCCCCCCTGGCGCTCGCCCCGCTCGCTCCGGTCGTCGCAGTCCCAAGCCCGGACCGCACAGACAAGGTGCGACCGGCCTTCGTGCCCGGCGGCCAGAAACATGCCGAGGAGCCCATTGAGCGCAAGACGCGCGCCTCGGCCCGAGAGGCGGTGCGCGCGGTCGCGGACGGCTCGACCTCGCGCCTCGGCGGACACTCGCAAGCCTCGAGCGCGGCGGCGACGACGCCCTCCGCCGTACGCAAGCCGAACGCCGAGGCCGCGAAGACGCTCCTCGCCAAGGTCGAAGCCGCCAAAGTCGAGGCCGCGAAGACCGACGCCTCGAAAGGGGAAGCCGCCCGCCCCGCGCATACGGGATGGATGATCCAGATCGGCGCGACCGACGACGCCGACAAGGCTCATCAACTCCTATCGCGCGCGCGCGCCCAAGGCGTTCCAGCGACGGCCAAGCCGTTCACCGAAAAGGTTCAGAAAGGCAAGGAAACTCTGTGGCGGGCCCGCTTCGCCGGACTCGAGGAGAGAAGCGCGGAAGCAGCCTGCAAGACGCTGAAGCGCTCCGGATTCTCTTGTTTCGCTACGAAGAACTGAGCTTTTTTGAGGGTCTCTTTTAAGCGAGTTCGAGTGGAGTGAGGGTCCGCCTCGGATTTCGCCGAGGCGTCGAGTCTTTGCGAGTTGCCGGGAATTGACTTCAATGATGACGACGCATCAGGACATCTTTGGCTTCGTTCACCCGAGCCGCCAAATCGGTGGTTCCTCCGTGGTCGGGATGAAGCTTCTTCATCAGATCGCGATGCGCCCGCGCAATGTCCTGGCGCGCCGCCCCTTTCTTGAGGCCCAGAATTTCATAGGCCTCATCTTCCGAAATCGAGCCGCCCCGGCGATTTGGGCCGACGCCGCCCGTGTCCGCGCCCCCCGAATCTCGTCGACCGTCTCCTGTCTGACGCCATCCGGCAAACCGGCGATCCAAATATGCCTCTAGGAGCCTCGCGCCGTCGGGATCGACGCTGCGGCAGGTGCGATAGATGTCCATCAGCGCCGAACGCGTGAGCGCGTCGAGCCGCTTGCCCTCGTCCTTTCCCGCGAGAATCGTGCCCCGTATCGCGCCGCTGGCGTGATCGAGCTCCATCTCGATCATCGCGGAGCGCACGCGCGAGACGCCGCCCGCATTCGCTCCCGCCGCACCGAACCGCTTCACGCCGCGCGTAAAAGCCCCGAACAGCCAGAGCCCCAGGGCGATGAGGAACAGGCCGAGGTCGATCCGCCCGCGCGCGATGAGGAGCAGGCCGGAGACGATCGACGCCAGTCCGCCGCCACGCTTGATGAGACGCGCGAGCGCGGCCGGCGGCGCGCGCGTATAGGCGCGAAGCGCGTAGAGACCGACGATCAGGAAGAAAAATCCGATGAGAATGGGCATGAAGTGCGTTCCTCACCCGATCTGTGACAAGAGAAGACGCGCCGCGTCCTCGCCGGCTCCTGCGCGCCGCTCGAGTTCCGGCAATCCGCCGGCGGCGTAGGCGGCGGCGGCGGAGAGCAGTTCGGCGAGCTTGCGCGGAGCCCTGGAGTCGAAGGTCGCATAAGCGCCGCCGCTCAGCCTGGCGATTTCGCGAAAAGCGGCGCCGGCGGTCGCATCGCCGCCCTCGTGGAACATGAAGGCCTTGACGCCGAGCAGTCCGAGCCGGCCCGCGAGAGAGCAGAGCTCGTCGACATTTTCCTCCATGGCGTCGCCGACGAACACGAGCGCGCCGATGCGCCGTCCCTGCGTCTCGTCCAGCACATGGCGCAGCACTTTGGCGATCTGCGTGCGGCCGCCCCGGCAGGCGATCTTCGCC
The DNA here is from genome assembly GCA_003105285.1 of Methylocystaceae bacterium. Taxonomy (GTDB): domain Bacteria; phylum Pseudomonadota; class Alphaproteobacteria; order Rhizobiales; family Beijerinckiaceae; genus Methylosinus. The sequence continues at coordinate 11,851 of PQAN01000093.1, forward strand.
ATGAGCGCGGCGAGCCCCTGCCCTCCGGACACGAAATGCGACGCCCGGCATTCGCCGAAGCCGCGAAAGAACACGAGCTGAACGTCGAGACCGCCGAGCGCGGAGGTCTCCTCGAACATCCGGCCCTGGATCGATTGCGCGACGTCCCACGTCGGCCGGCGGCTCATCGTGGCGTCGAGAGCAAAGATCAGCCGTCCGCGATCCGAGGCCGCGGCGAGGTTCGCTCGTCGCGCCTTCTCGATGAAGGCTTCCACCGCATCCGCCTGAGCGGCGCCCGGAAGCGGCGCCTTGCCCGATTGATCGCTCACGGAATTCACGTCGCGTCATTGATCAGAGACCTATCAGATCGGGCGCTGCCGCCGGAATGGCAAGAGGCGCGAGCCTCGCCGAACCTCGCGCCGCCGGCGCCGATCTCGTTCGCGTGGCGAAGATTAGAGAACATCTTCTTGCCTCGCGATATAAAAATCGCATCGAGACAAGAGAAGACCCGTTCGATATCTTCGGCGCGGTCGGTCGGGCCGCTATCGTCGCCGGCGTGAAACAGATCGGGACCTCTGCATGACGATCGACAATCCGCCTCGTCTGGAGACGCGTATCGGCGCCCTCCCCGGCGAAGCGAGCGCCCTGGTTCAGGCCCTGCTCGCCGATTTCGCGCGCGAGATCGCCGAGGCGGGCGGGCGCGTCGCCGGCGTCACTCAGGCGCGCGCGCTGGACGAGGCGACGGGACGCAGCCGGATCGTGCTGCGCGACGTGACGGACGGAACGCTCTATTCGATTTCCCAGGATCTCGGGCCGGGCTCCGTCGCCTGCAATCTCGATACGAGCGAGTTGGCGCAGGCCTGCGCGTCGATCGAACGAGCGGTATCCGCAGGCGCCGATCTCGTCGTCATCAGCAAGTTCAGCAAGCAGGAGGCGGCGCGCGGCGGGCTCGCCGACGCGTTTCGCGCCGCCATGGCGGCCAAGGTTCCGGTCGTCACCGCCGTATCGCCCCATTATCTCGCCGAATGGCGTTCCTTCGCCGGCCCGCTCGCCGAATTCCTGGAGCCGACCCCCGAGGCGCTCGCGACGTGGTGGCGCGGCTTGCCGACGAACGCCGCGTGACCCGCCGAACGTCGAGCGGGCTCGTTCACGGCGAGCATTGCAGGTCCGCGACGAAGTGGTGGAAGAAAAAGTTCGCGTAGATCGCGACCGCCAGCGCGGCGACGCTTCGCCTCCTGCAGGCTCTCGAAACGAAATGCGATCAACAGCGCCTGAACGAGCAGCGCCGCGAGGAACAGAAAATCGTAGCGTGCGAGGAAGGCGTCCCGCGCGTAGAACCGATGCGTCGCGATCAGCAGGGCGACCATCACGAAACCGAAGAGACAAGACCACGCGCTTTACGCCGAAGCGAATGAATTCGTAAACGAACCGCCGGAGCGAGCGGACGCTCCGTCGCCCAGTGTGCGAGGCGGGCTTCCGCGACGACGAAACGCGCGAGCGGAGCCCATAGCGTCGCGGAAGATTTAAGATGGGCGTTGCGAATACGATCGTCCATGAAAATCTTCGAAGACTGAAACCGAACATTTCCACCAACAGCCCGGCCCGTCACCGCACCGGCGGCGCATACATGATTCCGCCCTTGCTCCGCAGCGCGTTCGACCGGCGATCCAGATCGAGCGGCGAACCATGGCCGAGGTTGCGCTCGAATGTCTCGCCGTAATTGCCGACATGCTTGACGATGCGATAGACCCAGTCGGCCTCGAGTCCCAGCCCCTCGCCGCGCCCGCCGTCGACGCCGAGCAGCCGGCGAACATGCGGGTTGTTCGATTTCAATTGCTCGTCCGCATTCGCGGAGGTCACCCCGAGCTCCTCCGCATCGACCATGGCGAAATGCGTCCAGCGGACGATATTGAACCATTGATCGTCGCCCTGGCGTACGATCGGCCCCAGCGGCTCCTTGTCGATGAGTTCCGGCAGGACGACGTGCTCGCCGGGCGCGTCGAGCTTGGCGCGCTGCGCCGCGAGCGCCGAGAGATCGGCCGTCAAGGCGTCGCATTTGCCCGAATCATACGCCTTGGCGGCCTCATCGAACGATGGGAACAGGCGCGGCTCCACAGGCTTGTCGCGCGCGTGGAAAAAATCGACGAGATCGAGCTCGAAGGGCGTTCCCTGCTGCACGCAGACGGCGAGCCCCGCGAGATCGTCCAGCGAGGAGAAGGCGCGCTTTCGACCCGTCAGAAAGCCCTGGCCGTCGAAGAAAGTGATCGCGGCGTAGAGCAGGCCCTGGCCGGTGTCGCGCGAAAAGGTCCAGGCCGAGCTGCGCGATAAGAGGTCGACCTCGCCCGATTGCAGCGCCTTGACGCGCTCTTTGCCGGAGAGCGTCGTGAAGCGCAGCTTTTTCGGATCGTCGAAGATGGCGGCCGCCAAGGCGCGGCAGAAGTCGACGTCGAATCCGCTCCACTCGCCGCCTTCGTCCTGCTGACCGAAGCCGACGAGGCCGTTGCTCGCTCCGCAGACGAGATACCCCCGCTTTTGTACCTGCTCGAGCGTCGAGGCGCCGGCGGCGGCCGCGAGAGCGAAAACGGCGATCGTCGCCAGGGCGAAAAGACGAAACACGCGGGATGTCATGTCCTATTTGGTCCGATCCTTGGCAAATCGCTGCAGCTTGGCCTATTCCCTACCTCTCGACGCGGGTTTCACGTCGAAAACGGCTATATTGCTCTGCACAGATCATTCGGCGGATCGCGTTGCATGGAGGCCTCGGGCAGGACATGACGAAGACTACGAGAGAAACAAGGCGAAAAAAGCGAAGCCGGACCCGCCTCGCCCACGCCGGACGCACGCCCTTCGAGCATTTCGGCTTCGTCAATACGCCGGTCTATCGCGGCTCGACCGTCCTCTTCCCGAATGCGGAAGCGTTCTACGCCAATCGCGCTCCCTATACCTACGGAACGAAGGGAACGCCGACCACGCGGGCGCTGGAAGAGGCCTGGAGCGAGATCGCCGGCGCCGCCGACACGGCGGTCGTCCCGTCCGGCCTCGCCGCCATCACCTTGGCGCTGCTGACGGCGGTGAAGGCCGGCGACCATATCCTCGTGACCGATTCCGCCTATCTGCCGGCGCGCATCTTCTGCGACACGGTGCTGAAGCGCCTCGGCGTCGAGACGACCTATTACGATCCGCTCGTCGGCGCGGATATCGCGCGGCTGATGCGTCCGACGACGACCGCCGTGCTGACCGAGTCGCCCGGCTCGCAGAGCCTCGAGGTGCAGGACGTTCCGGCCATCGCCGCCGCGGCGCATGAGCGCGGCGCCTGCGTGATCCTGGACAATACATGGGCGACGCCGCTCCTCTTTCCGCCGCATGAGCGCGGCGTCGATCTGTCGATCGACGCCGGCACCAAATATCTGTCGGGCCACTCCGACCTGCTGCTCGGCCTCGTTTCGGCGAATGAGCGCTGGAGCAAGAGACTGCGCGCGACCTACGACGCCTTCGCCATGTGTCCGGGGCCGGAGGACGTGTTCCTCGCCTTGCGCGGCCTGCGCACATTGGAACTGCGTCTGCGCGAAGCCGAACGCGCGGGCCTCGCATTGGCGCATTGGCTTTCCGCGCGGGAGGAAGTCGCGTCCATTCTGCATCCGGCGCTGCCCTCGCATCCCGGACACGCGCTGTGGAAGCGGGACTTTCTCGGTTCGACCGGATTGTTCTCGGTTATCCTGAAGCCCTATTCGCGAAAGGCGGTTTCCGCTCTGCTAGACGGCCTCGAACTCTTCGGCCTCGGCTATTCCTGGGGCGGCTTCGAGAGCCTCGTCATCCCCTTCGATTGCAAGTCCTATCGCACGGCGACCGACTGGCGTCCGGGCGGTCCCGCTTTGCGCTTCTCCGTCGGCCTCGAGGATATCGAGGATTTGAAGGACGATCTCGACGAAGGCTTCGCGCGACTGCGCGCGATCGGGTGAAGTCGGCGGCGTGCGGTGAGCGATGGCGACCCCGGCAGGATTCGAACCTGCGACCTACTGCTTCGAAGGCAGTTGCTCTATCCAGCTGAGCTACGGAGCCGCAAAGCCACGACCTATTGTAACCTGTTCCGGAGCATTTCCTCCAGCGGAAACGTCGCCATGCGCGTCGGCGGCGCTGGGCCCCCTGCCCAGTCGTCGCAAACGCGCGACGCGATCGCGCCATGTCCGCATCGCGCTCCCGCCTATATGCGTCTCCAGCGATCGACGCGCCGAGCATGAACGAACGAGGGACGCGATGGACTCACCCGCGCCGATGTCTTCCGTCGTAGACTTCGTCGACGAACTGCGCAACGCCCAGTTCATCGTCATGGACGCCTTCCGCCGATCGCGGGGCGACGCGCTGGAGGCGCTCGGATTCGGCCCCCGGGAATGCGATCACCGGATTGTCGCGTCCGGCCCCCATTGGCGTCTGCGCGCCTATTCCGAAGCCGATGAAAGGCCGCCGCTTCTTCTCGTTCCGGCGCCCATCAAGCGCCCCTATATCTGGGATCTCACGCCGTCGACCAGCGCCGTGCGCCATTGTCTCGATCAAGGCTCTCGCGTGTATCTGCTCGAATGGACTCCGCCGACGGACAGAGACCGCTCGGCCGGGCTGGAGGATTATGCCTATCGGGCCGTCTCGGACTGTGTCGCGGCCATCGAGAACGCCGCGCCGGGAGCAAAGCCGTCCCTCATCGGGCATTCGCTCGGCGGAACGCTGGCCGCCATCTTCTGCGCATTGGACGGACAAAGCGTCCGACGTCTCGTGCTATTGGGCTCGCCGCTCTGTTTCGCGCCGCGCTCCAGCCGGTTCCGCGACGCCCTCGTCTCCTTGCTTCCGGCGACGATATCGACCGCGGATATCGTTCCGGGTTCGCTCCTGTCGCATTCGAGCGCGCTGGCCTCTCCAGAGACGTTCGTCTGGGAAAGGCTGCGAGACGCCGTCCTGTGCGTCGGCGGTCCTCCCGCGCTGGCGGTCGGCGCGCGGGTCGAACGCTGGGCTCTCGACGAAGTCCCCCTTCCCGGGCGGCTCGTCGCCGAAATCGCGCAATTGCTCTATCGCGAAGACCGCTTCTACCGAGGCTCGCTGTCGCTTTGCGGGCGACGGATCGGGCCGTCCGACCTGATGCTTCCGACGCTCGCAGTCGTCGATACGGCCGATGAAATCGCCCCCCTCGATTCGGTTAAGCCCTTCCTCGACGCGACGCCGGCGAGAACCGACGTGATCGAATATCCCGGCGAAACGGGGGTCGCGCTACAGCATCTCGCGCTATTGGCGGGGCCCCGGGCCCACGCCGAGGTGTGGCCGCGCATTTTTGCCTGGCTCCAGGCTCGGGATTGAACGTCGGCGACGAACTCGATGGCGACCCCGGCAGGATTCGAACCTGCGACCTACCGCTTAGAAGGCGGTTGCTCTATCCGGCTGAGCTACGGGGCCGTAAGCGAGAAGGCGAGCGTCAATGCGTCCACTGGCCGATGCGCGTCGTCTTGAAATTGTCCGAATAAGACAGAATGCGCCGCGCCGGCGCGGCGGGCTTGGGCTCTTCGACCCGGAAGACCAGAAAATTGCGCTCGGCGTAGGCGATCGCCTCCTCCTTGGTGGCGAAGCGCAGGGTGATCTGCGCCTTGACATCGGAGGAGCCGGTCCATCCCATCAGCGGGTCCAATTCGCGAGGCGTCTCGCGCTCGAATTCGAGCACCCAGGGCTTCGCCGGCCCGGGGCCTGACTGCGTCGGACTGGGAGTTGGGCGATGAATACGTGCGGTCATGTCGGGCCTCGGCGAATTGCTGCTGATATCGGTCGGCGGCTGCCGGCGACATCCTTTATCGAACTCTTTTCGAAACGGCGCCGGGCCGTAAACACGCCGTAGCGCTTGGTCGGGGCAGCAGGATTCGAACCTGCGACCTGAAGTACCCAAAACTTCCGCGCTACCAGGCTGCGCTATACCCCGCCTCACGATCCGTCGACGCCGAACCGGCCGCTTCTTCCGCCCGCCTCGCTAGCACGAGCGCGCCCTGCTCACAAGCCGCGGCCGCCGTCGTCTTCGCGCGGATGACAGGCGCTCTCATTTGCCGAAGATCGGATGGCGAACGACGTCGCCCACGGCGACGGACAATCTGCGGGCCGTTCCGGCATTGACCTCGATCACGGCCGAGGCCGGCGCGCCGGAAGAGATGACGCGCTCCGAGAACGGCGCGGTCTCCTGCGCCACCGACACGACGCGTCCGGCCGACGACACGAATATCATGTCGAGTGACAAAGGCGTATTCTTCATCCACATCAGAATGGTCTGCTCGCTATGGAAATCGAACAACATTCCCGCGTCCGGGGCGAGCGATGTGCGAAACATCAGCCCTTTCTCGCGCTCTTTCGATGTCCTCGCCATTTCGACGCGAAGGACATGCGGGCCGGTCGCCGTGACGATCTCCAACGGCTCCTCGCGGCTCGCTCCCGCCGCCGGAACGGCCAGAACGACGAGGAACGCGCACGACAGGGCGGCGATCATCCTCACAACGCGCCGAAACATCTGGCTTTGCCTCCACTCGCACGTGACGACGCCCGGCTCCGATCACGCGTCGCGCAGAAAAAACGCTTCTTCGATCCCCTCCGTCGCGCGCGCCCTGTCATCTCGGAGAAGCCGAGAGGCCGGCCAGCGCCGAAGGAAGCGAGGGCGACGAAAACTAGTGTAAAAAACCCGAGCTGAAAATTGCGGCCCCGCGCCGCAGGGGCTCGGCCGGCGGCGGCGCGGCGCGAATTCAATGAGAGGCGGGCAACGTCGTTTCGAGCGGCCGCACTTCCGTCGCCATCAGGCCTTTCGGGCCGTCGCCATAGCGCACGAGGACGCTGTCGCCTGGCTTGAGCTCGGTGAGGCCGTAGCGCCGCACCGTCTCCATATGGAGGAAGATGTCGTCGGTTCCCTCGCCCCGCGTCAGGAAGCCGAAGCCCTTCACGCGGTTGAACCATTTGACGATAGCAATTTCGTAGCCGCTCGACGGCGTCACTTGCGCATGGGTGCGCGCAGCGGCGTTCTGCGAGGGATGGATCGCCGTCGACTCGTCGATCCCGATGACGCGGAAGACCTGCATGCCCTTGGCGCGTTTTTGCGCCTCGCAGACGATGCGCGCGCCCTCATAGGCGGTCTGAAATCCGGAACGGCGCAGGATCGTGACATGCAGCAGGATATCGGCGCCGCCATCGTCGGGAACGACAAATCCATAGCCTTTGGACACATCGAACCATTTGATGGTTCCTGAGACCTCTACGAGATCGAGGCCGGCTTCGTCGCCTTCCGCATTGATGGACGGCGCGCCCAACTCGTTTTGAAAAGAAATCTTGGCGCCCAACAGACCAACTCCCCCTGCCGATCCAGAGCCGATACGCGCTACGCTCCGTTCGCGACATCACCTACGAATCGTAGCGCAACCCGTGAATCACTGATGCGAAGATAACATTGACGGCGCACCGTCCAACCGACTTTTTCGTCGCGATCCCCATCGCTGTGGATACGATCTCGTAAACGTTTGGCATTGCGCGCAATGACGCGGAGCTAAGCGAAAAGCCGTACGCATGATCTGTTTCGTGAAAACACGGGCGCTCGGACGCTCGTCGCGAATGCGGCTGCGGAGACGGCGGAAACGGCCGAATTCGGCCCCGGAGCGCGCCGACTCGGGCGGTCGAAAGCCAAAAAACGGCCGTTGCGGCGATATAGGCGCTGGACTCGGCGTCGCAGCAACGCAATATGCTCGCGACGGCGCGTTCGACACCTCGGCGACGCCTCGCACATAACGATCGCGATCGAGCCGGCGGGGAGGGCGTAGGCGCGGTTGACCCTGCGCAGTTCCGGCGAGAAAATCGAGCCGAGAGATTTGCGCGCCGCGCAACATGATGGAACCCACGATATGAGTTACTTGCTCTCGGAAGACGATCGCCGCGTCGCTGGAAACGAGCGCGACGCGTCGAATTTCGATTTCGCGTCCCTCTACGCCGGGCGCGAACAGCAGAGATTCGACCTGCACTCCCGGCATCTCAACGAGATGTGGGTGCGCGTGCTGAAGGCCATCGGCTACGACGTCGGCTTCGTGCGCGGAAGCGGGCAATATCTTTTCGACCGCGACGGCGCACGCTATCTCGATCTGCTCAGCGGATGGGGCGTTTTCGCCATCGGACGCAATCATCCTTCCGTGCGCGAGGCCTTGACGAGCGTCATCGCCGCGGACCTTCCCAATCTCGTCCAATTGGACGTCTCGGTTCCGGCGGCGCTGCTGGCGGAGCGGCTGCTCGCCCATGCGCCCTATCTCGACAAGGTTTTTTTCGCCAATTCGGGCGCGGAAGCGGTCGAGGCCGCCATCAAATTCGCGCGCGCGGCGACAGGACGCGCGGGGCTCGTCCATTGCGCTCACTCCTTCCACGGACTGACCTATGGCGCCTTGTCGCTGAACGGGGACGAGGTGTTCAAGAAGGGTTTCGGACCGCTGCTGCCCCAGTCGCGGGAGATTCCCTTCGACGATCTCGCCGCGCTCGAAGAGGCGTTGAGAGGACGCGACGTCGCGGCGTTCTTCGTCGAGCCCATTCAGGGCAAGGGCGTCAACATTCCGGCCGACGACTATCTCGCCGGCGCGGCGGCGCTCTGCCGCAAATATGGAACATTGTTCGTCGCCGATGAAATCCAGACCGGCCTCGGGCGCACGGGACGATTTTTCGCGATCGATCATTACGGCGTCGAGCCGGATCTCGTCCTCGTCGCCAAGGCCTTGTCCGGGGGGCATGCGCCGGTCGGCGCGGTGCTGACGCGCAAATGGATATTCGACAAGGTGTTCGACCGCATGGATCGCGCCGTCGTGCATGGCTCGACCTTCAGCAAGAACGACCTCGCCATGGCGGCCGGCCTGGCGACGCTCGAGGTGCTGGAGTCCGAGCGCATCGTCGAGAACGCCGCGGCGAAAGGCGAACGTCTGCTCGCCGCGTTCCGCTCCATGGCGGAACGTTATGAGCTCGTCGCCTCCGTGCGCGGCAAGGGCCTGATGATCGGTATCGAGTTCGGCGAGCCGCGCTCCTTCAAGCTCAAGGCGGCGTGGAATCTGCTCGAGACCGTCAACTCCGGCCTGTTCTGCCAGCTCATCAGCATTCCACTCTTCAAGAACCACAAAGTGCTGTCGCAGGTCGCCGGCCACGGCAATCACACGATCAAACTGTTGCCGGCGCTGACGATCGACGACTCCGACTGCGACTGGATCGAGACCTCCTTCGAGGCGGTCATCGCCGACGCGCACAAGGCGCCCCGCGCCGTCTGGTCGCTCGGCAAGACGCTGGCCGAGCATGCGATCAAGGCGAAGCTCGGATAGAGCCGGCGCGCGATCGGGCGAAGGATGAGAAATCCTCGCCCGGGCGCCGCGGCGACCGTCGTGAAGCGCGGGGACGAGTTCCGAAGGAACGAATGAAGGCTCTCCGTCGCTACAGGCGGCCTTTTGCCGGATCGCCGGCAGGTTTGTACAGATTCGCGGTCGATCGAGTCGAGGGATCGACCGCGCCTCGCCCGCCATACGCCATCGCCCTGCCCTGGAGCATTCTTCCGAGCGGAGGGCAAAAATTGTCTCAATAGATTTGCTAAACTGCCGCGCGTTCGGAACCAATCTCACGGCCGACAAGTTTAGACAGGCTTTCGACGGCGACGGCTTCGGCCGGGCGTTGCGAGGCTGATCGAAACCCGGAGATTGGCATGTCGGACGCCCTTTACCGCCCGCGCGACGCTGCTTCTGGCGAGATAGAGATTTCGCGACGAGACTTTCTCGATGGCGTGCTGCTCGCGTCCGGAGGCGCAGCGGTCGGCAACTCGATTCCGGTGCGCGCGTTCGCCGCCGAAGCGACCGGCGCCGTGTGCGACGGCGCGATTCACGCCGACCCGCGCGCCCTCCGAGGCGGCAATCTACCGCGAACGTTCAACATCGCGCATTGGTTGCGAGACAAGCGATTGCGTTTCGATCGCGAGGTCGCGACGCTGACTCCGGGATGCGACGGTCTCGAAGGCACCTTCCCGATCGCCGAGCGCTCCGAAGAGTTCGACGTCATCATCGTGGGGGCTGGCCTTTCGGGCCTTTCCGCAGCTTTTTATCTCTCGCGCCAACGTCCAAGAGCGCGCATTCTGCTGCTCGAGGCCAGCTCTCGCGCCGGCGGCAATGCCGGACGCGACGAGGCCGCGCCATTGCCTGTCGCGGCCTCGACGGCCGGCGCCTACTGCCTCGCGCCGGGTAACGGCGTTCTCCGAGAGCTCTACAGAGAACTCCACGTCGATTGGACCAAGCATACGATCGCCGATCCGGGAGACTGCTATTATTTCGACGAATACACGCCCGGCGTCAGGCCCGGTCATCGCGGCTGGAACGTCGACAGCCTGGGCGACGGCATGGCCGAACTCCCATACGACAAGCGGGTCGTGGCCGATCTACTCAGGAGCCGCGAGAGGATCATGAGGCTGACCGCCGCTGCTCGCAGCCGGTCGATCGACGATCCTCCGGACGAAAGCTCCGTCGCTCTCGATCGACTTTCGACCATTTCCCTGGAGCATTACCTCACCAAGGCGTTGCGCTGTGATCCGATCGTTTCCGATTTCTACTCGCTCTATACGATCGACGCTCTGGGCGGCACGGCCGAGCAAGTGAACGCGCATAGCGGCTTGAATTTTCTTTCCGGCGAACTCGGCGACAAGCTCTTCACCTTTCCCGGCGGAACATCGGAAGTCGCGCGCCGCATCGTCGCCTGGCTGGCGGCGCGGAAGGCTCGTTCGATGTCCTTCTCGGAGGTCGAACTCGACGCCGTGGCGCTGCGCGTCGATTCGAACGCGTCGTCGAGCGGCTCTCACGGATCCGTCATTTACGCCAAGGATCAGCGCTTTCACCGCGCGACGGCGCGAACAGTCATCGTCGCCACGCAATCGCACATCGCGCGCAATCTGGTCGAACATCTCTTCGACGACGATCGAAGACGCGCCTGGAGCGAATTCAACACCGTTCCGGTCGTCATCGCCAATGTCGCGCTACGCAGCGCGGCGCCGCTTCACGAACTGGGGCTGGGCTACAGCCAGGCATGGTGGGGCAGCCGCTATTGGGCGAATTTCGGCGTCGCGGATTGGATCACGGATCGCCGCTACGACCCAAATCGCCCGACGGTCCTGACGTTTTTCGGCGGAAACAGAGCGCCCCCCGACGAGCTTCCGCAAGAACGGATGAAGTTGCTGCACACGCCGTTCAGCGACTATGAGAACTCGTTGAGAGACGACCTGTCGCGGATCATGCGTGGCTCGAAGTTCGATTTCGATCGAGATGTGACCGCGATCTTTCTCTACCGATGGGGGCACAGCATGTTCATGCCAATTCCCAATTCGGTGTTCGGAAAAACGAGCGGACCGAATGGGCGGCTCGATCGCGGCAAGGCGCCGAGGCATGTGGCGTGCAAGCCGTTGGGGCGCATATTTTTCGCCGGCCAGCACCGGGGAGGAACGCCATCCGTCGAAAGCGCGCTCTCGTCGGGCCATCGCGCCGCGCTCGAGGCGCTGGCCGCGATGTGACGCGGGCTGCTCTCCTAGAGCGTTTCCAGCCGAAGTGGAAACCGGTTCGGCGTCGGAAAC
>PQAN01000094.1 GCA_003105285.1 Methylocystaceae bacterium
GCCTCGGGGGACATTACTTGGGGTGGCGGAATGGCGAGATCGGGCTGCTCGACCTCTTCCGGCGGCGGGGGTTCTTCTTCCGCGGCCGTCACCTCTTGCGACTCGAAGAAATCGCCTTGCGGCACGAGGTCCATGCTGATCGAATCGAGACTGGCGATGGTCGGAACCGCGACAGCCAGCAGGAGCCAAGCGACGCCCGCATGCGCCGCCACCGCGCCGACGAGACTTACGGGCCGCAGCCAAGCGGGCTTGATCGCCGGTTGATTCGGGGCCGCTGGCGCCGGCTCCAGGGACGAGAAAGCGAGGTCGGTCATTTCGCCGCTCCTCCCGCCGGAGCTCCCGCAGCAGCCGGGGCCGCCGCGGTTGGAGGCGCTTTCGCCGCCGCGGGCCCGGTCTTGCTGCGAGAGTCGGTCAAAATGGCGATATGGGTGATGCCATTCGTCGCCAGCCTGTCCATGACGGCGACGACATCGCCGTAATTGGCCTCCTTGTCGCCGCGCACGTGCACGACGCGACTCTTGTCCTCGCCCATCATCACGCGGATGCCGTCGATCAGCGCATCGCCGGACACTTCCTCGGCGCCGAGCGAGATCTTGCCGTCCTTGGTGACGGCCACGACGATCGGCTCCTTGGGGTTGAGCGGCTGGGCGGCCTTGGCCTGCGGAAGATTGACCTTCACGCCTTTGGCGAGCAATGGCGCCGTCACCATGAAGATGATGAGCAGCACCAGCATGACGTCGACGAGCGGCGTCACATTGATGTCGGCGAGCGGCTGATAGAGCCCGTCGCCATTCTTGAAGCGCGTCGGAAGGCCCGCCATCACGCCGCCTCCCTCTGTCTCGCCGGCGCCGCATGGCCGCTGGTGATCGCGAGCGCCTTGTCCTCGATATAATGCGCGACCTGCTGGCCGGTGCGGGCGAAGGCGGCGCCGATGCGGTTGTAGCCGACCGAGGCGGGAATGGCGGCGGCCAGCCCATAGGCCGTGGCGGCGAGCGCCTCGGCGATGCCCGGCGCGACGACCGCGAGGCTCGTGTCCTGCGACTGCGCGATGCCGGCGAAACTCGTCATGATGCCCCACACCGTGCCGAACAGGCCGATGAAAGGAGCGACCGACGAGATGACGGCGAGATTGGGCAGACCGCCCTCGGCGCTCGTCAGCAGTTCGCGGCCCGTGCGGCTCATGATCTCGGCGATGCGTTCGCGCCTTTCGCCGATCGACTCGCCGGGGAGATCCAAGGAGGCGGCGTGTTCGCCGGCGGCCTCGATCGGCGCGAGCAGGCCGGCCGGCCCGCCGGCGCGGGCGATCCGCGTCGATTTGCCGATCCGCACGACGGCGACGACGCCTTCGACGATGAGGACCCACGTCCACACGGATGCGAGGAGAAGGATGGCCATAACGATCTTGCCGACCGGTCCGGCGTTCAAGAACATCGTTACGGGAGAAATAGAAGTGTATTCCATGAGTGGCGCTCGTGCTTGGGGTTCCCTCATCGCGCGGCTCGGCCGGCGATGCGCATTTATTTTGATTTTATCTTATCTCATCGCCTGGCTCACCGCACGTCGGGCGGGACTGTCGGCCGAGCGTTCGATCCGCTGCGCAGGACCGGACAGTGCTTCAGGAAATCGAGGGAGACCGTGGCGGCGCCCGGGCGCCGTTGACCGTCTGCGACACGGAGAGACGAGGCGCCGCCGCGGCGGGCGCGAGATAGAGCGCGGGGGACGCCGTCCGGTCGAGCCGCGTCAAGAGAGCGGAGCGCTCCGGCAAGACCGCGGGGCTGGCGTGCGCGGCCAGGCAACAGGGACAATCGGCCCGGGTCTTCCGGCCGCCGTCGGGCGTTTGGCCTTTCGGGACGGCGGAGGAATAGTCGTGGCAGGTGGCGAGACGCTCCGCCGCCGACGCCTGCATCGACGTCTCGCCGCGCGAAACGTGCGGCGCGCCGGAAACAAACAGTCCGAAGACGAGAGCGCATATGGCTGCGACAGCGAACGCCGCGCGCATGTCCATATATCTGGCTCTCGCATGTGACATAAATGTCTCTTAACGGATTTTTTAAGTCCTGACAATCAGCGAGGTCTTGGAATTGCCTGCAGCGCAAGATTAAATCACCGCTCGCTGTTCAACGAGGTTAATGCCGGTCGTAGCGTCGCATGCCTGTCGGATTCCTCGCGAGAGTCTTGTTCGGTCTCGCCTTGCTGGCGCAGACCCTATGGCTGCCGTCGGCGGGATTTGACGCGTCCGCGTCATCGAGGGCTGCGTCGTCGGGTGGGCTGCTCTGTGCGATGCTGCACGGCGGTCCGGCCGAAGCGCGAAAGAGCGCCGCCTCGCTCGCGAGGCAGGAACAGGCGCCGAAGAACGATCCGTCTCATCGACACGGATTTTGCTCGTTCTGTCAGACGGGTTCGAGCCCGCCGCCGCTCGATCATTATCTGCCTCCGGCCGTCCTTCTGCATATTTCATGGGCGCGTCCGATCTTCGCCTCCTATTCGGACGGAATTCTATTCTTTCGCGTCAATCACAATGCGCCGGCGCGCGCGCCGCCGTCCTTCTCCTGACAACGCCGAAAAGCTCGTCGCGGCAGGCAACGCCGCGCTTTCGACACGCGCCCGAAGAGGGGCGTCAGGGAAGGAATCGCATTCATGTTTCGCAACTCGCTGCTGCGCGGCGTGAGCGCCGGCGCGCTCGCTGTCGTCTATCTGTCGTCCGCAGGCTTCGCTCCGGCCTATGCGCAAGAGGCGCTGCCGACGATTGACATCAACGCGGAGAGCGCTCCCGAACAATCGCGCCGACCGGCGCCGGGGGAGCCGACCTCGCGGTGGTCGCCGACGCTGCCGGACGGCAAGCCGGCCTTCGTGGAAAAATTCCAATTGCCCAATACCGTGGCGAGCGTCACGCGCAAGCAGATCGAGCAGACGATCAATGTCGTCGACACCGAGGACGTCGTCAAATATCTGCCGAGCCTGTTCCTACGCAAACGCAACAACGGCGACACGCAGGCCGTCCTGCAGACTCGCACCTGGGGCGTCGGCTCCAGCGCGCGCAGCCTCGTGTACGCCGACGATCTTCTGCTGACCGCGCTCATCGGCAATGACAACACGATCGGCGCGCCGCGCTGGGGGCTCGTCGCGCCGGAGGAGATCGAGCGCGTCGATTTTCTCTATGGTCCGTTCTCGGCTCAATATCCGGGCAACTCGCTCGGCGGCGTGCTGCAGATCACGACGCGCATGCCCGACAAGCTGGAGATCACCGCCAAGCAGTCCGTGGCGCTCCAGGACTTTTCGCTGTGGGGCACGAGCAGGCTGTTCCACACCGAGACGACCAATGTCTCGGTCGGCGACAAGGTCGGCGACTTCTCCTGGTTCGTCGCCGCCAATTACGCGCATGGGACGACGCAGCCGCTCACTTACGTGACGGCCGCCAACAACAATCTCTACGGCTATCCCGGCGCCTATTTCGCGACGACGAAATTCGGCGCGCCGGCGACGGCGCTCGGCTCGAGCGGCAATCTCGAGAACGACATGGTCAACGCGAAGCTGAAACTGGCCTATGACTTCTCGCCGACGATCCGCGCGACTTATACGCTCGGCTTCTGGTCGAACGACGGCGCGTCCATTCCGCAGCCCTATTTTTCCACGGACCGACAGGCGTTCGGCCCGGCGAGCGGCGCGGCCAGCATCGGTTCGGCGGCGCTGCAGAGCTTCGGCAACGGTTACTACCGCATTCAGGAGAAGATGCTCACCAATGCGCTGGCGGTGAAGTCGAACACCGGCGGCCTGTTCGATTTCGAAATCTCCGCCTCGCATTTCACCTATCTGCAGTCGGACCAGCGTTCGCCCTATACCGCCGTCGCGCCCTTCGGCTATTCGCCGACCGGCAAGGACGTGCGCTACAACGGCACCTATTGGACGCTGCTCGATCTGAAAGGCATCGTGCGGCCGGAGGGCTTCCTGAGTGGGCACGACATCAGCTTCGGCCTGCATGGGGATCAGTTCCACCTGAACAACCCCACCTGGCTGACGACCAATTGGACGACTGGAATGGCGTCCTCCTACGGCGTCGTGGCGTCGATCGGCAACGGCACGACGCGCACGCAAGCGCTGTGGTTCCAGGATGCGTGGAAATTCGCGCCCGACTTCAAATTCACCGTGGGCGGCCGCTGGGAGCATTGGCAGGCGTCGGACGGCTACAATCAGGCCTTGGGCAATATCAACGCCAATGGATTCGGGTCGACGGCCCCGGCGAACAGCATGCTGCCGATCTATCAGCCCAATCTCTATCACACGCGCTTCTCGCCCAAGGGTTCGCTGCAATGGACGCCGGACAATGATTGGACGATCACCGGCTCGATCGGCCTCGCCAATCGCTTTCCGACCGTCAAGGAGCTCTATAATCTGACGACGATCCCCGGCGCCGCGGGCACGGTGGTCAATCCGAATCCGAATCTGCGGCCCGAGGTCGCGCTCAGCAAGGAGCTCGCCTTCGAACGCAAGATCGGCGCGGACGGCGCGGTGCGCCTGTCGCTGTTCGACGAAGAGGTGCGCGATGCGATCATTTCGCAGAACACCTACGTCGCTCAGGGAAATATTTTCGCCGCCTCGAACGTCAATGTCGACCGCATCCGCAACAGCGGCGTCGAGCTCGCCGCCCGCAAGAACAATGTCCTGATCGAGGGTCTGGAATTGTCCGGCAGCGTCACCTGGCTCAATGCGAGGGTGATATCGGACAGCGGATGGTCGCCGAGCCGCGGAACGAATTTCGACAATTGGGCGCTCTCTGTCGCCGGCAAGACGGTGCCCAGCGTTCCCGACTGGCGCTGGACGGGGGAGGCGACCTACCGTCCCGACGATCATTGGGCCTTCACGGTCGCGGCGCGCTTCCAGGGCCGGATGTGGACGACGCTCGCCAACAACGACATCGCCCATGGCGTCTATGGCAGCTTCGACCGCTTCTTCGTCGTCGACACGAAGATCCACTACAAGTGGAACCAGCATCTCTCCTTCGACTTCGGCATCGACAATATCGGCAACTACAAATACTTCCTGTTCCATCCCTTCCCGCAGCGGACCTTCGTCCTCTCGGGCAAATATGAGTTCGGGCGCACGAAGGGCGAACGAGGAATTTTCTTCGAAGGAAACGAGCCGGGGCTGTTCGACGGCTTCAAGGTCGCYTTCCAGCCCTGGTGAACGTCATTGCGAGGAGCGTGAGCGACGGAAGCAATYCAGAAACGCCYCACGGCCCCTGGATTGCTTCGCTTYGCTCGCAATGACGGTGGAGCGGAATGAGGCAGCCGGCTGTCTACATCATGACAAATAGGAGAAACGGGACGCTCTATACGGGTGTGACGTCGAATCTGTCTCAGCGCGTCTATCAGCACCGTAGCGGACTGACGTCCGGTTTTGCTACGCGGGTATGGATGCAAGACGTTGGTGTGGTACGAGCGATACAAGCGTATGGACGAGGCCATTGCACGGGAAAAGCAGATTAAGGCCGGCTCGCGCAAGAACAAGTTGGCGCTGATCGAGGCGCTAAATCCGAATTGGCGCGACCTCTACGAAGAACTGGCGCAATAATAGGTTATCAGCCACGTCATTGCGAGCGAAGCAATCCAGGGGCCGTGGGGCGTTTCTGGATTGCCTCCGTCCTTCGCTCCTCGCAATGACGGCCGCTGATCGCCGATAGAGCGTTCCTAATGCGCCAGCGACTTGACGATCGACTCCACCGTCTTCTTGGCGTCGCCGAACAGCATCATCGTGTTGGGACGGAAGAACAATTCGTTCTCGACGCCGGCATAGCCGGAGCCCATGCCGCGCTTCAGGAACAAAACCGTCTTGGCTTTTTCCACATCGAGGATCGGCATGCCGTAGATCGGCGATTGCGGATCGGTCTTGGCTGACGGGTTGGTCACGTCGTTGGCGCCGATGACGAAGGCGACATCCGCCTGTCCGAACTCGGAATTAATGTCCTCGAGCTCGAAGACCTCGTCGTAAGGCACATTGGCTTCGGCGAGCAGCACATTCATATGGCCGGGCATGCGGCCGGCGACCGGGTGGATGGCGTAGGAGACCTCGACGCCCTCCTTCTTCAGCAGGTCGGCCATCTCGCGCAAGGCGTGCTGCGCCTGCGCGACCGCCATTCCATAGCCCGGCACGACGATGATCTTGCCGGCGTTCTGCATGATATAGGCGGCGTCCTCCGCCGAACCCTGCTTGACCGGGCGCTTCTCGACGGCGCCCGCCGCCGCGACCGTCTCGCCGCCGAAGCCGCCGAGGATGACGGAGAAGAACGAGCGGTTCATCCCCTTGCACATGATGTAGGACAGGATCGCGCCCGACGAGCCGACCAGCGCGCCGGTGATGATGAGCGCCAGATTGCCGAGCGTGAAGCCGATGCCGGCCGCCGCCCAGCCCGAATAGGAATTGAGCATCGACACGACGACCGGCATGTCCGCGCCGCCGATCGGTATGATGAGCGTGACGCCGAGCACGAGCGAGATCACAACGAGCAGGAACAGCCATATCCCGCCCTCCGTCGCCGCGAACAGCACGATCAGCCCGACGAGCGCGACGCCGAGCAGAATATTGATCGTATGGCGCTCGGGCAGAAGGATCGGCTTGCCGGTCATGCGTTCGTCGAGCTTCAAGAAGGCGATGACCGAGCCGGTGAAGGTGATCGCGCCGATCGCCGCGCCGATCGACATTTCGAACAGGCTGCCGCTTTCGATGTGGCCGGGCAGGCCGATGCCGAAGGCCTGCGGCGCATGGAAGGCGCTGCCCGCCACCAGCACGGCGGCGAGGCCGACGAGCGAGTGGAAGAAGGCGACGAGCTGCGGCATTTTCGTCATTTCGACGTGTTTCGCCACAAAGGCGCCGACGCCCCCGCCGGCGCCCACGCCGATCAGAATGAGCAGCAGCGCGC
>PQAN01000095.1 GCA_003105285.1 Methylocystaceae bacterium
GGGCGCGCTCACGCTCTTCACGAGCGTTGGCCAGAATGCGCAGCTTATCGTTCCATTCGCCTTCGAGTGCGTCGGCCACGAGTCGATTATTGGGATCGACGAGCATGAAGCGACGCTGCGCGAGATCAGCTTCGATCTGCACACGCTCGACCGCGCGCCTGCGTAGCCGATCCGCTTCTTCATGACGGGCCTCTATCTCCTTTCGAACTTCGAGGGTCAGTTCAACGGCAGACGGGGTAATTTGTTCGGTAATCAGAAGGCCGATAGCCTTGTCGATGGCCGGTCCAGCTATCGTCTGACAAAAAGCGGCTCCTCCATAATTATGGATGCGATCACAAATATACCAAGCTTCCTGCCGCCCCCGGCGCGATGCGTAGCGAACCTGCAAATGTCTGCCGCATTTTCCGCATATGGCCCGTCCTTGCAGAAGCGCCGGTCCTTCCCTTGGTATTGATGTGCGAGCCGCGTCGAATCCCTGGTCGTTCGCCTTGAGGAGCTTGAGGTTCTCCTGGTGTTGAGGCCAGCTGATATAGCCGGGATGGGCATCGGGAATACACGCCAGCCAGTCGTCGGCGTTCCGGTCGCGCACCATCTTTTTGCCATCGATGGCGCGCCGATACTGCCGTCGACCGTAGGAGTAGACGCCGGCGTAACGCGGATTGTGCAGCACACGAATCGCCGTGGACGGCGTCAACGGCCGAAACACCAACTCGCTGTTGTGAAGGCGCGAGGGAAACAGAATGCCTTCCTTACGAAAAGCTTTGACGGTCTGGGATGCGGATCCGACGCGAGAGAACGTCTCGAAGAAATGGATGATCGTTTCCCTGACCTGCATGTCCGGATCGAGCTGCACGGCGCCGGACTGATCATAAACGAGCCCGGTCGGCAGCGGGCTGCGAAACTCGCCGCGCCGCGCCTTATTGAGGATGCCGCCGCGCAATCGCGCCTTGATCACATGCAGCTCGGCTTCACTCATTGTACCCTTGAGACCGAGCAAAAGCCGGTCGTTGAAACTTGCTGGATCGTAGACGCCATCTTCATCGAGGATGAGGGTGTCGGCAAGGGCACAGATCTCCGGCAATCGCTGCCAGTCGGCATTGTTGCGCGCCAGGCGAGAGACTTCCAGGCCCATCACGATCCCAGCGCGCCCCAAGCCAACATCACTGACCAAGCGCTGAAATCCTTCTCGCCAGGATGCCGACGCTCCGGACTCGCCCTGATCGTTGTCGATGACGATAATCTGCTCGTCGCGCCAGCCGAGAGCAATAGCGCGTCCGCGAAGCGCATATTGCCGCTTGGCGCTTTCGGCGTTCTCGACGACTTGACGCATCGAGGATTGACGAATGTAAAGGTAGGCCCCGCGTTCAAGGTGATGAGACTGGACTTTGAGATGCGCGGTCATGGTGATCTCCGATCGTCATTGGAGCCCATAGCGATTGCTGCGAGGAGATGAACGACGGCGCATTTTCCGTCATGCGTGGAGGACCATGCAGCTGATGGCGGCAAAACCCGCCTTTGAGAAACGCTTTGTGCGACTGTCATTGCCCGCGACCATCCCCACATGCCCCGACGCAGAAAGAGCGTGAGGCCGCTTCGAGCCTCCGGCGAAAGTGCGTTGCCGAGGACGGCGGCGCGTAGCGCTTCGTAGCGCGCCACCATGCCCATGGAGGAATCCGCCGACACGGCGGCGCGCTTCACTTGCTGGTTTTTTTTAACGCTCGTTCGATCGTTCTTGGATGGAGATCGATATCCAGTTCGTCGCGGACGAGCTTCGCCAACTCCCGGGCGCGAACCGGTTCTCCGGGGAGCAGGCGCGCGCGCAAGAAAGCCAGAACGTCGTCGTCGATCTTGTGGGGACCGCGCGGTCCGGGCTTCGCCGGCGCCAGTCCGGCAATCCCGGCCGTGTCGAAGCTGGCCTTCGCCTGATAGTAGGTTGGCCGGGAAACGCCATATTCGTCGGCGACCTGCGTCACCGACGCCTTGTCGACGGAGACGCGCCGCAGCATCTCGTATCTGACCTGAACGATATCGTTCGGATCGAAGAACTCGCTGTCGTGGAACTTTGGGTCGCGCAGCTTCTCCGGCGCGGGATTGAGGGCGCCCTCTTCTCTGAGAGCGTCGATCTTCGCGCGCTTGCCGCCGTACTTGTCCGACATTCCTGGCTCTGGGCATGGCCTTCGGCCAATTCGTAAATCTATTTACGCCGCATATGCCGTCGCCGTCAAGGCCGCATCGGCTAAGTAGGTGGCCTATTATGCGGTCATTCGTAATCATTGCGGCCACCGTGCGGCGTAATCGGGTTTACAAATGCGGCATAATCCTCCTTACGCTCCTTGCACGGCCGCGCCGCCGTTCCCCTCTGAAGATCCTCCACCAGCTCGGCGAGCTGCATCCAGTCGGCGATGCGCAAGAGCAGGTCTCCATTCCCCATCGCGACTTCCGAATCAGGGCTCGCAAGATCGGTCCATCGCCCGGGAACTGACCAAATCTCTCCGCCATCGGCTTGCAGCAGAAACCGCTCGCCATAGCGATTGTACCGCTTGCCTACGCAGCGCAGCTGCTGCTCAAACAATGGGTGAAAAGGGTGCGTGACACGCACAAGCTGTTCATCTGCGTTGGAAGAGGCTGCATTCCTGCCTGAGGCACAAGCGTCTCGAGGATGGCGAGTTCCGTTGGCCGAAGATCGAGGACGGCGTGATGCGCCTGTCGGCAGCGCAATTTTCGGCGCTGCTCGAAGGCCTCGACTGGGTGCGTCGGGAGACCGGCAGGAGACAGAGGGTGAAAGTCCTTTGCGATGAAGGAGTAGCAAACCACATCGACCCCGAGTCATGCGCGGGCGGCCGTGAGGCCGCTCGTGAAGCGTTGACAGGGGCACGCGTAGGCCAGCCATTGAGCGGCGAAATACTTCCAGATCGGAGCGTCGATGCCCTCCAGTCGGCAGAAGACGATGTGTCTCGGCGCGTTATTGCGAGCGCCGAGCCGGCTCCGCGCCGTCGTTAGACCCTGGCATGCGCGTATGTCTCCCGCACGGGAACCGAGAGATCTCCGGACCGCCCTCGCCAGCCGGGCGACGGGCCGCACAGGGAAGGCCGGAGGCCGAAGCCTGTGATGTACGGGACGGAGAAGTCAGACTCGCTGATAGTACCGATGAAGTCGGCGAACAAATCGGCGCGTGCCGAGGCGGAGCGGATGGAGGGAAGCAGCGGGGCCGTAGGAAATGCGGAGATGCAAAGCAAG
>PQAN01000096.1 GCA_003105285.1 Methylocystaceae bacterium
CTCATGAATCCGACCGTCCAGGACAGCCTCGACGGTCGCTACTTCGGCCCGTTCTCCGTCACCTCGATCGTCGCTCGCGCGGTTCCGATCTGGACCGACGAAGAGGGCGACGGCCGTTTCGTCTGGCGCGCCGCCGTCGACTGACACCCGCAGAACCTCACCAATATGGAGAATTACGATGACGCAGATCGGTCGATTCACCCGCACCAAGTCGGGCTATTCCGGCGCTATCCACACGCTGTCGCTCGACGTCAAGATCGTTCTCGCTCCCTCCGACCATGGCGGCGCGGAGAACGCGCCGGACTACCGCATCCTGCTGGGCGACGAGGAAGGGCCGGAGATAGGGGCGGCATGGAAGCGCATCGGCGAGAAGGCCGGCGACTATGTCTCGCTGCTCCTCGACGATCCGGCCCTTGCGCAGCCGATCCGCGCCAATCTGTTCCAATCGAGCGAAGACAAGTCCAGCTGGATTCTGCACTGGACCCGACTTCAGAAGCGCAACGAGCGGGACTGACAACATGCCTCGCGCACTCCCACTCATGATCAAATCGGACCGCCTGAATCGGGCCTGCACGCGCGCGCGATTCACGCTCCTTCTCCTTGTCGGCCTCGCTCCGGCCTGCACACTGAGCGGGGTCCTGCCCGCAAAGGCAGTGCCGATTGAGCGCCCGACCGATGGCGAGCCCTATGCCGTCCACGTCACAGAGGCAGCGCGGCGCTTCGGCATTCCTGCGGCATGGATCCGGGCCGTCATGCAGATCGAAAGCCACGCCCGACGAGACGCAGTCTCGCTCAAAGGCGCAACGGGACTCATGCAGATCATGCCCGACACCTGGTCGGAACTGCGCGCCCGTTACGCTCTTTCCGGCGATCCGTTCGACCCGCACGACAACATTCTCGCCGGCGCGGCCTATCTCCGAGAGCTGTATGAGCGCTACCGCTCGCCGGGCTTCCTCGCGGCCTATAATGCGGGACCGCGCCGCTACGAGGATTATCGCGACGGGCGCCGGTCGTTGCCGCCCGAGACCGTCGCCTATGTCGCGGCGCTGCTCCCTCTCATCGAGGGAAATGACAGCGCTCGACCCGCCATTCGCTCCGTCTCCGGTCTTTCGCCGTGGACGAAGGCGCCGCTGTTCGTCGAACAGCTCGACAGCGCACATACCGCCAATCATCCGGCGCCAGTCCAGACAGCGACCGACACGATAGCCGTCGCCGTCACGCGCGATCTGTCTGCTATCGCGCCGCGCTCGGACGGCCTGTTCGTCGCGCTCTCGTCGACGGAGCACGCGCAATGAACCGGCATCGCGGTTGCGGTCGGACTGCCGACATTTGCGCGCTGAGGGACCTCAATGCCGCCATTTGGCTGGCATCGAAAGCGCGCAAGCGCATCGCGAGCGCGGTTTGCCGCCTATTCGTATTCCAGCGTTTCAGAGCGCAATATCGCCAAGAGAGAACGGCGGAAGGCGATTCAGCGCAGAACACGACCGTAAGCGTTCGGAGTCTGCACATGATCTCAGGTCTTGACAGATTTCTGCGCTTTCCACGCCCACGGCAGGAGTTCGTCGAGCCGATTGACGGGATGTCCCTCCACCATGCGCGTCAGGACGTCGGACAGATAGGCATAGGGCTCCACGTCGTTCAATTTGCAGGTCTCGACGAGCGAGCAGGCGATCGCCCATCGCTCGCCGCCGCGATTGCTACCTGCGAACATATGATTCTTACGTCCGAGCGCAACGGGACGGATTGCGCGCTCGACCGGATTGGTGTCGAGTTCGATGCGCCCGTCGTGCAGAAAACGTGTCAAACCGCTCCAGCGCGCAAGGGCGTAGCGGATCGCGTCAGCGAGCGTGCTGCGCGCGGAGATGTGCGAGAGTTGCTGTTCGAACCACAGGCGCAGCGCATCGACGATCGGCTTCGAACGTTGTCGCCGCGCGGCGAGCCGATCCGGCGGCGAACGTCCGCGTACCTCCGCTTCGATGACATAGATCTCGCCGATGCGGCGCAGCGCCTCTTCGGCAATCGGCGAACTGGTGGATTGCGCCACCTCGTAGAACTTGCGCCGCGTGTGCGCCCAACACGCCGCGAGAATCACCTTCTCCTCGTTGGCCAGTTTCTCGAAGCCGGCATAGCCATCGACATGGAGGACGCCTTTGAAGTGCTCGAGATGAGAGGCCGGACGCTCGGCTTTGCGATCGGGCGCAAACAAATAGACCGCTGCTGGCGGCGCCGGTCCGCTCCATGGGCGCTGTTCTCGGGCGTAGACCCACAGCCGCCCTATTTTCGTGCGCCCGCGGCCAGGATCGAGGACCGGGATCGGCGTATCGTCGGCGAAGAGATGGTCGCTCGCGAACACGTTTTTCGCAAGTCGTTCATGCAGCGCTTCGAGCCACCAGCACACGCCGCCGACCCAGCCGCAGAGCGTCGACCGTTCGATCTCGACGCCGTGACGCGCGAAGATCTGCGCCTGCCGATAGAGTGGCGTGTGATCGCAATATTTGCTGATCAATACGTGAGCCAACAGCGCTGGCGTTGCAAGACCGCCGGCGATCGGCCGCTCTGGAGCCACAGCCCGCGCCACCGTATTGCAGACCCGGCACGCGTATTTCGGGCGTGTAATGCGGATCACGCGAAGTTGCGCCGGAATCCAATCGAGCATTTCGCTGACGCTCTCGCCGATGGCGTGAAGCGCTCCGCCGCAGCACGGACAGGTGTCGCCAGGAACATCGAGTCGGACTTCCTCGCGCAGCAGATGGTCGGGCAGCGATCTACGCCGTCCTGCCGCGCCAGTCTGTTGCGGCTCGATGATCGGAGCGCTCTCTTCAATGTGCGCGATGTCGCTCTCGAGATCATCCAGAGCCAATGCATATTGATCGCTTTCGAGCCGCTCAGAGCGGCGTCCAAACTGCGCCCGCTGAAGCTTCTTGATGATGAGCTGGAGGCGTTCGATCTCACTGTCCCGGCCTGCCACCACCGTCGCCATATCGCGCACCAATTGGTGCAAGAGAGCGGTGTCGACCGGCAGATTTTCGAGATCGATTCGCATGAGGAATACTACATCGGAATGCCCGTCGACTTAAGCAATTTCCCTTTGTTTCGCACGCGTTTCCGCGCCTTTTCAGCCCGCGATCGAAGGCTTCCACACACGTTCGGGAGCCCTCCAATCGATGCCCTCGATCAGCATGGCGAGCTGCGCCGGCGTGAGCGTGATCGAACCGTCGTATCCCGACATCGTCGGCCAAACGAAACCGCCTTGATCGATCCTTTTCGTGAAAAGGCACAACCCGTTGCCGTCCCAGAACAGAATCTTCAGCATCGAAGCCTTCTTTCCTCGGAAGGCGAAGAGATGGCCCGAGAACGGGTCTTTCTTCAGCACCTCTTGGACCAGCATGGCGAGGCCGTCCATGCCCTTGCGCATGTCCGTGTAACCGAGCGCCAGATGCACCTTCACTCCTGCGGGAACGATCATCATGGCGCGATCTCCCCGCCTTCGACATGCATCCGAACGACTTCGGGATCGCTGCCAATAGGTGCAAACACGCGTCGTCCGTCGCTCAATTCGATAGCCGTCATTCCGTCCGGCGCCTGCACGAGGTTCTGCAAGAGATGCGCGCCCGTCACGCCGTTCGGCAGCGCGACGGGCGCAAGTCGAGCGCGCTTCTTCTGCGCAAAGCCGAACTGCGACCGCCATCGGAACAGAAGGCCGGTGACGATCCCATGCTTCCGCGCCACCGCCGAGACGCTGACGCCCGGCTGTTCGGTTTCCAGGGCAATGGCGAGCTTCTGCTCGTCGCTGAAGAAGCGCCGGTTCGGTCGCGTCGGCGTAGCCGGAACGTCCTTCGAACTGTCTGTCAAGCTGTTTTCAGGGGCTGATTTCTTAGCACTAGCGCCAACGGCCGGCCTGGCCG
>PQAN01000097.1:0-8165 GCA_003105285.1 Methylocystaceae bacterium
GGCAGCGCTGAAAATTCGACAGATGAAAAAGCGGACAGGGGCTGAACTCGAGGTTTGACGTTTTTCGACGTGAAGCGCGGCGCTTGCCCAGCTGATTCATACATCTTGAAGAATCGAGAGATCGATGAGTCGAGCGCGCTCGGTGTTCGCCTGTATTGCTCGTAGCGCAAAAAAAATCGGCGATAAGTCGAGCGGTCGTCCGCTTGCAGTTCCGCGTATTCCCAGGCGCCGAATCGTCGGCTTCATTCGGCGCGGAGCGCCGTGTGGAACTCACTCTATAGATTCACGAAATGCCTCCACGCCAGCTCATATTCGTCAATCGTTTTTTCCACCCAGATCACTCCGCGACGAGTCAAATCTTGTCCGATCTCGTCTTTCATCTGGCGAGAGGCGGGATCGGCGTCTGCGTCATTACGAGCCGCGGGCTCTATGACGATGCTGAGGCAAATCTTCCGGCGTTCGAGACCAGGAATGGCGTCGCGATCCATCGCGTCTGCAGTGCGCGCTTTGGGCGTCGTTCCCTCATTGGCCGGGCGATCGACTATCTGTCGATGTATCGAAGTTTTGCCCTTGCGGTCTGGCGCTTGGCGCGGGCCGGCGATCTGCTGATCGTCAAGACCGACCCGCCATTGCTGTCGGTCGCGCTCGCTCCCGTCGCGCGGCTCAAGAAGGCCTCGTTGATCAATTGGCTGCAAGATCTCTATCCCGAATTGGCGTTGAAGCTCGGCGTGCGCGCTCTCACGCCGGTCGCGCCGCTGCTGGTCGCGGCGCGCAACGCCAGTCTACGGATGGCCGTCTGCAATGTCGTGATCGGCGAGCGCATGCGCCTTCGCCTCGAGGCGCTCGGCGTCGCGCCCGAGCGGATCGAAACCATTCCAAATTGGTGCGACGACGAGTTGATTTCGTCTATCCCGCCGGAAAGCAATCCTCTGCGCTCGGTTTGGGGGCTGCAGGGCAGACTGGTGATCGGCTATTCCGGCAATCTCGGGCGCGCGCACGAGTTCGCGACATTGCTCGGCGCCGCCGACGAGTTGCGAGATGAGCGCGGCATTGTCTTTCTGTTCATCGGCGGCGGTCATCTGACGCCCCGTCTGAAGGCGGAAGTCGAGCGAAAAGGGCTAGGCGAAATGTTCCAGTTCCGGCCTTATCAGGATGTGAGCCTTTTGCCGCAGTCGCTCTCCGTTCCCGACGTCCACTGGATCTCGCTCCAGCCCGCGATGGAAGGGCTCATCGTGCCGAGCAAATTCTATGGCGTGGCGGCTGTCGGCCGCCCGACTTTCGCGATTTGCGATCCGGAGGGAGAGATCGCGCGACTCGTGACGCGGCATGACTGCGGCGTCGTGATCGCGCCGGGCGACAGCGCTGGGCTCGCGAACGCCATTCGCGCCGCGAGGGACAATCCGGCGCGGCGCGCGGAGATGGGTCGAAACGCCCGCAATTTGCTTGATCGGTCGTTTCGCAAGCAATATGCGTTGGAGCGGTGGAAGAGTCTTTTTGAGCGCGTCGGCGAAGAGGCGTGAGCCTCGTATTCGTCGCAGCAATTCGATAGTCGTTTTTCTCGAGAGGTTGCGTCGATGGAGGAGCGTATTTGGATCGCCGGGCACCGGGGAATGGTCGGCTCCGCAATCAAGCGCTTGCTCGAGGCCCAGGGCCGCAAGGTCATCACCGTCGATCGTTCGATTCTCGATCTGCGCCGTCAGCCGGAGGTCGAATTCTGGCTCAGAGCCAATCAACCGACGGCGATCGTCTTCGCTGCGGCGAAAGTCGGAGGGATTCTCGCCAACAGTACCTTTCCGGCCGATTTCATCTACGACAATCTGACGATTCAAACCAATGTGATCCATGGGGCGCATAAGGCCGGCGTCGATCGGCTCGTCTTTCTGGGGTCGTCCTGCATCTATCCGAAATTCGCGGAGCAGCCGATCGCCGAATCCGCCTTGATGACCGGCCCGTTGGAGCCGACCAACGAATGGTATGCGATCGCCAAGATCGCCGGCATCATGACGTGCCAAGCATATCGGCGCCAGCACGGTCGTCGCTACATCTCCGTCATGCCTTGCAATCTCTATGGGCCGAACGACAATTTCGATCTGCAGACCAGCCATGTCCTGCCTGCGCTCATCCGCAAGTTCCATGAAGCGAAAGTCGGCGGCGCGGAGGAAGTCGTGGTCTGGGGAACGGGGACGCCCTTGCGCGAATTCCTGCATGTGGACGATCTCGCCAGAGGCGTCGTCTTCTGCCTCGATCATTACGACGAATATGAGCACATCAATTGCGGGGCGGGCTTCGACGTGTCGATCCGCGAGATCGCCGAAACGATCGCACGCGTGGTGGGCTTTCGAGGAAAATTGGTTTTCGACTCGACGAAGCCCGACGGAACGCCGCGCAAGATAATGGATTCCAATCGGATTCGCGCGCTCGGCTGGGCGCCGGAGATTTCGCTCGAGGACGGGCTCGTTTCCGCCTATCATTGGTATCTCGAGCATGTCGAAGCCGCTTCGTCCGAGCGAAGAGAGAAAAGCGCGTGAGGCTGACGCCGTGGTCGCGGTTGGCGGCCTATCCTCGAATTGACGAAAGCGTTCGAGAGACGTTCGTCTGCGAACGTTTGGCGCGTTCTCTCTCGCCCCGTCTTCGAAGCTCTCGAAGCGAAAGGCGACTCGCGTCGAACCGCGCTGCGTCAAAGGTCCGTCTGACGCGCGGCGGAGCTGACACTGCGCCCGAACGTCCGTTCGTCGTTGTTCGACGGGTCAAAAAAATGGGTGTTCTGTCCGCGCCAGAGCATCGCCTGATCGATGACCGAATGATTCATCTTCACGCCGGTGAGCGCGACCAGCATCGTGCGGAAGGCGATCTGCAAGTCGAGCCACAGTGAGGCGTGCTGGATGTACCAGACGTCCAGCGCATTCTTTTCTTCCGGCGTGACGATTGTTCCGCCATTGATCTGCGCCCATCCGGTGACGCCCGGCCGGACGCCGAGCCGCAGGCTCGGATCGCGCGGCTGATCGTGCGGCAGGAGAGGGCGGGGGCCGATCAGCGACATGTGGCCGACAAGCACATTGTAGAGCTGGGGTATTTCGTCGAGCCGCGAAGCGCGGATGGCGCGGCCGATTTTCGACAGTCGCTCCGCTTCGGGAATGCGACGGGCTGTCTTGTCGAAGGGCGCATGGTAAGTGCGGAACTTGTAGAGAAGGAATTTGCGCCCTTTCCGTCCGATCCGCTGCTGCCAGAAGAGGACAGGCGTCCCGACGTCGAAAAGCGTCACGCCGGCGACGCAAGCGGCGAGCGGCAGGAGGGCGATCAGCAAGGCGCCGGCCGCTACGATATCGATAATGCGTTTGAGCTTGAAATAGCCCGTTACCTCGATGAACTCGCTCGTTTGGACGGGAGAGGAGAGCGCGGAAGACGCCGAATCCGGCGGCAAGAGATTGAAGGCTTCCGAAATTCGCAGGAAGGGAAGATTTCTAGCCGCGCATTGCTCGCCGATCCCGTCGACGAGTTCGGCGGGAACCGAATCGTCCGACAGCCAGACCTGGTCGACGGCGACGCCGTGGACGGCGTATTCATCGATGACGGCCCCTAGGTCCTGCACGAGGCCGACGATCTGCACTCCGCCGATATTCCGTCCCACATAAGACGGCCGGGCGTCGAGCGCCGCCACCACCTGCGTCGTTCGCGGGCGTTGATAATCCGTCAGTTTGATCGYGACTGCGGAAAAACGGTCGACGCCGATCAAGACGATGCGCCGCAGATTCGCCGTCGRCGGCTCTGCRTCGGGCYGCTCTCKCTCCGCCCATATTCCCTTATAGAACACCCTGGCGGCGGCGCGCGTGAAGATAAGGCCCGCGGTGAGGACGAGGCCGTAGATGAGAGGGGTCGAACGAGGAACGCCGTCGAGGCGCGTGGCGGTAAAGAGAACGAAGCTGCTGGACGTGACGGCGCAGGCGGCTGCTCCGCATATGATGAGAGCGTCGCGCAGAGTGAAGAAGCGGCTCATTCGCTCGCTGAGCCGGAAGCCGAGGAAAGTAACGATCGCACAGACGATCGAAACCAGCGCATATTGATAGGGAGCCGGCAGACTTCGGGGAAAATCCTCCAGCTCGAGGAGGGTCGGGTCGCGGAGAGCCAGCGCGATAAAAGGGGCGGCGGCCGCCCAAAAAAAATCGGACGGTAGGAGTCTGAGGCGAAATCTGGTTCTCGACGTCGGCGAAGCCAATCGCATTACGCTAAATCCTAGACGAGAAATCGAAGCCTGGAAAACTCTCGGAAATATGATCTCGGCCTTGAAATTGTCGAAATTGTGGCAAACTTCGCCTTGAAATGCTCGCCTTTTCGCCATTCTTTGGCAAAATGCCGCCTCGGGCGGGCGCCTTCGAGTGATTTGGCGTCCTGCGCAGCGAGGAAGTAGAAGTCGCTCTCGGCGCTGCGACAGAATTGAGCGAGTTGAGATGGCGCTTTCGTGGATGCGATTTGGGGCGAGGAAACGGCCTGCGCCCGCGGCCGTTCCGCCAGGCCAGCGCATATACGCCATCGGCGACATCCACGGGCGAGCGGATCTGCTGGACGAACTCGCGACGCGGATTGGCGCCGATCTCGCCGGCGCGCCGCGAGAGGTCCTGACGATATTTCTGGGAGATTACGTCGATCGCGGCGTGGACTCCGCGGGCGTCGTCGAGCGCCTGAGCCGCGGCGACTTTCCGGCCCCCTTTTGCGCCTTGCGCGGCAATCACGAAGAGGTTCTCCTGCAATTTCTCGAGGACGAGAGCGTGCTGGGGAGCTGGCGCAAATTCGGAGGGCTCGAGACGCTCCATTCCTACGGCGTGGACGTCGGCGACGTTATGCGCGGCAAAGGATATGACGCCGCGCGTCGGAGCTTCGCGGAAAGGTTCCCGGCGCAGCACCGGCGCTTCTTGGAGCAAACCGCTCTGAGCGCGTCCTATGGCGACTATTTCTTCTGTCATGCGGGCGCCAGACCGGCCGTTCCGCTGGACGCGCAGAGCTCGGACGATCTGCTTTGGATCCGAGAGGAGTTCCTCGGGTTTCGTGGCTCCTTCGAAAAGGTCGTCGTGCATGGCCACACGCCGGTTTCAGCGCCGGACATTCGCGCCAATCGCATCAATATCGACACAGGCGCCTTCGCCACCTCGATCCTGACGGCTCTCGTGCTCGAGGGCGACAGCCGCCGTCTCATCTTCGCCGGCGGCCGACCTGCCTCGCTTCGCTGAGGGCCGGCTCCGCGTTCGTTCGTCCTCGGCCTGTCAACCCAGGCGGGCGTGAACGAGCGCCGGCGACAATCGATTTCGGAAATAACCCCAACGCGAGAGCAGAGCCGGGACGGGGGTCAAGGATGGAAACGCCTCGCCATAGGTCTGCGCCGATACGATCTTCAACGGCGAAGCCGCGGCCGAGAGCTTGGCGAGATCGCCGATGCCGATGCCGAACGGCAGAGGGGGCAACTTATAAGAATTGTTCAGTTTGAGCCCTCTGGCGGCGCGGCGGGAAAGCCACTCGGGAACCGTGTCGAAGAGCAGGTCCACTCCGGGAAACCGAGACGCGAGGGTCTTCAGCAGCGCGATGACGTCCTCGGGCTGCAGATACATCAGCACGCCATTCGCGGTGATGATAGTCGGTTGCGAGCTCGATACGATCTGCAGCCATTCCGACTCGACGATCGAGGCGTCCACCAATTCGTTTCTCGGGTGAGCCGGCAAGACCTGGCGCCGGACCGAAGTCGCCTCGGGGAGGTCGACGGAAAACCAGTGCAGCCGGCCATTGTCGACGCGCCAGAATTGCGTCTCCAATCCATCGCCGAGCGCAATCACTTGTGCGTCGGGATAGCGAACGAGAAAGTCTCGAAGCAGCGAATCGGACCATTTCGCGCGGATCGCCGGATCGAGCGACGGCCGGCCGAATTTGCCGCGAAAGTCGAAGTCGATGCGCCGCACGGCCGCGACGGCTTCAGGATCGTTCAACACGGGATGGTCTTTCATCGCCGTGGCGGCCCGACCCCAGAGGGTGAGCAACATCGTTTCCGATACGCCGCCGGAAAGCGAGGCGAGCGATACGGCCGACGAGTCCGTGACTTCCGCCCGTGGTGTCGTGGTCGAAGAAGGCATTGGAAAATTGTCCTCGCTTTCGGGGCCGCAAAGCAGATGTCGCGGATCGATAGCTAAAAGGCCCGGATCGTTTGCACAAGCCGCTGGCGCGCAGTCCGCTCTCTGACCGAGGCGCGGCTCGACAGAAACTGGCGGCGCTCCGAGAGGGCGTCGAGCTCTCGTCGAGACCGTTCTGAAATAGCCTTCAACGTCGTTGCAGAACCGCGACGACCGCTCTCCGACGAGGACCTAGGCTCCTCTTCTTCGAGGTCCGTCCTGCTTTTAGAGCAAGGGTCCTGAACGTCTCGGCTTAGAAAGATTGGTCGGAGTGAGAGGATTCGAACCTCCGACCCCCTCGTCCCGAACGAGGTGCGCTACCAGGCTGCGCTACACTCCGATTTGGCGGTTTGAATGACCGCCGCTGGTCACGGGCGCTATATAGCTTCACGTTCGGCCGCCTGCAACAGCTCTTTGACGGCTCGCTCCCGATAGTTTCAATCGCGCACGCGCTCCAGCGTCACGAAGGAGAAATCCGCTTCGTCGCCTGCCGAGCGAGCCGGCCTTTCACGGGCGGTCTCGCGCCAGTCGCCGGGGGCGAGGGGAGGAAAGACCGCATCGCCGTCCACCGTCAGCGCCACCTCGGTCAGATGAATGAGATCGGCGCGGTCGACGAATGCGTCATAGAGTTGCGCGCCGCCGGCGACGATGATTTCACCCGCATCCATGGACGTCGC
Organism: Methylocystaceae bacterium; assembly: GCA_003105285.1. Taxonomy (GTDB): domain Bacteria; phylum Pseudomonadota; class Alphaproteobacteria; order Rhizobiales; family Beijerinckiaceae; genus Methylosinus. The sequence goes on from PQAN01000097.1 coordinate 6,827, forward strand.
CAGCGATTCCGCGCGAGCGAGCGCCTCTTCCGGACTCCGCGCGACATGGGCGCCGGGCGCGGCGAAGGCCGGATCGCGGGAGAGAGCGACGGTTTCGCGCCCCGAGAGGGGGCGCCCGATCGATTCGAAGGTGCGCCGACCCATGATGAGCGGTCTGCCCCAGGTCAGGTCGCGAAAACGCCGCAAGTCGCTCGGCAGGCGCCAGGGCGTGACATTGCAGGCCCCGATGACGCCGTTTTGCGCCACAGCGACGACGAAGACGAGTTTCGATCGCACAAAAATCCTCCCCTCCGCCAAGCTCGCTCTTTGCCGATCGGCAGGGGCGTCCCTATATATGCGACGCCCGTCGAGATTCGTCATCGGGCGATCACTTCTCGAGGACAGTCATGTCGATTCGGACATTGAACGGCAAGTCTCTGGCGGCTCTCGCTTTCGCCGCGCTGCTCGCTTTCGCGCCGGCCGTCGCGGACGCCAAGATGGGCGGCGGGACGAGTTCGGGCAGCCGCGGCTCCAGGACCTTCTCCGCGCCGCCTTCCACCAACACCGCGCCGCGTTCCGCCGCTCCCATGGAGCGCTCCATCGCTCCGCAGGCGGCGCCGTCCCAGAACCGCGCGGCCCTCAATCCCAGCCCCGCGAGCGGCGGCCTGTTCGGCGGAAGCTTCGGGCGCGGCTTGCTCGGCGGGCTCGCGGGCGGCCTGCTGGGCGCCGGCCTGTTCGGCCTGTTTACCGGCCATGGCCTGTTCGGCGGCCTCGGCGAGTTTTCGTCGATCATCGGCCTGCTGCTGCAACTGGCGCTGATCTATTTCCTCGCCCGTCTGGCGTTCAACTGGTTCGCCGGCCGCCGGCTTGCCGGCGCCTTCGGCGGCGCGGGCGGCCAGCAGGCCGGAGCGAAGCCGGGCTTTGCGGCCTTTTCCGGCGGCTCGGGCCTCGGGTTCGGCGGCGGCAATTCCGCGGCGCGGCAGCCGGCGAGCGAACCGCTCGCGTTGCGCCAGGAGGATTTTCCAGCCTTCGAGCGGCTGCTCGGCGAAACGCAAGCGGCCTACAGCCAGGAGGACGCCGCCCGGCTTCATCAGCTCGCGACGCCGGAAATGGTCTCCTATTTCTCCGCCGATCTCGCCGAGAATGCGCGCAAGGGCGTGGTGAACCGCATCTCCGGCGTGAAGCTGCTGCAGGGCGACCTCGCCGAGGCGTGGCGTGAAGGCGGGGATGAATATGCGACGGTCGCGATGCGTTTCGCGTTGAACGACGTCTTCGTCGACAAAGCGAGCGGCAAGATCGTCTCCGGCGATCCGGCGCAGCCCATCCAGTCGACGGAAATCTGGACCTTCCGCCGTCCGGC
>PQAN01000097.1:8258-12982 GCA_003105285.1 Methylocystaceae bacterium
TCGCCTTTTCCCTTCGCGCGTTTTTGCCGCGCGGGGGAGGAGGGCGACGGCGGGCTCGCTTTTTCCTCGGCGCGCGCGGCGACGCGGCCGTCCGAGAACTGAATGTCGAGCCGCATGCCGGCGTCGACGTCGCGCGCGAAATGCAGCAGCGCGCCTCGTTCGTCGCGCACCAGAGCGAAGCCGCGCGCCAGCACACGCTCATGGCCGAGCGACAGGCGCATCTGTTCGAGTTGCGTCAGACGCGAGCGCCTTTGCGCGAGCAGATGGACGAAAGCGGCGCGCAGCCGTTGCTCGGCATGGTCGAGACGCTGCTTGGCGCCGGCGCCTTCCCGATGCGCCAGCGTGAGGCGCGCGACGAGGCCCTGTTTCAGGCGTGCATGAAACCCCTTGAGCCGCTCGCTCGCCCGCGCCAGCTCCGCTTGCGGCGAATGGCGCGCGAGAACATGGGAGAGATGCGAGAGACGCAGGCGCCTCGCGTCCACGCTCCTGCGCAGCGACGCCCGCAGCCGCTCGCCTCCACGATCGATGCGTTGCGCCGGATGGACGAGCAATTGCTCGCCGGACGGCAGCAAGCGTTGCAAAGACGCCAGATGTCGCCTGTGCGTGTCCAGCAGGCGGCGCTCGGCGTCGCCGAGCCGCCGCGCGAGATTTGCCGTCTGCTCGACGAGTTCGGCGCGCACCGGCACGCATTTCTCGGCCGCGCCGGTCGGCGTCGGCGCGCGCAGGTCGGCGACGAAATCGAGCAGCGTCGTATCGGTCTCGTGGCCGATCGCCGAAATGAGCGGAATGGCGCTCGCCGCCGCCGCCCGGACGACGATCTCCTCATTGAAGCCCCACAGGTCCTCGAGCGAGCCGCCGCCGCGCGCGACGATGAGCACGTCCGGGCGCGGGATGCGCCCGCCGGGCGCGAGCGCGTTGAAGCCCTCGATCGCCGCCGCCACCTCCGCCGCGCAGGTCTCGCCCTGCACCCGCACCGGCCAGAGCAGCACGCGGCGCGGAAAACGATCCGACAGCCGGTGCAGGATGTCGCGGATGACGGCGCCGGTCGGCGAGGTGACGACGCCGACGACATTCGGCAAAAAGGGCAGGGGCCGCTTGCGCTCGGCGTCGAACAGTCCTTCCGCCGCGAGCTTCTTTCGCCGTTCGTCGAGCAGCGCCATCAGCGCGCCGACGCCCGCCGGCTCCAGGGTCTCGATGACGATCTGATAGGACGACTTGCCCGGAAAAGTGGTGATCTTGCCGGTGGCGACGACCTCGAGACCCTCCTGGGGCCGGGTGCGCAGCCGCGCGAAGGTTCCCTTCCAGATCACCGCGTCGAGCCGCGCATTCTGGTCCTTGAGGCAGAAATAGACGTGGCCGGAGGAGTGCGGCCCCCGATAATTGGTGATCTCGCCGCGCACCCGCACATGGCCGAAGCGATCCTCCACCGTGCGCTTCAGCGCATTGGCGAGTTCGGAAACGCTGAGCTCCGGCACATTGGTCGCCGGTATGGAGGGGTCGGTCGGCYCTAGGCTCGGATGTTTCRCCATGCGGCAGATATGGCGGATTTCACGTCGCCTCGCGAGGCCTCTCGGTAGGCGTATCCAAAGAAAACGGGTCGAGAGGTCCAGACAGCGCGTCGCTTCCATCTTGAAAGAAAAGCGGCCCGCCCAAAAGCGGCGCGAGCGCTGTAGGGTATGCAGAGCTTGCGAACGGGCGCCTTCAGAGCCCGGCCGAAAATTCAGAAACCCTCGCCGTTGTCATTCCCGGCGGGCCGAAGGCCCGACCGGGAATCCAGGGCAACGACAAGGAATTCCGGCCGTCGCCGGATTTCCGATCGCTCGCTTCGCGAGCGTCGGGAATGACGCCTCTCGCGGACCGGCCGGGACTCGTCAGGCTCGCTCGAGCCTCAAGCCGCCTCCGCGGCGCGCGAAAGGGCGTCGCAAATATCGTTGACGACGCCTTCGACGAGCTCGGAATCGTCGCCTTCGCCCATCACGCGAATGACCGGCTCCGTTCCGGACGGACGGATGACCAGCCGGCCCGCCTCGCCGAGCTTGCGCTTGCCCGCATCGATGGCTGCGATCACCGGCTCTTGCTCGAGCGGACGGGCGCCGCGCACGCGCACGTTTTTCAGCACTTGCGGCAGCGGCTCGAAACAGCGGCAAACCTCGCTGGCGCGTCTTCCGAGCTTCTTCACCGCCGCCAGCACCTGCATGGCGGTGACGAGGCCGTCGCCCGTCGTCGCATAATCCGACAAGATGACATGGCCCGACTGCTCGCCGCCGACATTATAGCCCTGCTCGCGCATTCGCTCGAGCACATAGCGGTCGCCGACCGCGGTGCGCTCGAGCGTCAGCCCCAGCGAGGCGAGGTGACGCTCCAGGCCGAGATTGGACATGATCGTCGCGACGACGCCCGGCTTCGCCAGCAGCCCCTGGTCACGCCAACTGCGCGCCACCACGGCCATCAGCTGATCGCCGTCGATGACATGGCCGCGCTCGTCGACCATGATGACGCGGTCGGCGTCGCCGTCGAGCGCGATGCCGACATCGGCGCGCATCTCGCGCACCTTGTCGCGCAGCGCTTGCGGCGATGTGGAGCCGACGTCGCGGTTGATGTTGAATCCGTCCGGCTGATCGCCGATCGTGAAGACCTCGGCTCCGAGCTCCCACAAGGCTTCGGGCGCGACCTTATAGGCCGCGCCATTGGCGCAATCGAGGACGACGCGCAGCCCCTCGAAGGTCATGTTGCGCGGCAGCGTGCGCTTTGCATATTCGATGTAGCGCGCCCGCACGTCCTCGACGCGCTTGGCGCGTCCGAGCGAATGCGGCTCGGCGAGCCTTTTCGTCAGGTCGCGATCGATGAGCTTTTCGATCTCCGCTTCGGTCTCGTCCGACAGCTTATGGCCGTCCGGCCCGAACAGCTTGATGCCATTGTCCTCATATCGATTGTGGGAGGCGGAGATCATCACGCCTACGTCGGCGCGCATCGAGCGCGTGAGCATGGCGACGGCCGGCGTCGGCATCGGTCCGAGCAGCAGCACGTCCATGCCCACGGACGTAAAGCCGGCGACGAGCGCATATTCGATCATATAGCCCGAGAGCCGCGTGTCCTTGCCGATCACCACACGGTGGCGGCGCTCGCCGTCGCGGTTGAAGATGAGGCCCGTGGCCTGTCCGACCTTCAACGCGAGTTCGGGGGTGATCTTCTGATTGGCTCTCCCCCGTATGCCGTCGGTGCCGAAGTAATTGCGCGTCATTCGTTTGGTTCTCCGAGAAAACCGATGGAGCGGCGGCTTCCGAGCGCCGACCGGCGCGCCGCCGAGGCTGCACTAAGCGCCCGAATGTGGACATTTTCCGACAGGCGGAATAACGCCTCGCCGCAGGCGCAAATCCTATCTTCGTTCGGTTCGAGCGTGAAATCCATTGTGGGAAGATATCGTCGCGTCTTGCTCGGCGAGCCTGGGAATCTCTACTCTGTGGTTAACGCCGGACGCTGTGGGCGTGGGGCGCGATCGCGGTTACGATTAGCACGGCGGGCGTGGGCGCGTCGAATGGAGGCCATATGAGCGTCGTCATCTACCACAATCCGGCCTGCGGGACCTCCCGCAAGGTTCTCGCCCGTTTGCGGGAGGCCGGACTCGAGCCGAAGGTGGTGGAATATCTGAAGACGCCGCCCGATCGAGAGACTTTGAAAGGGCTTCTCGGGCGCATGGGAAAGTCGGTCCGCGATATATTGCGAAAGCGCGGCACGCCCTATGCCGAACTCGGCCTCGACGATCCCGCTCTGGGCGACGAGCAGATTTTCGACGCGATCGAGAAACATCCGATCCTCATCGAGCGGCCGATCGTCGTCGTGGGAGACAAGGCGGCGCTGTGCCGGCCGCCCGAGGCGGTGGAGGCGCTGCTCGGCGGGTGAACGCGCGACATGCCGAAAATCGTGACGATTTCCGCCTATGTCGGCGCGGCTTTCGCCGAGATCGGCGGCTGCTTCTCCGTCTGGGCTTGGCTCAGGCTCGGCAAATCGCCGCTCTGGCTTCTTCCCGGCGCGGCCTCGCTGGGACTTTTCGCCTATCTTCTGACTCTGGTGGAGGCCGAGGCCGCCGGGCGCGCCTACGCGGCCTATGGCGGCGTCTATATCGTCGCCTCGCTTTTCTGGCTCTGGTCTGTCGAGGGCCATCGCCCCGATCGCTGGGATCTGACGGGGGCGGCGATCTGTCTTTCCGGAGCAGCCGTCATCTTGTTCGGCCCGCGCGGTTGACCTGCGCCGAAGCGGCTCGCGCTTCCGCTCGGGCGCTTCGACGCTAGTTTCGTCGCCGCCGATCTCGCTTTTTTCCGCCTATCATTTTGCATACCGCGGAGCGCTCGGTATAGTTATATTCGGTCGTCGAGCTGCTACTGCCGGAGTTCCATCGATGGACGCGATCGCTGCGGGCGCCGTTTTGCTGGCGATCGGCTTTTGTCTCGGCTACGCCACGAGAGAAAGCATTTCCAGGCGTCGTCGAGCGCGCGAGAAGGCCCAGCGCGACTCTTGGAGTCCTCCCGCCCCCGGCGCTGCGCCAGTCCGTGAGGATCGGTCGGTCATTGCAAGCCGAAAGTGAAGCAACGCCGAGAGCCGCGAGGCGGCGCCCGGTCGCTTTTTTCTCTTCGAAAACGCCCGTCCCAATGAAAAAAGCCCGGCGAACAGCCGGGCTTTTTCCTTTAGGTCTCCTGCACAGGTCTCACACCGGATGCGGCTCGAGG
>PQAN01000098.1 GCA_003105285.1 Methylocystaceae bacterium
CAGCGCATGCGCGATCGCCAGCGCCGCGAGCAGGCAGATGCCGAGCGCCATGGACGCCGCGACGCCGATGACGATCGTTATTTGCCGCCACGCCTGCCGCACGGCCGCCGCCGGGTCGGCTCGCGCGACGACTGCGCCCGTCTCGGGCTGGCGGACCGTCAGCGGCCGCTCGATCGGCGCCTGCGGGCCGAACAGAGCCTCGAACGCATTCGCGAACCATTGCGGCGCCGGCGTTCCGACGCCGTCGACCTGACTGCACAATGTGCGCGGCTCCTCGCTTCCCGGAACGAAGGTGATGCAGACGCCCGGCGACACGAGCTTCAATGTCGCGAGCGATTCCCAATTGGGGATGGGCAGGATCTTGTCTCTGCGCATGCTGCCGCGCCACAGGATCTCGCGCCAGAACAGGTTCTCCAGCTCGTGCGCGACTCGTTCCGCCGAATCGGCCGTCTCCGCCGCGATCATGCGATGCGCGTCGTCCATCACCCAGCCGACGGCGAGCGTGAGGCAGACGAGGACGATGGCGACGAGCCGCAGAATGAGACGAAGGATCAGTTGCATCGAGCGCGAGCTCCTCTTCCGGGACCGGCCGAGTAAAGCAGGGTTTTGCCCCCGCGCCAACGCGATCGGGCGAGAACGGGAGCAATAGGGCGGATTGCGCGCAAGATCGGGCAAATTGCCCAGAGTTTCGAAGGCTCCGCGCCCCTGGCGCAAAGCGCTCGTCGAACGGATTCTGCGCGGAGAACGAAACGACGCTGGAGACGACATCGATGACATCAGAATCGGCATTCGCGCGAACTCCGCTACGCAATGTGTTCCTGCTGGGTTTCGCGACCCTCTGCCTCGTGATCGCTCTGGCTATCGCCTGGGCGCTCGGCGTCAGCTTGTTCTTCCCGAACGGCTCTCTCGCCGGCCTCGTCGTCGATCGCGCCGATCTCATCAGGGCGCATGTCGACTATCTGATGATGGCGCAGTTTCTCTTCCTGTTCGCGCTGCTGTTCCGCCAATATCGGATCGAGCCGCCGCTATGGGTCATCGGCGCGGCCTGCTATGGCGCTTTCTTCAATCCTTTGGGATTCCTGCTGCGCGCCCTGCGTCCGAAGATCGATCCCGCGACGATCCCCGAGCCGCATTTCCCGCTGCAGGCGGGCGTCAGCTTCACGCTCACGACGATCGGCTTTCTCGGCGCCGCGGCCCTCGCGGTCCACGCCGCATGGCGTTCGCGGTCCGAGGCTCTTCGTCCGCGAGTCACGGCGAAGCTGGAAGCCGATTGACGCCGCTCGCGAACGGGCCTCGGCTTTTTCGCCGACGGACCGCGAGATAGGCCCGATAGGCGAGCAGGGCGGCCGTGATCGCCGCATAGACGAGCGGCTCCAGGGGCCAGGATTTGACGATCAGGATGAAATGGAGCGCCGCGGCGATCGCGGCGGCATAGACGAGCCGATGCAGCCTCGCCCAGGCCTTGCCGCCGAGGCGGCGGATCATCTCATTGTTGGAGGTGGCGGCGAGCGGCGCGAGAATCGCGAAGCTCGCCATGCCGACGGTCACATAAGGCCGTTTGACGATATCCGCCCAGACGGCGAGCCAGTCGAAGCCATGGTCGAGCGCGACATAGGCGAGCAAATGGAGGGCGGCGTAGTAGAACGCCAGCAGTCCCAGCGCCCTCCTGTAACGCAGGAGATCGACGCCAATTGTCTGCCGCAGCGGCGCGACGAAGAGGCAGGCGAGGAGAAAGCGCAAGGACCATAGGCCGAGGCTCTGCTCGAGCGCCCTGATCGGCTCTGGCCCCAGGCGATCGGCCAGGCCGAGGCGCAGCGTCCAGGCGGCCGGCGCAAAGCCGAGGATGTAGGCCGCGAGCTTTGGAACCCGCCAGCGTGACGCCGGACGCGCGATCGAGCGAATGACGGACATCAGAAGAATGTCTCCAGGTCCATGCCGGAATAGAGCCCGGCGACTTGCTCGGCGTAGCCGTTGAACATGAGCGTCGGCCGGCGCCTGGCGAACAATCCGCCCTCGCCGATGCGCCGTTCCGTCGCCTGACTCCAGCGCGGGTGATCGACCTTCGGATTGACGTTGGAATAGAAGCCGTATTCGCGGGGGTTCTGCCTGTTCCATGAAGTTTTCGGCTGTGTCGCGACGAGGCTGACGCGCGTGATCGACTTGATGCTCTTGAAGCCGTATTTCCACGGGACGACGAGGCGCAGAGGCGCGCCGTTCTGATTGGGAAGCGTCTCGCCRTAGAGGCCGAYGGCGAGGATCGTSAGCGGRTGCAKKGCCTCGTCGAGCCGCAGRCCTTCGACATAGGGCCATGGCAAGAGCTGCAGCAGCCCCTTCTGGCCCGGCATTTCATCCGGCCGCGCCAATGTCTCGAAGGCCACATATCTGGCGTCGCCGAGCGGCTCGGCGCGTTTCAAGACGTGCGCGAGCGGAACGCCGATCCAGGGAATGACCATCGACCAGCCCTCGACGCAGCGCATCCGATAGATTCGCTCCTCGAGCGCGAAGGGCTCGAGGAAATCCTCCAGAAGATATTTGGCGGGCTTGGCGACGAGGCCGTCGATCGCCACGGTCCATGGGGATGTCGTCAGCGAATGGGCGCGCGCGGCCGGGTCGGTCTTGCTCGGGCCGAACTCGTAGAAATTATTGTAGGAGGTCACATCCTGCAGCGGCGTCGCCGGTTCGTCGGTCGAGAACGGGCTCTTTGCGGCTTTCAGAGGCGCGGCCTGCGCGCGTCGGCCGAACAGCGCGGCCATGCCGAGCCCCGCGGCGCCGGACATGAACTCGCGCCGTCGCAGATAGGCGGATCGCGGCGTAATTTCGGACGACGGAATATCCGATGAACGGCGGATCAGCATGGCTCACGCCTTCCTGTTCGACGCCCGAGAAAGAAGGTGGTCGAGCGAGAGGGCGCCCGGCCCCCGCGCGAGGACGATGAGAAGGCATGTCGCCCAGACGCCATGCGTCGGCCATGCGTCGGGATAGACGAACACTTCTATCACGAGCGTCATGCCGAGGAGAGCGAGCGCGGCGAAGCGGCTCATGAGACCGGCGACGAGCAGGATCGGCAGGACATGTTCGGCGACGGCCGCGAGATGCGCGGCGACGACGGGATCGATCAGCGGCAGCTTATAGTCTTCCCGGAAAAGATAGATCGCGTTTTCCGAAACCCGCCACCCGTCCAGCTTCGTTTGTCCCGACTGCCAGAAGACGGCGGCCGGGAAGACGCGGGCGGCGAGCGCGATGACCGAATAAGGGATGCGCTCGAAAAGCTCCGTCGGCCGGCCGAGGACGCCGAGCGGTCCCGTTCTGCGCGAGGCCCCGACCAAGCGATGATTTGTGGCGGCGCTCATGTTTCACCTCTCAATCGCGAATGGCGGCGAGGACTCCGGCCGCCAGAATTTCCGCCAGAACGACGGCGAGATCGAAATCCCTTGTTTCTCGAGCGGCCGTCTGCGCGGCGAGGCCGAGCTCGGCGCCGCCGAGGAGCCGTTCGACGAAGATCGCGCCGCCCGGCGGAAGGCGACGAATGTCGACGCGCGACTCGGGGCGAGCGGCCAGAGCGTCTTCGCCGACCCAATCGTCGATCGGCGCGAGTTCGGTCTCGCCGACATTCATCGACCAGATCGTCACGATCGGATGTTTCGACCGCACGACCGAGACGGAAGGATGGATGTCGAATGTGAGATCGGCCAGTCGCTCTCGCGGGACGTCGGCCAAGTCTCGCGGGGAGAGCGGCCGCGCGTCGGCGGCGTGATAGGCGCGCACGCGCGCATCTTCGAGCCGGACGACGTCCGGCAGATAGAAAAGCTCGCTCGCCGGCTCGAAGTTTTCCACGAATTCGGCGAAGCCCCCGCCATATTCGAGAAGAACGGGAGAGGCGGGAGGATGGCGCGAAACGAACTCTCGCGCCATCGCCGCGAAGAACTCCTCGCCGACGATGCGTTCCGTTGCGGGAAAGCGAAGCGCGAGCGCTCGCGCGAGGCCGCTCGCGACGTTGTTGCGATGGACGTCGAAACGCTCCGACCTCACGCCGTACGGCGGCGCAGTCCTTTGGTCCGTCAGCGCCGTGGCGAAACGCCCTTGCACGGTGGCCCACATCGCAGACTCCTTTGTCATGCGGCGGCGGCGCGCGCCGCCGCCTCGTCGAGAACGACCTGCGCCATTTGCGCCTCGCGCGACAGAATGGGCCAATCGGGAACGTCGTTGTCCCATTCGATGAGCGTCGCCACGGGACCGGTTCTCGCGATCGCTTGCGAGAACAGCGTCCAAACGGGTTCCGCGACGGGAGAGTCGTGTGCGTCGATCAGCAGAGGCGCGCCGCTCGCGTCGCTCGTCGCGAAGTGGCCGGCGAGGTGGATTTCGCGCACATGCTCGAATGCGAAAGGGCTGAGAAAAGCGGAGGCGTCCAAGCCGTGGTTCGTCGCCGAAACGTAGACGTTGTTGACGTCGAGAAGCAGGCCGCAGCCGGTGCGGCGCGCGATCTCGGCGAGGAATTCCGGCTCCTGGATCGCGCTTTCCTCGAAGAGCAGATAAGTCGCCGGATTTTCGAGCAGCATCTGCCGTCCGAGCGCATTTTGAACCTCGTCGACATTGTCGATGACGCGCGCGAGCGTGTCTCGCGTGTAGGGCAACGGCAAGAGATCGTCGAAGAAGACGCCGCCATGCGTCGACCATGCCAGATGCTCCGAAAAGCTCTGCGGCTCGTAGCGATCGCACAAGGCTCGCAGACGGGCGATATGTCTCTGGTCGAGAGGTTCGGCCGAGCCGATCGAGAGGCCCACGCCATGGATGGAGAGCGCGTAATCCCTGCGCAGACGAGCCAGATGCTCATGCGGCGGCCCGCCTGCGCCCATGTAATTTTCGGCATGGATCTCGAAGAATGCGACGGAAGGCGCCTCGGCGACGATCGCTCCGAGATGCGCCGGCTTGAAGCCGACGCCGGCGCGGGCGGGAAGTTGCGACGACGTCTGCATGGGAAAAATCCTTCGCCGGAGGCGCCTTCGAAATCCGTCAGGACCGCGTGATCGGCTCGAGCGAGCCCTTGCCGCGCGGCGTCTTCAACGAGGTGCAGGTTCCCGTCGGAACATATTTCCAGGCGTTGCCCTGATAATCGGTCTTGGACGAGCCGGCGCAGGTCGTGCCCGGCCCGGCGGCGCAATCATTTTGGCCTTTCAGCGCGACGCCGAAGCATTTTTCTTTTCCGGCCTCCTTCGCGGAAGCGGAGGCCGCGAGAAGAGACAGAGCGGCGGCGAGCGAGCCGGCCAGAGCGAGATTGAGAGAACGACGATCCATCGCTTTTCCTCCTGGAGCGAACGAGAGCTGCGAAAGCGGCTCACGACGACCTCTTCGCGCGTCGCGGCGTCCTTGTTACAGCCCTCCTTCGCATCGACGATTATGAAGGAAAGAAAAACTCGACGATCGGCAGGGGCATGAAGTAACGAAAGGCGATTTGCGGCGAATGATTGAGCGGGAGAGCGGATTTGCAGCGGTCCGAGGAGGAATGGGCCATGTTGATGCGCGCCGCGATCGACGGCGATTCAGTCGCTTATCGCCGGCTTCTCGCCTCGCTGACGCCGGTTCTGCGGAGCGTGGCGCGCCGCAATTGCGCCCGCGTCGGGCTCGACGGCGGCGAGGCGGAGGATGTCGTTCAAGAGGCGCTTCTCGCCATTCACCTCAAGCGGCAGACCTGGGACACGGACCGCCCGATCATCCCCTGGATCATGACGATCGCGCGCAACAAGCTCATCGACGCGCGCCGCCGCAAAGGAAACAGACAATCGCTGCCGATCGACGATCTGACGGATATATTGGCCGCTGAAGGCGATGACGACCCGACGGACCGGCGCGACCTCGATCGTCTCATCGACAAGCTCGGCGACCGTCAGCGCGATCTGGTGCGCTCCTTGTCGGTCGAGGGACGTTCGGTTCAGGAGACGGCGGCGCGCCTCGAGATGAGCGAAGGCGCGGTGCGCGTCGCGCTGCATCGCGCCATCAAGTCCCTCGCCGCGCTGTATCGGAAGGACAGCCGATGAAAACGGAAGACCTGATCGGCGCGCTCGTCGCCGACCTCACGGCCACGAGGACGCCGTTCCGGCGGATCTTCGCCGGTGCGATCGCGCTCGGGACGGTCATCGCCATCGGCGCGTTCCTGCTCTTCATCGGCTTGCGTCCCGATATCGGCCAGGCGCTCGAAAGCCTGCGCTTCCTGCTGAAATTCGCCGTCACGCTCAGCCTGCTGGCGGCGGCGATCGGCCTGCTCTCGCGCCTCGCCGTTCCGGGGGTCTCGACCGGCCGCTGGGCCTTGGCTCTGCTCGCCGCGCCGGCTCTGCTGGCGACCGCCGTCGTGGCGGA
>PQAN01000099.1 GCA_003105285.1 Methylocystaceae bacterium
AGCGCGATCTTGGCGCGCTCGACTTGAAGCGCGATCGCATGTCCCTGGCGCTGCTCGACGACGTTGCGAAGGCGGCGCAGCAGCGCCGGCGCGAGCGAGCGTTTCTCCAAATCGTTCAACTCGCGCAGCGTAGCTTGCGAATAGAGCAGGTTGATGCGGTGCCAGGTGGCGAGATCGCCGAAATAGGCGTTGGGCACGGCCAAAATCTTGCCGCCGAAATGGCTCTTCGTCTCGCTGTTCAATCCGAAATGCGGCATCACCGCTTTCATGCTGAGCAGCCTGTCGAAATCCGTCCCGCCGATGTGAACGCCCGTGTTGGCGAGCACGTCGGCGCTTCTGTCCGCTCGCGCGCGGCCCTGCGGCGAGACGCGGACGATGGAAAAATCCGACGTGCCGCCGCCGATATCGGCGATCAGCGCATATTGCTCCTCGGCGACCGTTCGCTCGTAATCCAGCGCCGCCGCGATCGGCTCGTATTGAAACTCCACATGCCGAAATCCTTGGGCTCTGGCGATGGCCTCCAGAGAGTCCTGGGCCTTTCGATCGGCCGTCTCGTCGTCGTCGACGAAATGGACCGGACGGCCCATGACGACCTGCGACACATCCGCGCCCGCCGCCGCGTCGGCCGAGCGCTTCAGATGCGCGACGAGCAGGCCGATGATGTCGCCGTACGTATAGGCGCGCCGTTTGATTCGGACCGTCTCGTCGAGGAGCGGATGGCCGAGCACGCTCTTCAGCGAACGCATCAGCCGCCCGTCCTGGCCGTCGACATAGGCTTGCAGCGCCTGTCGGCCGAAGCAGGCCGAACCGTCGTCGAAATCGAAAAAGATCGAGCTCGGAATGGTCGTCTTGTCGCCCTCCACGGGAACGAGCGCGGACCCGTCGCCGCGAGCGCAGGCGACCGTCGAATTGGACGTGCCGAAATCGAGGCCGCAGAAATGCTTGTCGTCTTGCTTCATGAATGGTCGATCGGTTGGCGCGCCGAGTGCTCCCGCTCGCAGGAAGAAATCGAGCGGACGAGGGGTCGGCGTATCGCGGGAAGCGGCGATGACGAGGGAGCCTTCACACGATCGCCCCGACACTTCCCGCCTCTCCCGTGAGCGGGAAGGGAAGATGGTTTTCAGTCGTCGTAGGAATCGCCGGCGATCATGCGCAATTCCAGCGCCCATTTGCGCTCGCTCGCGTCGGGCGCGGGGCCGTCCTCCTCCGCCGAGGCGGAGGAGAGCAGAGCGGCGAGCGCCGCCGCGCGGAAAAAGATGCGCCTCACAGGAAATTCCCCGAAAACCGCGGACCCGCTCAGCCGGACAGCGCCGCCTTGACCGCCGCGCTGGCTTTGCCGAAGTCGATGCGGCCCGTATATTTCGCCTTGAGCGCGGCGACCACCTTGCCCATATCCTTGATCGACGCCGCTCCGGTTTCGGCGATCGCCGCCTTTATGGCCTCCGCGACCTCGGCTTCCCCGAGCTGTTGCGGCAGGTAGCCGGAAATGACGGCGATTTCGGCGCGCTCCTTCTCGGCGAGGTCGGCGCGGCCCGCTTTCTCGTAGATATCGAGCGACTCCTGCCGGCTTTTCACCATTTTCTGCAGCAGAGCGAGAATTTCGTCGTCCGACAGGCTCTTGCCCTGGCCGCGCGCCTCGATGTCGCGATCCTTGAGCCCGGCGGCGATCATGCGGATCGTCTCCACCCGCTGCTTGTCGCCGCTCTTCATGGCCGCCTTGAGGTCGGCCGTAAACCGTTCGCGCATTGTATTTCCACTTCGCGGTGAAATGTTTTAGGACCATGCCCGGCGGGCGCTCGAGCGACGGAGCGCCAGGCCGGCGATGTCGGAGTGAGGCATAGAGCGGGGATGAGCTTGGATCAAGACAGGGAAGCCGGCTGGACGGCGCCGGTCCACACGGGCGTTCTGGTTCTTTCGAGCGGCGAGGCGATTTTCGGCTTCGGCTTCGGCGCTTCCGGCGCGGCGGTCGGCGAGGTCTGCTTCAACACCGCCATGACCGGCTATCAGGAAATCCTCACCGATCCGTCCTACGCCGGGCAGATCGTCACTTTCACCTTTCCCCACATCGGCAATGTCGGCGTCAATGAGGAGGACGTCGAGACCGTCGATCTTTCGAGCCGCGCCGGCGTGCGCGGCGTCATCGTCGGCCAGCCGTCGAGCGATCCCTCCAACCACCGCGCCCTCGCGCATTTGAACGACTGGCTCTCGGCGCGCGGAATCGTCGGGCTCTATGGCGTCGACACGCGCGCGCTCACGACGCTCATTCGCGAGAAGGGCATGCCGAACGCCGTCATCGCGCATGCGCCGGACGGCGTCTTCGACCTCGCCGCTCTGCGCGCGCGAGCCGCCTCCTGGCCGGGCATAGACGGCATGGACCTCGTGCCCGGCGTCACCGCGAGCGAACGCTACGATTGGGACGAGACGATCTGGCGGCTCGGCGAAGGCTACGGCAAGCGCAATGGCGCGAAATATCGCGTCGTCGCGATCGACTATGGCGTCAAGCGCAATATCTTGCGCCTGCTCGCGCAGTCGGACTGCGACGTGACCGTCGTGCCGGCGACGGCCAGCGCGCAGGACATTCTCGCGCTGAAGCCGGACGGCGTGTTTCTCTCCAATGGGCCGGGCGACCCGGCGGAGACGGGCAAATACGCCGTGCCGACGATCCGCGAGCTTCTCGCGCATAAGGTCCCGGTCTTCGGCATTTGTCTCGGCCATCAGATGATGGCGCTCGCCGTCGGCGCGAAGACGAAGAAAATGCCGCAGGGCCATCACGGCGCCAATCATCCGGTGAAGGATTTCACCACCGGCAAGGTCGAGATCGTCTCGATGAACCACGGCTTCGCCGTCGATCGCGACAGCCTGCCGGAGAATGTCGTCGAGACGCACCGCTCGCTGTTCGACGGCTCCAATTGCGGCATCGCGCTCGAGGACCGCCCCGCCTTCTCGGTGCAGCATCACCCCGAGGCGTCGCCGGGGCCGCAGGACAGCCATTATCTGTTCGCGCGCTTCGTGGAGATGATGGAGCGGGCGAGGGCGTGAGGAGCTTCGGCCGGCGAGCCGTAACGGCGCCGATCATGGAAGCATCTATTCGAACCGCATCGTCTTAAGAGACACGACGACGCATCGAGCCGATCACATAGGCGGATCGATCCCGGCGGCCCTGTTTTCGACAGGCAGCACCACGGTGAAAATCGCTCCGCCGTCAGGGTTGGGCTCGGCCCATATTTGTCCGTGATGCTCCTCGACGATCGAACGCGTGATCGACAGTCCGACGCCCAACCCTCCGGCCTTGGTCGTCATCAAGGGTTCGAACAGCTTCGTCTTGATCGCGGGAGAAATCCCTGCGCCTGTGTCCGCGACGTCGATTCGGATCGAGTTTTCGCCGACGGGCCGGGACGATATGGCGAGCGCGCGTTCCGGGCTCGATTGCATGGCGTCGAACGCATTGGTGATCAGATTGGTGAAAATCTGTCTCATCTCCACGGCGTTCGCCAATACGACATCGTTGCGAGCCGTGAGGTTGGCGTCAATTCGAATACGCGCTTCCTCCTGCAGCTTGCGATTGGCTTCGATCACGCTTCGAATCACTCCATGCAGGTGCAAAAGCTTTTTCTCGGCTTTGCGGTCCGTGATGGCTTGTCGCAGATGCACGATGATCTGGCGGACGTTTTCCAGTTGCGTCGCCGCGTCCCGCAGAGGCCGCTCGATCGGAACTTCCCTTTTCTCCGTCGGAATCTGCAAAAGACGCTCCGCCGAACGGATGTAAGAGGTCGCCGCCGCGAGCGGCTGGCTGATCTCATGCGCGAGTCCTGCGGCCATTTCGGCCAAAACGCCCAAGTTCTTCACGCTCGCGCTCGCCTTCTCCTCGGCGTCGATTTGCGTCGCGACCAGATTTCCCAGCTCTTTGGCGTAGTTGAATGAACCGAGAAAGAGCACGGCTGAATAAACGGCGAGAACGGTCGCCATCAATATGTGCTCGGTATCGCCGACGCGGAGCAGTGCGACGAGGGCTCCCATTGCGATCGGACCTGAAAACGCGATCGCGCCCGCCGGTGTGCTGGCCATCACGAACACGCCGCCGCACAGCATTCCGGAACTCAGGCAGACAATGAGCAGCTTACCGCCGAGGCTCGCGTCGTCGAAGAACAGCAAGGGGAGCGCGGCCCAGGCCAAGCCGAGCGAGATCGCGTACAGCAGCAGCCGTCGAATTCCCCGCCGCCGGCGCGGAGCGGCGCTCCTCGAAGTCGCGCGTCGGACCCATTGCCGCAGAACCATGAGGCTGACGATCGACCAAATGACCGTCGCCCACCCGAGAGCGAGAGGGAACTTGTCCGTTTTCCAGCTCGCGATCACGAAAACCAGGGCATTGCAGACATTGGCGAGCATCACGCCGGGGAAATGGCGCATCAGCGCCGATAACTGCTCCGCCTGCACCCTCTCGGCGCCTTGATCCGAGAGCGCGCGCCTCTCCGACTCGTCCATAAATGGTGCAACAAAACGATTTTTGAGCCGCGCGCAAGGGTTCAACCGAAAAATCCGAGGGCGCCGGCTGCGGCGACTGCGTAGTTCCTGCAATGAGATGAAATGCGGCGTTGGCGCTGGTTTATTCTGATGGCCGCGCTCCCCCTCGCATCGCCTCGAAATACGCGCGCAGCACGGCGTTCATGCGCGTCAGATGGCCGGGTCCCTGCGCCTTGAACCAGTCGAGCACATCGGCGTCGACGCGCAAATGAACCGACGCCTTGCGCTCGCGCGGCCGAACGCGCACAGCATGCGCCCAGAACTCTTCTCCCAACGGCTCGGCTTCCGGCGCGTCGGCTCGCGTCTCAGACTCCCCGCGCGCTCGCGCGGTCTCAATCTCGTCGAGAGAGAATTTCTTGATAATAGCGTTCTCGGTCACGACGATTGGCCCTTTGCGCGCTGATGATGCGGATCACGTCGAACCGCATCGTATAGACAACCCGATAAACCGTCCCGTCGACATGGCCGATGGCGACCCACCGTTCTTCGCCATAATCGTCGCGATCGTCCGCGAGTTCGAAAATATCGTTTTCGAAAATCGCCGCCGCATCGAAAAAATCCACGCCGTGCTTGCGGATGTTCGCGCGCCGCTTGGCCTCGTCCCATTCGAAATCCATCGACAAAATCCACTTATGTGTACACTATCATGTACACATAAACAACAAGAAAAACATTCAGGGATCGCTCGACCTTACGGCCGAACGCTTCTCACCCCAGCGCGATCGCCGAGACGAGCCGCCCGTAATCCGGCTCCTTGCGATGCACGCTGCGGCGGTAGCTGAAGCAGTGCGTTTCATTCGTATAGGTGTCGATGCGCAAGCTTTCGAAGGAGGCGACGTCGAGCGCCGCGACGCGCGATTCGATGAAGGACGGAAGATCGAACATCGCATGGCCCGCTCGCGTCGAGGGCGCGAAAAAGCGTGCATGGCGCGCATCGACCGACACGAAACGCTCGACGAATTCGGCGCCGACCTCGTAGCTCTTAGGGCCGATCGCCGGGCCGAGCGCGACGTGAACGTCGGCGCGCCGCGCGCCGCGCGTCTCCATGGCGGCGACCGTCGCCTCGATCATGCCGGTCAGCGCGCCTTTCCAGCCGGCGTGGCAAGCGCCGACGACGCCGGCGCGCGCGTCGGCGAACAGCAGCATGCCGCAATCGGCGCCCGTCACGCCCAAGGCGAGCGCGGCCTGGTCGGTGACGAGCCCATCGCAGCGCGGACGCGCGTCGGCTTCCCAAGGCGCGTCGACATAGAGCGCCTCGCTCGAGTGGATTTGATAGGGGACCAGCAGGCGGTCCGCCTCGGCGGCGAGACGGCGCGCCATGCGGGCGCGATTCTCGGCGACGCGCGACGGCTCGTCATCGGAGCCGACGCCGCCGTTCAACGACTCGTAGACGCCGTCCGACACGCCGCCCGCACGCGTGAAGAAGGCGTGGCGGACGCCCGGCAGAGCGAGATTGGCGGCGCTCAGAATCGCGAGGCCGTCGTCCGGCGTGTCGGTCATGCGTAAAATCCTGGAAGATCGGGCATGGCGGGATGCGTCACCGCCATCGCCTTGAACAATTCGCCCATATTGCGCGTCGGATCGCCGGCTCCGGCGAGTCGCTCGAGCGCCAGCGCGATATCGGCGCTCTGCGCCGGCGTCGCCCGTCTCTGCAAGGCTTCGGCGCGCTGCGCGATGCCGAGCTGCGTCAGAAACGCGCCTTGCGTCACCGGCCCCTGCACGCGCGCGCCGGCCGATGTCGCGGCGCGCGCGAGAGCGGCGAAATCGAGATGCGTCGTCAGATCGGCTTCGCCCGGCTCGGCGAGCGGATCGACATAGGCGTGCCTCGCCACGGCCTGCAAGGTCTCGCCCAAAGTCGTTCGCGTATGGCCGTAATCGACGACGAGCAGCGCGCCGCCCTGCGCGACGAGGCGCGCGGCGATCTCGCTCATCAGCCGCGCCGCGATCGCGCCGACCTCGATGATCGAGCCTTCCGGCGCCGCGATCTTCAGGTCCTGCTCGACATGATCCGGCACGCCGAAAACGAGCGCGCCGGCGTCGTCCAGTCCGACGAGCCGCTCGCTCCAGCCGCGCGCCGTCTTGACGAAATGGCGCGCCGGCAGCGCGTCGAAGAACTCATTGGCGAGAATGATCGCCGGCCCCTGCGGCGCCAGCGCGATGTCGGCGCTCCAGCCGATCGGCGTTTCGACGTCGGCGAGCGTTCTGCGCTGAACCGCCTCGAGAACGGGGCTCGTCTCGACGAGATGCGCGTCGATGGCGTCGAAGAAGGGCGGCGATATGCGCGCGACGCGCAGCACGTCGGACATCAGCGTGCCGCGCCCCGGTCCGAGCTCGATGAGATGCGCGGGCGCCGGCGCGCCGGCCGCGCGCCACGCCTCCTGCGCCCAGAGGCCGACGAGCTCGCCGAACATCTGGCTGATCTCCGGCGCGGTGATGAAATCGCCGCCGGCGCCGAACGGATCGCGCGTCATGTAATAGCCGAGCGTCGGATGCGACAGAGCGAGCGACATGTAACGCTCGAGCGTGATCGGCCCATCCTGCGCGATGATGGCGGCGATCTCGTCGCGCAGCGCGCTCATGCCGTCGCTCGCTGCGGCCGAAGCGCGAAAAGGATCAGCGCCGCGCCGGCGAGAACCATGGGCGCCGACAGCGCCATGCCCATCGTCAGGCCGTTGGCGAGCGCTTCCGACGCAGGGTCGGGCTCGCGGAAGAATTCGCTGAAGATGCGCGCCGCGCCATAGCCCACGCCGAACAGGCCGGTGGCGAGGCCGGGATGCTTGAACGCGCCGCGCTGCGCGGCGATGGCGAGCAGCACATAGAGCGCGAGCCCCTCGAGCCCCGCCTCATAGAGCTGGCTCGGATGGCGCGGCGCGTCGCCGGCGCCGGGAAACACCATGGCCCAGGGGACGTCGCTCTCGCGTCCCCACATCTCCGGCTTGATGAAATTGGCGAGGCGGCCGAAGAAAATGCCGAGGGGCGCGACGGTCGCGCAAATGTCCGCCACCGTCAGCGCGGAGATTTTCTCTCGCAAGGCGAACAGCGTCATGCCGACGATCGCGCCGATGAGCCCGCCGTGAAAGGCCATGCCGCCTTTCCAGGTTTCGACGATCTCTCCCGGATGCGCGAGATAATAGGCCGGCGCGTAGAACAATACATGGCCGAGGCGTCCGCCGACGATGACGCCGAAAGTGACATAGACGAGCAGATCGTCGAGGCTGTCGCGCGAGGGATGGGGCGTCTCGCCCCACAGCGTCTTGCGAGCGACGAGCCGGCGCGCATAGAGCCAGCCGAGCGCGAGCCCGGCGATATAGGCGAGCGCATACCAGCGAATGGGAACAGGCCCGATCTCGACGAGCACCGGATCGATCATCGGAAAGGGAAGAACGAAGAAGGGCATACGGGGCTCGGGGCGAAGGCTGCGGACGGCGCGACCATACCGCGTGTTGCGGCGTCTGTCATGACGACCGCTGTGGCGGCCCC
>PQAN01000100.1 GCA_003105285.1 Methylocystaceae bacterium
GCGAAGAAATAATCGGCGAACGGCGAAATCTTCTCCCGATGCGCCGCCTGCGCCGTCATCCAGAGCGGAAAGGCGAGCCCGCCCTCGCGCGGCCAGACGACCTCGCTGCGATCGCGTCGCGGGCAGAGATCGGCGAGCGCCCACGGCAGAACGTAAACGGCTCCGAGCGACGCGGCGGTCCCGGCATAGCGAGGCATCTGCGCGGAATGCATGAGGCCCGGCACATTGGCGAGCAGAGCAGTAAAGCCCGTCTCGCCCAATAGCCGCAGCATCGCGACCAGGAAGAAGAGATTATAGGAACGCCAACGCGATTCTCCCTCGCGCCGCCAACCGGAGAAAACCACTTCGCCGCGATAGATCGGGTCGGTGAGCTCGGCGAAGCTTCGCGGCGCCGGCCGCGATCCCAGTCTCTCGCGATCGATGAGCAGAACGAAAGGCGCTACGGCGTAGACGCCGATCCAGCCGAGGGGATCGATCAGCCCGGCCTCGACGAAAACCTCTGCGCTGCTCTCCGGCTGGAGCGAGGCGAAGGTTCCGCGCTCCACATGAGCCGAGTGAAAGGCGCGATTGAAGGCGTTGCCGTATTCCGCCGACGCGAGCAGCTTCGGGAATTCCTCCAATTCGCGGATGAAGCGCAGCCGCCCCATCGGCGTGCGGCCGCCCTGCCCCATGGGCATAAGCCATTTCAGGCGCGCGCCGCCGGCCGCGACATGCGCTTGCGCAATCAACGCGATATCCTCGCGCATTCTCGCGCGCAAGGGAACGGGACAGGATCCGAGGAAGTCCCAGCCGCCTGTCTCGGTTCGCGCCGACGAAGGATCGTCGAAGATGTTGCGAGACGTGTCGAGTCCGAGCGTGAGCGGATTCGTCAGCAGACCCATTGCTGCTTCTCCCTTTCGCGCATCTGCCGTCGCAGCGAATATTCGACGACGTGGCCGAGGACATCGGCCTGGAGGAGACCCCATTGCGCGGCGGCGAGGCAGATCGCGCCGCTCCGCCCGATGTGGCAACAAAGATTGAATTCGAGAAAGATGCGCCGGCCCGTAGTCGGGTCGAAGCGATAGTCGAGCCGCAGATAATCCATCGGCCCCGCCGCCGCCCATAGCGCGCGAACGTCGGCATGAAAATACGGGACGTAATCGGCGTTCTCGAAAATCTCATAGCCCAGCGGGTCGTCGCGTTTCAGATCCTCGGTGACGATGGCGCCGAGCCGATTCGACCGTGGCCGCACAAGTCCGAGAATGAGCGGCTCGTCGCCGCCGAGAACGGGAACGGTCACGTCGACGCCCGCAGCATATTGCTCGACGAGCACGGACATGCCGCGTGCAAAAAAGGTCTCGGCGACGCGCGCGGCGCCCGACCAGTCATCCTGGATCGATTGTTCCGACACGCCTTCCGAGGCGGCCCCGAACCGATTCTTCACGAAGTAGGGCCCGCGAAACGGCGGAGGATTTTCGAGGTCTTCGCGGCGCGCGAAAATCGCTCCGTCCGCGACCGGCAGGCCGATGGAGCGGGCGAGATTTTTTGTCAGCCATTTGTCCTCGGCGAGCGCGCGAATGTTCGGCTTGGCGCCGACATGGGGCAAATGCAGAAATTCGCAAGTCGAGGCGACGAAGACTTCCGGATTGTCGAACGGCGCCCGGTTGTAGAGCGAGAAGACCAGATCGATCGACGGCGCCACCGCATGGAGAGCGCGAAACCGATTGGAGGTCGTCACCGCATAACCGAGATCACGCAGCACGCTCCAGACCCGATGGTAGTATGCGGGATAGCCCCCGTCTCCAGGATAGGAGGCGGGAGCGTAATCGGGCGCCAGCGGCGCCGAGCGTGCGAGAAAGAAAATGCGCGTCGCCGGCGACGGCGGCGGACGCAAAAGTTTTCTGGCGATGCCTTCTCGCTCCATTATCGATCCCTGCTCCAGAAAGTGCAGCTCAAACCATCGAGCAAACAGCGCGCCAGAAATCTAGCTCGCTTTTT
Source organism: Methylocystaceae bacterium (assembly GCA_003105285.1). Classification (GTDB taxonomy): domain Bacteria; phylum Pseudomonadota; class Alphaproteobacteria; order Rhizobiales; family Beijerinckiaceae; genus Methylosinus. Next base: position 1,978 of record PQAN01000100.1, read on the forward strand.
TGGCCGTACGGCGACGAGGAGAGTTCGCAACAGTACGAACGACTCGGGGCGATGTTCACGCCGGCTCTCCGACAAACGGAGGCGGAACGCTGCGTTTCGACGAACGGTTCTGGCGAGGCTCCGACAATAGGCCCGCGAACCGACAGGTCGTAGGATCGCGCTCGCTCTCTTTGCCGCCCCCGTCGAGCTTGACGAGCCTCGGCGACGGCGGCGCGCGCATGGCTCGCAATTCGGCTGCGCGCTCCCGCATGGCGCCTATCACCATGGCCATGCCGGAATCGAGAGCGCCGTTGCGAAAGCCGGCCGCGATCAACGCGTCGACCGCGCTTTCGGCCAAGGCGAAAGCGATGGCGTCATAGGCATGGCCTTCGAGGCGCAACGCGCCGACATATCGATTGAGCGAGATTTCGAGATGCATGATCGGTCTCCAGGCTTCGGATCGGAGCTGCGCGCCCGATTCGAGACGACAGGGAAACGGCTCATGCCGCGTCGGACGCTCCAGCACGAGACTGGAAACGTCAGAATTGAGGAGTTCGTCCTCTATCCCGCCAAGGCGAAATCCTCGGCAAGATGGACATAACGCCCGAAACGGGCGAAATCTTTCGGCAGCGCCCCTCCTTCGATCGCCTTCGCGAGGCCATTGGCGTCGCGCACGATGAAGCCGCCGAGAACGGCGAGGCCGTAATCGTACAAGCGGGACGTCAATGGCGTGGAAGGCCCGATTAGAGCAACGGCCTGATGACTCACGAGGCGCAGAATGCGCAGCAAGCTCTGGTTGACGAGCGCCGACGAATTGACGATGGCGCCGCGACATCCCGGCAGGAGCGACTCCATGGCCACGGTCGGATATTCGCCGGGTCGCGGCTCCTTTTCGATGATCAGGCATTCGGGAAGGATGGAGTCGACTCCTGGAAACGCGCCGATGACCACCACCGGTCCCGGCGCCTTGCGGAATCGCCGCACGCCATTGCCCTGAGCGCCTTCGAGGTCGAAGCGATTATAGTGAGCGTTGATCGCCGCGACTCCGAGAGCCGCCTCGAGCGGATTCCAGGAAAGACTGAAACGCGCCAAGGTGCGAAGGCTCTCACGCTGCAGGCTCGGCAAGGAGGGAATCAATTCGCGCGGATGACGCGGCAGATAGGCGAGGCCCGCGCCATGCCGTCCTTCCACCATGATCCAGCGCTGCCCACAGGCGATCCGCGTGATTTCCTCCTCCGCGACGCCGAGAACGAGATCATGGTACAATTTATCCAGTCCCCACCATCGCCATAGCGAGCGACGATCCGGCGCTACCATGGAGCCCTCCCGGCGCACGAAGCTGTGCCAATGATGGATCGATTGGCCAGCAATCGCGGTCAGCACGGGCAGACCCTTTGCGGGCCCGAAACCGATCGGCAGACCGACCTCCCTCGTCGCATCGACGCAGGCCGGAAAGCGGCCGACAGCAAAAAGGTCCGCCTTTTCCTCGATCGCGCGCAACAAATGAGCGGCGGCCGCATTCGGCTCTTCGACAAATGCGGCGCCAGAGGCCAGATCGATCGAGAGCGGTGTGCCGTCGGATGCGACTGCGCCGTTATTGCGTGCGTAGCCGCGCACCTCGAATCCCCGTTGTCGCAATTCAGCTGCAAACTCGATCAGCAGCCCATCGACCGTTACGGAAGGATCATGCACGATGACGCCGGGACGCAGCCAGCACGACCGCGCCGCTTCCGATCGCCTGGACGGCAATCGCGAACGGCCTGCGTCTCCTTCTATTGCCGGAGAGGAAGCATGGCTGAGTCGCTGCGACATGAAGGCATCCATTGAATTTCGAAGAACTCGGGAGCAAAGGTCGGGCCAGCTCTGTCGACGAAGAGCGTATCGAGCGTTCTCGCGTGAAACGCCATGAATTTGCATGTAAGCGCGGTCTTCGAAGCTTGCGACGCCTCGCATGTCTTGCACCTTCCGGAGCGGATTTTCTCGATTCGTACATTTCCGTGCGCCACGACGAGCGCGAAACGCAAAAAATTCGCATGAATTTGTGGTCGGAGCCGATCGATGGCCATGTGGCGCGGATCATGCTCGTAGAGGATCACCGATCGAGCGATCCACCAAACGATGGACGAAGCACGATCTCGTCGTCGCTCGCGCGGCGACCGCCGACGGCATGAGCCGTTCTCCTCATCCCGGATCACACGCGCCCTTTGCGCGGAGCGCCACAGGATTCTTTTGGGAGACGCCATGACGACGTTGCGCCATTCGACTGCATCTCCACGAGCGTTGACGCCGAGAGCCCGCGACTCGGATCGCTCCGCACGATCGATCGAGATCGACGCTATTCGAACGCAGGACGATGATCGCAGCCTCGCTCCGACGCTCTCGATCGAAACGGCAGGATCGAATGGTCGCGAGTCGGCTGAGAGGCCGCGATAATGAATATGCACGTCTTTCCACGAAACGATCCCGCCAAGGCGGCGCTGACGATCGACGACCTTCTCGTCGAGCGTGACGGCCGTCGAATTCTGGATCGCATATCATTCGATCTCGAACGCGGTCTCGTCACGGCGATCGTCGGCCCCTCCGGCGCCGGCAAGACCACGTTGATCAATGTGCTCAACGGCTTGCTCACCCCGACAGGCGGCAGCATTCGCGCGCCGGACATAGGCCCGTTGGCCGATGCGGCGCGGTGGGCGCAAATGCGCCGGCAGACGGCGACGATATTTCAAGATCATGCGTTGATCGGGCGGCTCGGCGCCCTCGACAATGTGCTGCTGGGACTGGCGGACAAGCGGTATCCGCTCTCGCCGTTGCCGTGGCCCGGCGAGGCCCGCGAGCGCGCCGCACAGGCCCTGCGAGACGTCGGCATGCTGCGCCGCGCCTTCGAGCGCGTCGAGAAATTTTCCGGCGGCGARCGGCAACGCATCGGGATCGCGCGCGCGCTGTCCCGCCGCCCGCGACTGCTGCTCGGCGACGAGCCTTTTTCTTCCCTCGATCCTCCGCTTGCGCGCCATCTGGGCGAAGACCTGCGCGCTCTGGCGACGCGCAACGGCGTCACGGTCGTTCTCGTGCTGCACCAGATCTCATTGGCGCGCGCGCTTGCCGATCGCATCGTCGCAATCAATTCCGGCCGGATCGTCTTCGACGGCCCGACCGAGGCTTTCGACGCGGAGGCCGAGGCGAGGGTTTTCACCACCCTCGACGACAGATCGACAGGACACTCATGAGAAAGGATGCCGACATGACACAAAAAAAACTCTCACGCTTCCTGGCCACGGCCGCCTTGGCTTTCGGCCTGCTCGGCGCGCTCGGCGCAGCGGCGCAGGAGCGGCCGAAAAAACTTCTCATCGGCCTGCTGCCGGGCGAATCCGCGCCGACCGTCATGCGGATCAACGAGCCGCTGCGCGCCTATCTCGAGGAAAAACTGAAACTGCCGGTCGAAATCGTCGTCGGCGCCAATTACGCCGCGACGTCGGAGGCTCTTCGCTTCGGGCGCCTCGACATCGCCTATCTCGGCCCGGTAACCTATATTTTGCAGTCGAAGCGCTCGCCGCTGGAGCCGTTCGCACGGCCGACCCACGCCGGCGTCGGCCCGACCTTCCAGGCGACGATCATCGTTCCCGCAGACAGCCCCGCCAAAAAGCTCACCGATCTGAAAGGCGGCGAAATCGCCTTCGGCGATCCTGCCTCCACGTCGGGCACCTGGGTTCCGCGTTGGCAGTTGCTGAACGAAGGCCTCGTGTCGGGCCGCGATTACACTTTGCGCGTGCTCGGCGCGCATGACGCCGTGGCGCTCGCCGTCGCGAACAAGAAGGTCGCGGCCGGCGGCCTGTCCAAACCGATCTTCCAGCGCCTGCTGAAGGAAGGCAAGATCTTAGCCGACAAGGTGCGCGTCCTGCAGGATTCGCCGCCCATTCCCGAATATCTGTGGACTTTCCGCGACGGTCTGGACCCGGCGTTCAAGGAGGAGATTCGCAAAGCCTTCATCGACGTGAAAGATCCGGCCGCCCTCGGCGTGTTCCGCGCCGAAGCCTTCATTCCCGCCGTGGACTCGGACGTCGATAGGGTCCGCAAATGGGTCGACGCCATCCAGGCCGTCAGCGCGCGAACCGCCTGGGCGCCGCAATGAGCGAGGCTGCGACGCCTGCCGCATTCGCGTCGCTCGCAGCCCAGTGGCGCCGCCAGCAACTGCGCGAATTCGGCATGGCGGCGCTGGCGACGATCTTCGTCGCCGGCGCCTTCGCTTACGCCGGCGCCTTCGATCTCGCGCGTTACGCCGATGCGGCGCCGACGGTGCTGCGCCTCCTCGCCGATTCCTCGCCGCCCGACTTTTCGCGCTGGCGGGAATGGGGGCGGCCACTGCTGGAAACATTGGCGACGGGCGTGGCCGGAACGGCGTTCGGCGCCGCGCTCGCCTTGCCGCTCGCCGCTCTGGCGGCGCGCAATGTCGGCTCATCGGTTTGGATCAGTCATGCGGTGCGGCTGGCGCTGAACGCCGTCCGCTCCTTGCCCGGCCTGATTTGGGGCGTCATATTCGTCGCCGCGGTCGGGTTCGGCCCGCTGCCCGGCGTGCTGGCCCTCGGCGTCCATTCGACCGGCATGCTCGGCAAATTGTTTTTCGAAGCGATAGAGCACGTGGATCCGGCGCCCGGCGCGGCTCTACGCGCCCATGGCGCGTCGCGGATCGGCGTCTTCCGTTTCGCCATACTGCCGCAGGCGTTGCCGCGCCTCGCCGACGCCGTGGTCTATCGCTTCGAGCACAATCTGCGCGCGGCGACGACTCTCGGGCTCGTCGGCGCCGGCGGATTGGGGCTGGAAATCGTCACGGCCTTCCACCTGTTCGAATACCGCGAAGCCTCGGCGCTGATCATCGTGTTGCTGGGCCTGGTGACGGCCGTGAATTTCCTGGGCGCCGCGGTGCGTCGGCGATTTCTGAGCAACGACTGAACCAAAAAGTTGTCGTGCGCCGCGGGGGCCCCGATAGAAGCCCCCGCTTCCGCTCAGTAAGCGGTCTGCTCCTGCAACGGGACGCCGCTGCGTCGGCTGAGAGCGCGCCGCATCCAGAGCGGCTGCGTCCCGGACATCATCGTCTGGACCTGAGCGATGACTTCGTCGATCGGCCGAACTTTTTCGCTCTTGACGGGGAACACCTTCAATTCGTTCACGCGCACGGCTGCGACATCGCTCAGGCCGAGCGTGAAGAGAATGCCGCAGCCATCGACGGATTCGACGCGCTCGACCAGCGGGTCGTGTCCCGTTCCGTCGTCATTCTCCATATCGTCCATGATGCAGCGGCCGCCATTGGCCTCGCGGCCGCCGCCCTTGGCCTTGCCCTTGCCCGCACGGGAGAAATGCACGACGTCGACGAATTCCGAGTCGTCGGCCGAAACATCGTAGAACACGAACTGCTTGGCGACGACGAAATTGGCGTCGAGATCGACGAGGTTGTTCGTCGTGATCGCGATGCGCAGATGCGGAACGTCCATGTTCGACTCCTCTCGAATTCAGGTCATCGGCTGACCGACGACAATTTTTTCCCGTGCGAAGCGAGTGCGGAAGGAAGCGGGAAGAGAAACGGAATCCAGCGTGCGCGCGCGCCATTTCGGCAGGCGATCGCGCGCGATGGCGCCGTGCTCGAGCGCCTCGACCGGAATAATGTGCAGCGCATCTTCCAGCACGACGAAAAAGTCGATCGCATAGCGCGCCGGGTCGCGATAACGCTCGCCGATCTCGAATAGCGCCTTGCCGTCCTCGAACGTCGCTTTCGGATTGTCGCAATCGAAGCGGAAATGACGATTGAACGGGGCGCGGCGGCGAAACTGATAGAGAATCCGATCCTCGTCCGAGAAGCGTTTGATTTCCGCGACGACGTCGCCGAAATACTCGGCCAGCATGGCCTCGACATAGGCTTCCGGATAGGCGCTGTCCCGCGCGTCGAACCAATAGGCGACCATCGTCTCCAGCAGGTCGAGGCCGACGGCGGTGATCTCCAGCGACAGAGCAACCTTATCGATCGCGCCATTGAGGCACACGACGCCGTCGCGCATATCGGCATGGCCGTGCGGATGGAAGGCCACTTTGCGCACGATCCTCAGAATGCGATGCAGCTCGCAGATGATTTTCTCCGTCTGACTGGTCTTGGGGATCTCCTTGCAGCGCGCCCAGGAGGTCAAAGGATGTTCCGAAGGGTAGAGCTCGGCGAGCGCGGCCTCGAAGACGAGAGCGGCGCGCGCGACCGCCGCGATGCGGTCGAAAGGCGTATCGTCGTGCGCCGGCGGCTCGAGGAAGTCGAGCGCCTTGCGCTTGGTGTAGAGCTCGACCTGCCGATATTCCGGCAGGCGCAGGTTCTTGGACCAGCCGATAGAAGGATGGACGATCAGTTTTTGCGTGAAACCCAAGGCCGGCTCCCCGGAATTTTAGTTGGATGGGGAGCGGCGGCCGCCGCTCCCCGACCGCCGATCACCACGTGTTGAGGATCCATTCGCGATCGCGCGTGTATTCCATATGCGCGAACATCGCATTGGCGATCTGCTCGCCGAGCAGCATCGCGCCGCGATAGCCCATCGTCGGATGACGATAGAGTCCGGCGCGGTCGAAGGTCGGAAAGCCGACGCGCGCCATCGGAATGTTGGCGTCGATCGCCACGTAGCGTCCCTTGGAATGACCGAGGATCACGTCGTATTTCCTCGACTTGTCCTTGACCCGGCGTTCGAGCTCCCACAGATCCGCGTTGCAGACGACTTCCATGTCCCAGTGGACCCGGTCCTCGAGCGCCTTGATGCGCGGATCTTTCTTGTAGCGGGTGTTGTCGTCGCCGAGCAGAAGCAGTGACGGCTCCAGTTCGACCTCGATGCAGAATTCGGCCAGGCCGATGACGAGGTCGGGATGGCCGAAGATCGCCACTTTCTTGTTGGCGAAGAACATGTGAGCCAAGTCCTGCAGCGTGTCGATGGCGACGCCGCGTTCATGCACCAGCGAGTCCGGAATAGGCTTCCCCGTGATCTCGCTGATCTTCGCGAGCATGGCGTCTGTGTTGGCGATGCCGTACGGCGACGAAACCGTATGGCCCGGCACGCCGAACTCCTTCTTCAAGTAATCCACCGTGCTCGCGGCTTCGTAGCGCGCCAGCGCGAGCGAGGCGATCGCGCCGGTCGAAGCCTGAATGTTCTCGACCGTGGTGCGGCCGTGAGTGTGGATGGACCTGTCGGGCAGCATGGGCGAGTCGAAATCTTCCGTATCCATGAAGATTTCCGCGTCGACGCCCATTTCCTCGGCGTAATGTTTCAGAAGCTGCACGTCGCCGGGGTTGACCCAACCGGGGAAGACGTTGAGCTTGCCCGTCGGCGCGGCCTTTTCCTTGGCGATCGTTTTCCAGGTGGAAAGGACGCATTCGGAATAGCCGCCGACCTGGCTGCTCTTGAAGCTCGGCGTGTGGCACGGAACGACGTAGACTTTCCGGCCCGGGAATTCCTTCTCGATCTGAGCCTCGGCGTATTTTATGTTGCCCTCGATATCGTCCCCGATCACCTCGGTCGAGCAAGTGGTGATGACCTGGATGATGCGCAGATTCGGATAGCGCCGCACGAGGGTGAGAACGCCGTCCTGAATGCGCTGGTGGCCACCGAACACCGCCGAGTCCTCATGCAGGGAGGTCGAGGCGACGTCGAAGTTCTCCTTGAAATGCTGGGCGAACAGCAGGCGCACGAACATCGTGCAGCCCTGTCCGCCATGAACCAGCGGAATGCAGTCCTTCATGCCGATGCCGGCGTATTGCGCGCCCGCCGGCTGGCAGTCGTACATCGGATTGATGACGCCCGCCCGTTCGCGCGTAGTGATTTCGCAACCCATGATGGGTTCCTTTCATTGAGCGGCCATGCCGCGTCGAGGAAGGAGCGCCGCCGCCGAGTGGAGGCGGCGGCGCGGTCGTTCATTCAGTAGAGCGTGTGATTGAGCTCATGGTTCAGAGAACGGCTGATGGTGTGGTCCACCAGCTGATTCTTGAGGCCATGCAACAGCTCGCTGACCTCTGTCGGCGCGAGCTGATCGATCCAAGGAAAGTTCTCCTTGAAGTCCTTCACCATCTCCTTGGCGTCGGCGTAGAAGAGCCGATCCATGGGCGTGTGCTTCTTCGGATGCTTGCCGTGCAGGAGATCGATCGCCGCGTCGATGATCCCGTCGATATTCTCCTGCCGGTCCCAGGCCCGGGAGAAGAACTGCCACAAGTAACGCTTCTGCACGTAGTCGAAGAGTTGCTCGATCTGCTGCTCGCTCATTCCGCAGCCTCCGCGAATTGAACCGTCCGCTTGCCGCGAATGTCGTGAGCGGCGAGCTTCAGAAGTGGATTGTGAACGGCGTTGTACGTGTCGCGGGCGAGGTTCACAAAGCCTTCGAAACCCATGTAGGGGCCGTTGTGGTAGCCGTGACCGTTGACATAGGGGATATGCAGCTTCTTCACGAGTTCGCCGACGCGCGGGCCGGTGAAGATCACGTCGGGTTTGACCAGATCGATGATCTCGAAGAACTCGAGCTCATTGCCGTCATCGATATAGTAGGTGCCATTCTGACCGCGGGCGATGACTTTCTCGAAGTCCTCCTGATGGCCGAACTTCGAGGACATGGCGACGACCTGAATTCCGAGATCGTCTTCCACCGATTTGGTCCAGTGCCACAGACGCGGACCACCGGTCCAGATCGCCATCTTCTTGCCTTGCAGCCTCTCCTTGTACCAGTCGAGCTTGCCCTTCCATTTGGCGTATTCTTCCTCGATCAGCTTTTCGCCGCGCTCCTCGATGCCGAAGAAGGCGCAGATTTTGCGGATGCCTTCGGCCATGTAGGAGAAGCCCCACGAGTCGATGTCGAGGCGAGGAATGCCATATTGCTTCTTCAGCTCGTTGGCGATGTAGCCGGACGAACGGGCGCAATTGACGACGTTCAGCTGGGCGCGATGCATGCAACGCAGATCGTCGTATGTGCCGTTGCCGGTGAAGTGAGCGATGACCTGAATGCCGAGGCGATCCCAATATGTCTGCAACAGCTGAGTGTCGCCCTGGATGTTGAAGTCGCCGATGAAATTCATCGTGTAGTCGCTTTTGATCTCGGGCTCCAGCGTGCCGACCTTCTCGTTGATCCAGCCGATGTTCAGGACATGATGTCCCTTCGATTGCGAGACGCCGGCGAAGCCGGGGCATTCGCAGGTGAAGATGTCGACGTCGGGACGCTCCGACATGACCTTCTTGGCGACCGCCTTGATGTCGTCGCCGATCAGCGCCGTGGGGCACGTCGTGTAGACGAACATGCGCTTGATGTCGGGCATCTCGTCGAACGCTTCGTTGATCGACTTCTCGAGCCGCTTCTCGCCGCCGAAGACGATGTGGCTCTCCTTCATGTCCGTCGACCAGACATACTTCATGTTGAAGTGCCCGTTGTCGGTCGGATAGCGCTTGGTGTGCCAGGTGTCATAGGCGCAGCCGATCGGCCCGTGAATCATCTGGATCGTATCCTTCAGCACGCCGCCGATGACGAGCTTGGCGCCGCAGAATGCGCAACCGCGTTCGGACAATGTGCCGGGGATGGTGGAAGCGTTGGAGATCGGCAAATAGTCACGCGAGTCCTCCCCCTCGACCTTCAGGTATATATGCTGTTCACGTTCCGGTATCGCCTTGTCGCATTCCAATAGAACCATAGGCATGAGTCGTCCTCCTCACGAAAGGTGAGCTTCGAAGGCAGTAACTTCAGGGTGGCGGCGCCAGAAACGACCGGATCGGCCCGTCGCCGTTCGGCCCTATTTCGCAGGAAGCGTGCCAACGAAAATGGTTTCGTCATTCGAAATGTCGGCGCAGCTCGCGTCATGTGACGACAACGAAGCGCCTTATTCGAGAAAACTAGCGTCGCGTCTCGGGCAAATCGGTCCACCATCCGACACAGTCGGCGTAGGTCATACGCAAGCGTAACGATAATCGCTTCGAGGAGATCGATTGACCTTGCACGGATCGGTACGAAATTTTCTGAGATCGTACCCGGCCGCGCCGCGCCCTATGAGAATAGACTGGTTTCGCACTGAGTTCGTCTTGGCATGCCTTATGCTGCCGTCCCTTCGCAAGAAACCATGAGGACGGCCATGCTCGACACGATCCTTGACGAGAAGATCGAAGCGCCAGCGCCGCAGGCGACGAGCGGCGCCTTACCTGCCCTGCGCGTCGCCGTCGCGACGCGAGATGGACAACGCATCGATCTGCATTTCGGTCACGCCGATGTCTTTACGGTTTTCGACGTCGACGCCGACGGTCCGCATCATGTCGAAACGCGGCAGGTGGCGGACCACGCGCAGAGCGAGGAAGAGGACAAGCGCGATACGATCTACCGCATGATCGCCGACTGCGCGATCCTGCTCGTCGGCAAGATCGGCGCGACGCCTCAGGAGGCGCTGTCCGCGCGCGGCGTCGAGGCGACCAACAGGTACGCCGGCAGGAATGTCGATGAGGCGTTGCGGGAACTCTACGCCGCCAAGGCGGAAGCCGCGCAGCCCACGCCCGTCGACGCCAGCGAATTCCGGCTGCTGCACGCCATGCTGCGCGTCGCCGATCTCGATCGTTCCATCGACTTTTATACGCGCTACCTCGGCATGCAGGTGCTCGAGCGGCGCGAGCACAAGAAGAACATGTTCTCGCAGGCCTATCTCGGATATGGCGGCGGCTATTCCGGAATGACGATCGAGCTCGTCGCCAACTGGATGCAAGACGAGCCATATGTCGTCGGCGACGCGTTCGGTCACATCGCGATCGGCGTCGAGAACATCACGCGCCTATGCGATCGACTCGCCGCGTCCGGCGTGCCCATGCCGCGTCCACCGCGCTCCCAGAGGCACGGCGAGAACATCGTCGCCTTCGTCGAAGACCCCGATGGCTATCGCATCGAACTGGTTCAAGCGCCGGAGCCTCGAGAGGCGACGGCGCTCGAAGAGCACGAATCTTAACCTTACAAAAACAGGAGTGAACATGCTGCGTCAGATCGCCTTCTATGGAAAAGGTGGCATCGGCAAATCGACCACCTCACAAAACACCCTCGCCGCTCTTTCGGAGATGGGCCAGAAGATCCTCATCGTCGGCTGCGATCCGAAGGCCGACTCCACCCGTCTGATCCTGCACGCCAAGGCGCAGGACACCATTCTCTCGCTCGCCGCGGAAGCCGGTTCCGTCGAGGATCTCGAACTCGAGGACGTTCTCAAGATCGGGTTTGGCGACATCAAATGCGTCGAGTCTGGCGGTCCGGAACCGGGTGTCGGTTGCGCCGGTCGCGGCGTCATCACCTCGATCAACTTCCTCGAGGAGAACGGCGCCTATGACGACGTCGACTACGTCTCCTACGACGTGCTCGGCGACGTGGTCTGCGGCGGCTTCGCCATGCCGATCCGCGAGAACAAGGCGCAGGAGATCTACATCGTCATGTCCGGCGAGATGATGGCCATGTATGCGGCCAACAACATCTCCAAGGGCATTTTGAAGTACGCCAACTCCGGCGGCGTGCGCCTCGGCGGGCTGGTCTGCAACGAACGCCAGACCGACAAGGAATACGAACTGGCCGAGTCTCTCGCCAAGAAGCTCGGCACGCAGCTCATCTATTTCGTGCCGCGCGACAATATCGTTCAGCACGCCGAGCTGCGCCGCATGACGGTCGTCGAATACGCGCCGGAGTCCACCCAGGCGGGCCACTACCGTACGCTCGCCGGGAAGGTCCACGCGAACAAGGGCAACGGCATCATCCCGACCCCGATCACCATGGACGAGCTCGAGGACCTGCTCATGGAGCATGGCATCATGAAGGCCGTCGACGAGTCCGAGGTCGGCAAGACCGCCGCCGAGCTCGCCGCTGGCTGAATCTTCGCCGGCTCGGATCGTTCCGGGCCGGCAGCCCTTCGAAAGGAGCCAACCGATGTCCGTCGAATCTGCGGTCGCCTACATCCGACGCATGCGTTCGGACGATGATTTCCGCAAGAAAATGAACGAGATTTCCGAGGACGAAGAGGCGAGTTGGGCCGCGATCAACGCGGCCGGGTACGAATTCACGATGATCGAGTTCAAGAAAGCCCAGGACGTCATCTACGAGGAACATGGCGTCACGCCTATGTGACGGCCTCGTTCGACGCG
>PQAN01000101.1 GCA_003105285.1 Methylocystaceae bacterium
ACGGTTACGACTCGGAAGGCCGGGTTTTGCGTGCGAGCGCGAACGAGCGCCTGCTCTTGGTGGTGCAGATAGAGAGCGTAAGCTTGAAAGAGCAGCCATGAGGTCAAGAGCCATCCGAGAAAATTGGAAATCGGCACGCCGAAAAAGGCCCCGCCATCGTGCCAAGCCCATGCCTTGGAGATCGTAGCGCTCGGTGCGTCCATGACGAAGTCCCATTGCGCCATCACGAAAGCCGAGACGAGGGGTAGAGTGAGCAAATTGCCTTTTTCGTTTAGCCGCGCATCGGCGTGATCGAGGAGAGCGCCGGCAACGACCCATGAGCAATATCCCATGCCGAACCATAAGCCGCCGACTACCAACGGAATGACGCCGATGCGCGGGAGGCTGGCGCCGACTGTGAAATGATAACGCCCGAACGGCAGACCCGTCGTGACGCCGATGTTCTCGACGGCGAAAGTAATTGTCGAACAGATGAGGAGCATCGCTATGGCATGCCTGACGCCATAGGCATGGCATGCGAGACCGAAGACGCAGGTGATGGAGATCGCTGCGAGGGCTTGCGCGAAAAAGCTAGCGCTCCAGGCAAAGACGACAACAACAACAAGGTAGGCGGCAATCGTGCACCAGGCTAAAGAGCGTAAAGTGGCATGGGTCTCCCCACTTCTCTCGGGACTCAAATCACTCTCCAATGGAAAAGACATGGAAGGACCAAGGCGCCGAACCTCCCTGCCGAAGAGCCAATCTCCAGCCACGCTCGATCAAAGAATGCGCGATAGCGCGATTGAACCAGCCGTGACCGATCAAAGCTATTGGCCCGCAGCGCGCCTCGACAACAAGCAGTTGCGCTGCGATCGCGCTGCGTTCGACGACTGCACGCCGAACAGATGAATTCGTTATCTCGTAGAGCCGCGACCATGTGAACCAAACCAGAAGCGGCATTCGTATCGGAATGCGAGGAACGAAATGATGAGGCTCTTCATTGAAAAGCGCCTCAAATTGAATTTCGCTTTCGATAGAAAGATGCTGGGCGGACTCTCTCGCGCGTGGCAATTCGCTCGCGAATACAACGTGCATCTGACGAAGTCGCTCGGTCAGTTCCTGAGGTGGGCGGGAATCCGTAAGCAGGGACGCTGCATCGTAATCTTCGAGATAGCGGAGAAACTCCTCCCGTGAGAAGAGCCCGTCGGATTCAATCGCGACGCGGCCATGTCGAACGAGGAAAATTTCGCCCATCATCTGCTGCTTCGTATCCTGTTACTCGTCAGGACGCGCCAGCGGCGGCGGCGTATCACCGGCGCGGCGCGGAATGAGATGGATATGCGCATGAAATATCTTCTGTCCCGCCGCCTCGCCGATGTTGGAGCCGAAGTTAAATCCGCCGATCGACGCGTCCGCGCCTCGCGGCAGACCGCGGTGATGCAGGATCAGGCCAAACGCCTCGTCATCCGACGCCGAAGCGGTCTACTCGCAGCCGGTCTGACCCTCGCGCTGGTGGCGACAGCGGCGCTCACCTTGATTCTCGCGGCTGCGGCGCTTCTCTATGATGGACCGTTGCTCTCATTTGGTCCGGGAGGACTATGGATCGGGCGCGAGCCCGATCCAGCAGCTGGCCGCACGGCGCTTTCGGTCTTTACTCCGAGCCAGCGGCTGATGGGTGCTGTCGCCATTTGTATACTCACGGCGCCGATCATGTTCATTCTGCATCAGGCGCGCGAATTGTTTCGTCTCTACGCCAGCGGGATTGTGTTCGCCTTCGCCAATGCGCGACGAATAAAGTTCATGGGAGTCGGCTTCATTCTCTACTCGGTCGCCCCTTTCGTCGCCAATCGCGTCATCATCCTTGCGGGCGTGACGAATGATCCGGCTTGGTTCCATCTCGACGAAGTCATGTCGCTGATTTTCGGCGTGCTGGCCTTCGTCATCGCCGATGTCATGGAGTTCGGTCATGAGATCGAACAGGAAAGGGACGGATTCGTCTGATGCCGATCATCATGCGTCTTGACGTCATGCTCGCCAAGCGCCGAATCCGCTCCAAAACGCTCGCGCAGGCCATCGGTATCACCGAAGCCAATCTCTCTCTACTCAAATCGGGAAAGGTGAATGGCGTGCGTTTTTCGACGCTCGCTGCGATCTGCCGCTATCTCGACTGCCAGCCTGGCGATCTGATGGAATATGCGCCAGACGAGGAAGCCGAATCCTTGAAGGATGCGGTTTGATTTAACTCTCGCCGATCGGTTTTCGCCATGCGCCGTACATTCCTTGGCTCTTTCTTGTTTGCCTCGTCGCTTTTGTTTTATGCTGTCACGACCCAGGCGGCACCAAAAAAAATCCTCTCAGGGCAAAGCGCTGTGCATCATTTAGGCAATGATATTCCTATGATCCCCGATGCGGATCGGGTGCTGCTAGAGGTCACCTTCGAGACACCACAAGGCGGAGCGCGAAAGGCGCTGGTTTGGTTCAACATGGGTATGGCACAGCCGGTTCTTACGAAAGCCCTCTATCGGGAATTGGGGATCGACAAAGGGCGGCCATTACGTCTTACGATCAGTGATCGCACTATCGATGTGCCGCCGGACGCCGTCGTGGACGGCGACGGCGGAATCGGAGTTCCAGAATTTCGGCATCTCTTCGCGCCAAAGCCGGTCGAAGCAATGCTACCGGCAAGGATCGTGCAGAAATTTGTCGTCACTCTCGACTACGGCCATCGCACTTTCGCCATCTCGGAGTCCGGGGCGCGAAAGCCGGACGGTGTCGCCGTTCCGTGTGAAGTCAATACGAAAACAGGAATCGTCGCGATCACAACGGAAGTAGGAGATGGCGTTTATCCGTTCGCAGTCGACGCAGGCGCCGGCTACAGCTGGATGCGTGGCGATGTCGCGAGAGCCTGGCTGGTGAGACACCCCGACTGGAGACGTGCCTTCGGCGCGGTCGGTCCGGCGAACGCCAATATGGTTGATTTCGCCTTCGAAAAAGATGGCGTCGTGTTCCGCATTCCTCGAATTGAGGTCGGTGCGTTGACACTCGACAATGTCGGCGTGCTGGCAACGGCACCGGTAATCGGCGCCTTTGTCGATGGATTGTTCGGCGACTTCTTTTGGGACAATTGGAGCAAGGCGGCTCCAGCGCCCGTCATCGGCTGGCTTGGCGGTAATGTCCTCAAAGACTATATATTGACCATAGATTATCCGGACCGCACGACCTATTGGCGCAAGCAGCGCACCACAGATCTTGGCGAACTCAATCAGCCTAGCGTCACGCTCGTTCGACGTGACGATCACTATTTTATCGGTGGATTCGTAAGAAAGGCGGATTCGGTAGCAGCGGAGGAGTCCCTCCAGGGAGTGGAAATCGGTGACGAACTCGTCGCAATCGACGGGGCGGATATTCGCAGCTTCGGCAGAGAGGCGGTCTTGTCGAAGCTGCATGGCGTGCCGGGCAGCCGTAGGCGGCTGCAGTTGGAACGCAGCGGGGGCCGCGTCGACATCGACACGGCGATCATCGGGTTCGATTGATCGGTGTAGATTTCATTATCGTTGTGCCTGAACGCGCGGCGGCATGCTGACCTGCGAACACTCTATGCTCGGCTCCGTGGGCCTTCATACGGAGTCGCCGTCCACATAACAGATTCGATCCAGATGGGTAGTTCGATGTTTGAGCGCAAACGGATTTTGCTCGTGACCTTCGGCACTCTCGGCGACGTATATCCGTTCATCGCGATTGCTCACGCAATGCGTCGACGGGGACTCGACGCCGTAATCGCGGCGCCTGAGATGCACCGGTCGTCAATCGAGTCTGAAGGTGTTGCATACACTCGCCTGCGTCCCCACGAAAACGATATCGTCGGTGCGCTCGGCGTCGATCTTCCGGGCGCCTTCCAGATCATGCTCAAGAATCCCTATTTCATCTTGGATGAGATCTATCTTCGATTTCTCTCCGAGACCTATCACGACGCCTTGGCGGCTGCGGAAGGAGCGGACGCCATCGTCACACACAATCTGCTCGTCGGCGCAAATTTGGCGGCTGAACAATCCGGTCTTCCGGCGGTCAGGGTCGCTCTCGCGCCAATGTATGTCCAATCGGCTGCGGCCCCGTCGTTCACCCCGCCGGCTCCATATATTCTGCAGCCCAGATCGCGGCTGGCCCTCGAATACAACAGATTGGTCCGATCCGTCATACGAATCGGCGTAAATCTACGAATGAAGCGTCTGCGCGCCTTTCGAAGAGAAGTGGGTCTGCCGCGAACGCGAGAAGACGTCTTTCTCGATTTCGGCAGGGAGAACGGGGCATCGAAGATTTACGGCCTCTATTCACCGCGTTTCGCATCGCGGCCACCAGATGGACCGAGCAACATGGAGGTTCCCGGCTTTCCATTCTACGAACCTCGGGATGAGCGCAGACGTGCGCTCAGCGAGCCCTTGAGGGCGTTTTTGTCGTCGGGCGGCGCGCCGATCGTCTTCACGTTGGGTTCTTTCGCTCCGCAAGTGTCCGGCGACTTTTACGACGTCAGCATAAACGCGGCCCGCGCCGTCGGACGTCGAGCCGTCCTTCTCGCCGGGCCGCAAGACGCCGTTCGGCTCGCACCTTTGATCAGTTCTAACGAGTTCGTTTGTCGCGACGCGCCTCACGACAAGCTGTTCCCCTTCGCCGCCTGCGTCGTCCATCACGGCGGGATTGGAACCACTGGTCAAGCCTTACGCGCAGGAAAACCTCAGTTGGTCGTCCCTTTTTTCGGCGATCAGCCCGACCATGGCAAACGTATCGAGCGATCGGGCGTCGGCTTCGCCTTGCGGCTTACCGAATATGGTCTAAGAAGCGCGATCAACGCTCTCGTCGAGCTTGACGACGACCGCTATTTGCGCGCGGCGCGAGACTTCTCCGCATCGATGCAAGCGGAGCGCGGCGTGGACGCGATAGTCGATTGGGCAGTTGCCGACGTGGCCGGCCGGCGGAAGTCGAATGAACTGGCGTAGGCGACGAGGTTTCGCCAGTTTCAGCACTGTTCGCTACGCTCGCAACGTTTCGAACCGCGCGGAGGTGAATTGAATAGGGGGCTAGTCTGAAGTGTCATTTACGCGCTCATCTGACTTCTGAGTGCGGAGCATGTCGCTTGGAATCTCGTCCAACAGGGTCCGCCCTTGATTGAGTCGTCGCCCCAGCGCCTCGATGAAGCCCTCGTAGCGTTCGCGCCCTTTCACCTGGGCGGCCGCTTGCGCCTCTGGCGGCAAGGGCGGGGTGACGGTCAGCCAGAAGCGGACGAATAGCGCGAGCGCTTCGGTCGTGAGGCCGCTGTTGCGTTCGAGTCGCTGAACCTGACGCGTCAGTCGGTCCAGCCGCCGCGTGAAAGCGGCCTCCATTCGATCTGCGCCGTCGGGCGACAGGAAGGACGCGACCGCAGCCTCGACGATGGCGGAGCGCGTCAGACGCTTCTGCACGGCGAGTTCGTTGATCCTCGCGATCATATCCACGGGGAGGGAGACATTGAGACGATCGCGCATTATCGCCTCCTACAGATCGAGGCCGTCGGCCGGATCCATCGCGCCTTGGCGGGCGAGCCCGCTCATGCGTTGCCGGATGATCTCTTGCTGCCGTGCGGCCTGCTCGGGCGTATCGTCGATGAAGGTGAACTCATTCGTATCCCGACGCGATGGCGTTGTCTCCTTCACGATCGCGACATGATCGGGCAGCTCTGGTTCCCGCCTCAGTCCGCCATTGGCGCTGTCCTCGGCGTTCGACAGCGCGACGAGATCGGTTGCCGGGCGCTGGACCGGCAGGGCCGACCAGTCGTCGAGCCGAGGCGTATGGAGTGCCTCTTTCGGCGGCGGCAGAATCCGTTCGGCGAAGCGACGGTCCTCATAATAGCGCGCTTTCTTCGCGCGGATCGGATGCAGGCCCGACATCATGACGATCTCGTCGGATGGCGGAAGCTGCATGATCTCGCCGGGGGTGAGCAGCGGGCGCGCCGTCTCGGAACGCGACACCATCAAATGACCGAGCCAGGGCGAAAGCCGATGGCCGGCATAGTTCTTCATCGCCTTCATCTCGGTCGCGGCGCCGAGCGCGTCGCTCACCCGCTTCGCCGTGCGCTCGTCATTGGTCGCGAAGGACACGCGCACATGGCAATTATCGAGGACGGAATTATTCGCCCCATAGGCCTTCTCGATCTGGTTCAGCGATTGCGCGATCAGGAAACTCTTCAGCCCGTAGCCCGCCATGAACGCCAGGGCGCTTTCGAAGAAGTCGAGCTGTCCGAGCGCCGGGAATTCGTCGAGCATGAGCAGCATTCGATGGCGGCGGCCCGTCGGGCGCAATTCCTCGGTCAGGCGTCGTCCGATCTGATTGAGCACGAGTCGGATCAGCGGCTTGGTGCGGCTGATGTCGGAGGGCGGCACCACGAGGTAGAGCGTGGCCGGGCGCGGATCGGACACGAGATCGGCGATCCGCCAGTCGCATTGGCGGGTCACTCTCGCCACGACCGGATCACGATACAGTCCGAGGAACGACATGGCGGTGCTGAGGACGCCCGAACGCTCATTGTCGGATTTATTGAGCAACTCCCGCCCCGCCGAGGCGACGACGGGATGCGGGCCGGCCTCGCCGAGATGGCGGGTGGTCATCATCGCCCGCAGCGTCGTCTCGATCGGCCGGTTCGGATCGGAGAGGAAAGCGGCGACGCCGGCGAGCGTCTTGTCGGCTTCGGCGTAGAGGACGTGGAGGATGGCGCCGACCAGCAGGGAGTGGCTGGTCTTCTCCCAATGGTTCCGGCGCTCGAGCGATCCTTCCGGGTCGACGAGAACGTCGGCGACATTCTGCACGTCGCGGACCTCCCACTCGCCCCTGCGCACTTCGAGCAGCGGATTATAGGCGGCCGAGGCGCCGTTGGTCGGATCGAACAGCAGGGCGCGGCCATGCCGCGCGCGAAATCCGGCGGTGATCTGCCAGTTTTCGCCCTTGATGTCGTGGACGATGGCCGAGCCCGGCCAGGTGAGCAGCGTCGGCACGACGAGGCCCACGCCTTTTCCGGATCGCGTCGGAGCGAAGCAGAGAACATGCTCCGGTCCGTCGTGACGCAGATAGGCATTTTCGTGCCGGCCGAGCACGACGCCGTCGGGGCCGAGCAGGCCGGCGGCCTTCATCTCGTCGAGCCGCGCCCAGCGGGCGGACCCATGGGTCTCCGCGTCATCGGCCTCGCGTGCGCGCCAGATCGACATGGCGATCGCCGTAGCGATGGACAGCGGTCCGGCCGAAGCTGCGATATAGCCGCCTTCCACGAAGATCTCTGGCGCATAGGCGTCGAAAGCGTACCACCACCAGAAGAAGGCGGGTGGCGGATAGAAAGGGAAACGGGTGAGCTCGAACCAGGGATGTCCGAGCTGCGACTGGAAGCCGAGGCGCCAGGCGGTCCATTCGGTCGCCGCCCATATCGTCGCCAGCACGATGAGCGACACGACGAGGATCTGGCCCCAGAGAATCTTGGTCGCCGACATGAACGCCTCCATTCGAATAGAGCGAGGCGTCGAGACAAAGACGCGGTTTGAGGGGGTTCAAGCGTGTTCGTGTCGCGATCGTAGCGTGGCGAACAGCGGCGAAAAAATAATGGCGACGTGAATCGGCGATCGACGCTGGTCGAGCGTCACAAGCCCAATCCGCGCTTTCGACCAATGCTCCATTCGATGCCGCCGTCGTCTCGCGCCGCTCCGGAGACATGCTGGCCGAGCTTTTTTTCGAGCGT
>PQAN01000102.1 GCA_003105285.1 Methylocystaceae bacterium
GGGCCGTCTTAATCGGGCGTCGTAAGCGTTCGGTCTTCGCACATCCTTTGGGTAGTGCAATGGAGAGGCATGTCGGGTTATCGAAGCGGCTTAAATCGCCAAGCTCCGTGGCGCAGGTGACGGCCACGATCAGATCAATCCCGCGTAACGTCTGGAGCGCCTGGACCACAGGCGCCAGCGACCATTCGGGTATAAACTCTTTGATCGTCGCTTCGAGTCGCTCCACGCGTTCCTTGGATATTCTCACGGCTTCGACCATCTCCTGCAACGCGATCTGATGGGCCGGATGATCGAATTTTTGTTCTTGAAGCCAGCGAAGATGACGAGCGCCCCAGGCGGTCTTGCGCGGAAAAATCCGACTGTGCCGGAGCATGAATGCGTTCACCTGCTGACGATGCACACACAGCGTTTCGACCGCGGCGGCTCTTGCCCGCACGAGATCACGCATCGCTTCATGGCTTTCGTCCGGAACCCACACGGCTGTCAGTTCACCAGCCCGAAGCAACCTGGCAAGCGCAACCGCGTCGCGACGGTTGGTCTTGACCCGATCGCCCGCCTTTCGCGGAATGAGCGACGGCGCCACCACGGAACAAGGGAACCCCATTGAAACGATGAGCCGGTGCAGGCCATAACCGGTCGGTCCGGCCTCATAGCAAAAATGCGCATGTGCATGTTGGGCCGTAATGCGCTTGATCAAGCGCCGCATACTTTCGACCGACGAATCCACTTCCCCGACAAAACGCACCTCGCCGCTTCGCCCGCCAGAAGCGACAGCAACCGCGTTCCGTGCCTTCGAAACGTCGATCCCGACGAAAATCTCTGTAGACTGTTCCATGGCTCGCCCTCCTGCGCTGAGGATCGGCTCGGATTGCCGAGTAACCCTCGCTCGCACAGCGTAGGGCGAGCCACCTCAGTCGCAGTGGCGGACATACGGTCTTACTAAGCATCCTTGGACCAATGGGCAGGTCGAGCGCATGAACCGCACGATCAAGGACGCGACGGTCAAACGCTACTTTTACGAAACGCACGCCGAGCTGCGGAGGCATTTGGCGGACTTCGTCGCCGCTTACAACGTAAGCGCCGTTCCCGTCCCATTGCCGGTGGAACGGAAGAACAGCTTGCAATTCATTGCGACAAGGCATTGCAAGCCTTTGACGCAAAGCTTTGCCAGCGATTGGTCGGCGCACCGGTGCGCGATCAGGCGGCCGGCGTCGGCGGCGAGGATTTGAAGGCCCAGGGCATCAGCTCGTCGATGCGCGATTGCGGATGGCCGTTGGCGATCGCCTCGAGCGTCGCTCTCATCCAGGCATAAGGATCGACGCTGTTCAGCTTGCAAGTCGCGATGAGCGAAGCCAGACGCGACCACGAACGTCCACCTTCATCATGCCCCGCGAATAACGCGTTCTTGCGTGTCAGAGTCAGCGGCCGAATCTGATTTTCGACGAGGTTGGTGTCCATCTCAATACGGCCGTCGTCGAGGAACAGGGTCAGCCCGGCCCAATGGTTCAGAAGATAGGCGACGGCCTTGCCCATGTCGCTGCGGCCGGACAGGCGCGCGGCTTGGGCGCGCAAAAAATCTTCGAGCTCGGCGACGAGAGGCCGCGACCGCTCGGCGCGAACACTCCGCCGGATCGACGCCTCTTTGCCCCTGATCTCCGCCTCGATCGCATAGAGCGCGGCGATGCGCGTCAGGATCGCTTCGGCGATGGGCGAGCCCGCCTTCGGCGTGGCGGCGATGATCTCGCGCCTGCCGTGGCTCCAACACCAGGCGAGCCGCAGCGGAGCGCCGCCGCGGCGCTCGGTGCGCGCCAGACGATGATAGCCGCCATAGCCGTCGACCTGGAGGATGCCGTCGAATCCTTCGAGCATCCGCTCGGCGTGCTCGCCGCTGCGACCCGGCGCGTAATGATAGACCACGATCGGCGGATCGGCGCCGCCATGCCCGCGGTCGTCGCGCAAAACGGCCCACAGATAGCCCGTCTTCGTCCGGCCGCGGCCGGGATCGAGCACCGGCGCCCGCGTCTCGTCTATGAACAGACGGCCGGACAGCTTCATCAGCGCGTTCATGCGCTCGACGAGCGGCGCGAGATGGAAGGCCGTCGTTCCCATCCAATCGGCCAGAACGGTGCGGTCGAGCATGATCCCGTGGCGCGCGAAGACCTGTGACTGGCGGTAGAGCGGCATGTGCTCGCTGAATTTGGCGACCGCCACTTGCGCCAGCAGCGCCTCGGTCGGGACGCCGCCCTCGATCAAATGCGCGGGCGCCGGCGCCTGGGCGACGCCCGCCCAGCCCTTCGGACAGGCGTAGCGGGGCCGCACGGTCTCGATGACGCGATATTGCGCGGGCGTCACGTCGAGACGGCTGGAGCGATCCTCGCCGATCCGAACCATCAGGCCGCAGCCGCAGGGGCATGCGAGGCTCTCTGGCTCGATCACGCGCTCGACGCGCGGCAGATGGGCGGGAAAGGCGCGCGCGGCGCGGCCAGCCCGCTCTCTCGTCGCCGGGCGCCCCGAGCGGCGCGCGCGATCGTCCTCGCGCTCCTGGACTTCGGCGATCGCGATCTCGATATCTTCCAGAACGAGCTGCAACTGATCGGGATCGAGCTTCTCCGAACGCTTGCCGAAGCGCGCGCGTTCATATTCCTTGACGAGCAATTGCAGACGTTCGACCGTCTCCTTCGACGCGGCCAGCTCGCTCTCGATGTGAAGGCGCGTGGCGCGCTCATGATCGGCGCGGATGCGTTCGGCTTCGAGCATGGCGCGCTGCGCTTCGAACAAAGCGCGCAGATCGGCAGGAAGCTCTGCGAGTCTGGAGGGATCGAAGCTCGGCGTCACGTCGGCGAATCTATCGCAAGCGAGGCGCCGAATGAAGCCGAAGTTCCGATCAGTTCGCCGCGGTCGGCGTCGCCACGATCCGCTCGCCGACGCGCTTCCAGTTGAGCCCGTCGAACAGCGCTTCGAACTGAACCCGGCTCAATTGCAGGACGCCATCGTTGATCTGAGGCCAAGAAAAGCAGCCTTCGCCGAGGCGTTTGTAGATCAGCACGAGTCCGGTTCCGTCCCACAGCAGGATCTTCAGGCGATCCATTCGCTTCGAGCGGAACACGACGATGAGCCCGGAATGCGGATCGAGCCCGAGCTTATTCTGCACGAGAGCGGCCAGCGCGTCATGCCCACAACGAAAATCGACGGGACGCATGGCGAGCACGATCCGCAGCCCCTGTGACGGAATGATCATGCGCCGCGCTCCAGCGCCGTCACAATCTCGGCGATGCGCGTCGACGCTGTGTCCTGCTCCAGCCGCAACAAGACCTTGCCGACGACGATCTCGATCTTCGTATCGCCTTCGCTGCGAGCGGCGGGTTGCTCGAGCTCGATCTTCACGAACTCGGCGGGACCGTCGGTCACCAGCGCGAGCCGCCCGGTGCGCGCTTGGCGGCGCCACTGCGTCAATTGCTGCGCGCATATCCGATATTTGCGGGCCACGTCGGCGACGCGCGCTCCAGGCGCGAGACTCTCTCGCACGATCCGGCCCTTCAGCTCCTTCGACCACAGCCGATTGCCCGAACGTGAACGACGAAAATCCACACGTCCGACAAATCCTGCGCCAAAAGCCGTTTCGACCTTCGCTTTCTCGCTCATCTTCGGATCCTTCCAGAGACATGGCTGTCCCTCAGAAAAATCTCACATCCTAGTGGACAAAATCTGACG
>PQAN01000103.1 GCA_003105285.1 Methylocystaceae bacterium
ACTTCGTCCTTCTCGAGTTGGGTCAGTGCGCCGGCGAGTCGGGCCTTCTCACGATCGATGGCGGACTGGTAGGGACGCGGGTCGATTTTCGCGCAAGGCTGCCCGGCCTTCACTTTGGCGCCGATGTCGCAATAGACCGCCTCGATTTTTCCGGGCGCATCGGCTTTGATCGACGTGACGCCGATGGGATCGACGACGCCGTTCATGCTCACGGTGCGGATCACCGAGCCGCGCCCGACCGTCTCTCTGACATAGCGGGCGGCGACGTCCTGGCGCGACGACCAATAGAGCCCTCCGCCCGCAAGAGCCAGAACGGCGAGAGCGGCCGCCGCCGTTCGCCGAACCCGCTCGGCTCTGCGCGCCGCTCTGTCGCGGCTTTCGAGCGTTTGTTCGGCGCCCGGCGTTGCGACGCCGTTCGATTCGAGATGATCGGAGAGACGGTCGAGGACCTGTGTCGCTCCGTCCTGCAAGCCCGATTTGACGTGCCAGTCACGGTTCTCGGCCGATTTGTGGATCACCGTGCTCGTCAGTATCGTCTTTCCATCCTTTTCGACAAAGGCCAGTGTCTCCACCGCTTCGACCTGCGGCGCGCCGTCGTATCGAAAGGTTTGAACCAGTCGCTCGGGCGCCTCGATCTCGCGATACTCGCCGCTGACGCCATGCTCCTGGCCGTGCGGCCCGCGCAAGACGACGCGCCATTTGCCGTTCACGCGGAAATCGATGTCGCAGTCGCACACCGCGAAGCCGCCGGGGCTATACCAGCACTTTACGTGCTCCGCTTTGGTCCACGCGTCGAAAACCCGCCGACGCGGCGCGTCGAAGACGCGCTCCAGCGTGATCCTGGGTCGCTCCGGTTCGATAATGATTTCAGGTTTTCCGCTCATGCCCGTCTTTCCCGCTCAACCGAAGCGACCGGTAATGTAATCTTGAGTCTTCTTTTGCGCCGGCGTCGTGAAGACCGTCCGGGTTCCCCCGAACTCGAGGAGCTCCCCGAGGTACATGAAAGCCGTGAAGTCGGAAACGCGAGCCGCTTGCTGCATATTGTGCGTGACGATAGCGATGGTGTAGCGCTTGGTCAGTTCGTCCATCAGCTCTTCGATCTTGGCCGTCGAAATCGGATCGAGCGCCGAGCAAGGCTCGTCGAACAGGATGATCTCGGGATGTATCGCAACCGTGCGCGCGATGCACAAACGTTGTTGCTGTCCTCCCGAGAGACTGAGGCCGCTGGAGTGGAGCTGGTCCCTCACTTCGTTCCAGAGGGCGGCGCCGCGGAGAGCTTCTTCGACGCGGCCGTCCATTTCGCTCTTGCTCGTTCTTTCGTAGAGTCTGATGCCGAAGGCGATGTTGTCGTAGATCGACATCGGAAAGGGCGTCGGCTTTTGAAACACCATGCCGACACGCGACCGGAGCAAGTTCACATCGATTTCGGGCGACAGGATATCCTCGCCGTCGAGAAGGACTTCGCCCTCGGCTCGCTGGTTCGGATAGAGGTCGTACATCCGGTTCAGCACCCGCAGCAGCGTCGATTTCCCGCAGCCGGATGGACCGATGAAGGCTGTCACCTTGTTCGTGTAGAGCGGAAAGGAAATCGACTTCAAGGCGCGTGACTGTCCGTAAAAAAAGTCCAGGCTCGACACCGAGACCTTGGTCGGCAACGGAGCGTGAATAACCGGCATGGCGGTCATTTCGATTTCTCCTGACGTGCTGAACTCCGGCGGTCGACAAATCGAGCGACCGACGCGAGAAGGTTGCGACTACGGAAGCTCGTCGGCTCGAGCCGAACGTCGCGCCGGTCCAGCGGAATATTCGCGCGGCTGGAGGCGTGGGCACTGGAATGGGCTCCCGACTCGTTCTCGATGCGCGTCAGCATGAAACGCGGCGGCGAAATCGAATTTCACGGTTATTGTGTGACAGTCGAATGACCAAGCGACGGATAAGAAACATTTAGCTCAGACCGCCCGCCTGATGGGCGGCGCGCGTTCAGGGTCCGCGTGGCGGCCCGAGCAGGCCGCGTATGCTCCCACGCCGCGATATTCAGAACACCAAGGCCGTTGCGATGAGAAAATAGGTCAAGAGGGACATGAAGTTTTGGATAACCGTCGCAACGGGGCCAGAGCCGAGCGCAGGGTCATAGCCGAGCCTTCCGAACAACCACGGCAGCAAGAAACCGACCGCCGTAGAGATGCTGCTTGCGACAGCGAGCGCTATCGCGACTGTCGCCGCCAGCGGAATGCTTTCGAAAGCGAACCAGACCAGCGGAAACGCGAGACATCCGAGCATCGCGCCGAGCAACGTGCCGGTGCCGAGCTCGCCGGCGAAAAGGGGCAAAAGATCCCCATCGGTCAACGACATCCCTCGGACTGCGACCACTTCCGATTGCGTGCCGACTGAGTCGGCGAGATAAACGATCGCGGGGATGAAAAAAGCGACGGCGATGTGCGCGGCGAGCGCGGTCTCGAAGCGCGTCATCATCGTGGTCGTGGCCGCGCTGCCGGCCATGCCGATCAGGAGCCAAGGCAGGCGGTAGAGGGCGCGGCGATGGGGCGGCGCAGTCAACGCCTCCTTCGCCTCCTCCGATCTGCTGAGGATGCCCACCAGGTGATGCAGGTCCTCGAGGTGTTCGTCTCGCAAGATCGACATCAAAGCCGCGGCCGGCGCCGCGCCGACGAAACGGCCATCGGCGTCGCACACGGCAAGCGAAGAAGCGCCCATACGAATCGCGGCGCTCGCCGCCTCCTCGCGATCGGTTTCGGGGCGAATACCAGGGCAACGGTCGCTCTTCATCAACTCCCTGATCGGCGTGGAGGCTTCGGCGGCGATCAAATCGGCTATGTCGGCGATTCCGACGAGCTGACCATCCTCGCTGACAACGAAGATGCGCGAGGCTTCGTCGTAGCGTCTGCCTACCATCAGCTGCCGCACCTCCGCGACCAGCGCGTCCGGCTCGGCTGTGGGCACGGACGTTACGACATAATGGGCAATCGTCCGGATGCGTCGACCATTGGCGGCGGGTCGCTCGCGCGGTGGGCTTTCGAGTTCCAAAGTGGCCATATCGATCACGGTGCGGGCTCCGACAGTCGGCGCCCGTAGCGCCGGGCTCTGGCAATCGTTCCACTAGGAGCGACATCGCTCGGGTCGAAGAATTGGCGCGCCCGCAAACAGTGGAGATGGGAAGCGAATTCGGCTTGTTCAGCGCGGGCGATCTCCTGCGTCGTCGACGCTCGATGTGCGGCCCGATCGCAGTGTCTATAAGTGCGGTTTTTATGAAA
Source organism: Methylocystaceae bacterium (assembly GCA_003105285.1). Lineage (GTDB taxonomy): Bacteria > Pseudomonadota > Alphaproteobacteria > Rhizobiales > Beijerinckiaceae > Methylosinus. Next base: position 3,270 of record PQAN01000103.1, read on the forward strand.
TTGTGATAACACGCATGTATAACCCAGCGTCGACTGCTTCGAATATGAAGAATTTATGACGGTTTTTCAGCGATGCGGGCCCGAGAGACTTCTTCCGCTTCGAGCGCCGGACATGATAATACAGGCTGTACGCTTTGGCGCGCACGCTGGCGCGGCAACCGCCGACGTTCTGCCGTACAGCCGAAATGCGAGAACTGGATTGGAGTCCGGATTCATGTTTCCGCTTGGATTTGCGTTTGGGGCGATCGCGGGCGCCGCCGCGGTGGTTATCCTCGGTCCGGAGGTCGCGCAGCGTTCCCGTCCGGTCGCAAAGGCGGCGCTGAAGGCGGCGTTGACCGCGCTTCACGAAGCTCGGGTGCGCAAAGCGGAGATCGCCGAGGCCGCCGAGGACCTCTTCGCCGAGGCGAAGGCCGAGGCGACAGCGGAAATCTTCGCCGCCACAGTGGCTGCGGCTCGGGCCAAAACGACAACGTCCGCCGGCCCCGCCGCGGGCTCGACCGAGCCGGAGCAACAGGCCTCCGATCATGGCTGAGGCGCTCCCTATCGCAAAGATCGTGCATGAGACGCCGGGCCGAACGCGTCTTCGCGTCGGCGACAAGCGCGGCGACGGCGCGTTCTTCGCCTCCGTGGCGACAGGTCTCTCGGGCATTCCAGGCGTCTACGAGGTCGATGTGCGCCCGCTCACCGGCAGCATCTTGATCCGGCACGGCGCTCCTCTGGCGCGCATCGGTTCGGCGGCGCGCGAGGCGCGGCTGTTGGCGGTCGAGAACGGTCTTTCGGTTCCGCCGCCGACGTCGGCTCAGACGATCGATCCCAAAATGGCGATCGCGCTCGGCTTCTGCGCTTTCGCGGTCTGGCAGCTGACGCAAGGCCGCGTTTTGCCCCCGGCAATCACCCTCGCCTGGTACGCCGCCCGCCTGGGAGGACTGCTGTCGGTCGGCGACGACGACGGCGAGTAGAGCATTTTCGAGCGAAGGCGAAATCGGTTCGCGTGAAGAAAATGCGATAGGTCACAAGTCTGGAGCGCATCCCCGATCGCCCAACGCGTCGGCGACGTCGGTCGCTTCCCAGGGCAAGTCGAGATCGGCGCGCCCGAAATGACCATACACCGCGAGCGGCCGATAGAAGCCGCGTTCATCGGCGCTCGCCGGACGCGTTCGCAAAGCAAAGCGGCGCTCGATCGCCGCGGGCCGAAAGTCGAGGATTGCGGCGATGCGGCCGGCGATGGCGGCGTCTTCGAGGCGGCCCGTGCCGAAGGTCTGGACAGACAGGCTGAGCGGACGGGCCTTGCCGATCGCATAAGCCAGATGCACTTCGCAACGCTCGGCCAAGCCGGCCGCTATCACGTTCTTGGCCGCGTGCCTCGCCGCGTAGGCGCCGATCCTATCGATGCGCGAGGGATCCTTGCCGGAGAGCGCCGCGCCGCTCTGACGCGCGATCTCGCCGTAAGTGTCGATGCCGTTCTTTCGGCCCGTCAATCCGGCGTGCCGCGCCGGCCCGCCGGTTTCGTAGGGACCGCCGGCGTTGATGTGAAAGGCCGTTTTTTCGTCCGGCCTCGGCTCGTCGCCGCGGAAGGCGTCTACCGCGAGCATGCGCAAGCGCTCCTCGACCTCGGCGCTCGGCGCGCCGATCGCGACCGCTGCGTTCAGGGAGATACTGTGGATGCGCGCTGGGCGGTCGTCGCGATACTCCACCGACACCTGCGTCTTGCCGTCCGGCAGCAACCAGGCGTCGGCCGCCCGAGCTTCGTCGAGGGCGCGAGCGAGGCGGTGAGCAAGGCTGATCGGCAACGGCATCAACTCCGTCGTTTCTTTGCACGCATAGCCGAACACATTGGCTTGGTCTTGGGCGACGCGGCTTTCGATCCACGCCTCGTCGAGCTCGCCAGGCGGGAGTTCGCGCATCGTCGCGGGCAATTCGACGAGGCTCGTTAGAATGGAGCAGTTCCGCGCGTCGAACCGTCCCTCGAGATAGCCTGCGTCGGCGATGACTTTGCGCGCGAGCGACGGCAGGTCCACCGTGGCGTCGGCGGAAAATCGCGCCGCCAGGAACACGACGCCCGTCGCCACCGCGCATTCGACCACGGCGTGCGCGCCGGCGTCCTGACGCAGGAAGGCGTCGATCGCCGCGTCACTGATCTGGTCGCAGAGCTTGTCCGGATGGCCCGGCGTTACCGACTCGGAGGTGAAAATCATATCCGACGCCATGGTGGGCCTCTTACTGCTCGGGCGGACGAGACGGCGGGCCGTCGTCTCGCAGAACGAGGCCGATCAAGTCATTGGCGATCGTCGCGCCGCACACGATGCCGGCGATGCCGAGGAGCTCGGCAGGGCCGATCGGCGCGAGGCCGAGAAGACGGCGGGCGCCGGGGAACAGCTGGGCGACGATCTGCAGGACAGTGGAGGCCGCAATGGCCCCGTAGAGCTTGGGGCTCGGTGGTCGGTGAAATTCCGCGGCGAATCCACGCGTCTCCGACCGGCTCGAAATGCCGTAGAGGAGTTGCGTCAGTGTGAGGCCGTGGAAGGTGACGGTGCTCGCCCGCATCCCGCCGGCGGCGGCGCCGAAAAAAAGGTAGCCGGCCAACGCCGCGGAGCCCATCACCGAACCTTCCCTCAAAATTCGATGGAAGTCGCTCGACATTAGGATCGGCGCGCGCGGATCGTGCGGCGACTGTCGGAGCACGTCGGCTTCCGGCGGCTCGAGCCCGAGGGCGAGCGCCGGCAGCGCGTCCGTTGCGAGATTGAGCCACAAGAGCTGCATCGGCGTGAGCGGCTCGCCGCCGGCAATGGCCGCGCCGAGCATGACGAAGGTTTCGGACGCGTTGGTGGAGACGAGATAACGCAGAACCTTGCGAATATTGGCGTAAGTGGCGCGGCCGAGGCGGATGGCCTCGATGACGCCGTCGAGATCGTCGCTCGCGAGCACGATATCGGCGACTTCTCGGGCGACATCGGCGCCGTCCCTGCCCATGGCGATGCCGATGTCGGCGGCGCGCAAGGCCGGACCGTCGTTGATGCCGTCTCCGGTCATGGCGACGACGTGGCCATTGGCCTGCAGCGCTTTCACGATGTTGAGCTTGTCGACCGGGCTCACGCGCGCGAAGACCTGCGGCTGCGCGACGAGCGCTCGGAGCACGTCGGGTTGCAGCCCCGTGATTTGTCCCGCCTCCAGCACCTTCAGCTCGTCTCCGTTGCCGAGCTTCAGATTGCGGGCGATGGCGAAGGCGGTGGCGGTCTGGTCGCCTGTGATCATCACCGTGCGGATATTGGCGCCGTGCAGCCGCTCGAGCGCCGGCGCGACGCTCGGCCGGATCGGATTGGCGAGCCCCGCGAGGCCCAGCCAGACGAGATCGCTCTCGTCATGAGGGTCGCATCCCGTCTCGGCAAGGGCGACGCCGAGCACACGGAGCGCTTGGCCGGCCATGTGTTCGTTCGCCCTGAGCACAGCCGCGCGCGCCTCTTCGTCGAGAGGCGCTACGCCTTCGGCCGTGAGGCGCGTCGAGCAACGCGTCAGCACTTCCAGCGGATCGCCCTTGACGCACAGCAAACAGTCGCCATTCGTGGTCTCGTGCAGCGTGCTCATGCGCTTACGTCCGTCACCGCGCGGGGCGGTCATGCGGAGCCGCGCGGAGAGCCGCAGCGTCACGACGTCGACGCCGAGCGCGAGCGCCGCCTCGGCCAGCGCGCTTTCGGTAGGCGTTCCTTCGACCGAGAAGCCGTCCGATGTCGGCCGCACGATCGCCTCGCTACAAAGGGCCGCGACCTCGAATAGCCGAGAGGCGACCAGCCGCGCCGCCGGCGCCGCGTCCTGGCCGTCGTAAATCAGTCGCCCCGATTCGAGCGCGAACAGCGCGCCGTCGGCGTGAACCGCCACGGTCGACATATGGTTTTCAGTCAATGTGCCGGTCTTGTCGAGGCCGATCACTTCGACGGCGCCGAGCGTTTCGACCGCGTCGAGCTTGCGCACGACGACGTTGCGCCGACCCATGTCCTGGATGCCGAGCGCGAGCGTCGTCGTCGCCACGGCCGGCAGCCCTTCCGGAATGGCGGCGACGGCGAGCGAGATCGCGCTGCGCAGCATCGGGACGAGCCCATGCCCACGCAGGAGACCGAGCCCGAAGACCGCGCCGCAAATGAGGCCGTTGACGATGATGAGCTCGCGCTCCACGGCGCCGAGTTGACGCTGGATCGGAGTTTCGGGCGGACTGACGGCGCCGAGCAACTGCTGCACGCGGCCGATTTCTGTCGTCACGCCGATCGCGGTGACGAGCGCCGCGCCGGAGCCGCCGGTCACGGCGGTTCCCCGGAACACCATGTTGCAGCGGTCGGCCAGCGACGCATCCGGAGGCAATAAAATGGCGGCGTCCTTTTGCACCGGCAGAGCTTCTCCGGTAAGGGCGGATTCGTTCACCATCAGCTCATCGCTGGCGATCAGGCGACCGTCGGCGGGGACCAGGGCGCCGCGTTCCAGCAGAATCAGATCGCCGGGAGCCAGCTCCGAGGGAAGGACGACGCCGCGCACGCCGCCGCGCATCACCGGGACCGGTTGGGGCGCATGGTTCGAAAGGCCGAGGATGATGCGCTCCGCTTGTCGCTCCGTCGCCGTGGCGATGCAGGCGTTGACCACGACCACCGCGGCGATCATGGCGGCGTCGGCCAGTCCGCCGGTCAAGAGTGAGAGGCAGGCCGAGGCGCCGAGAAGCACGATCGGGAGACTG
>PQAN01000104.1 GCA_003105285.1 Methylocystaceae bacterium
TCGTTTTCGTCCCCTTTCCCGCGTCGCGGGAGAGGGCGCGGGAGGGGGGCCATCCGCGTCCGCATTGCTGGGGTCCGCCTGGATTCTTTCCGACGGAAAGGCCGGTCATGAGGCGCAGAGCCTCGGCATTGCGGAAGCTCTCGGCTTGACGCCGCAGTTGAAACGCCTCGAGCCGCGTCGACTGTTCGCCGCGCTCGCGCCTTACACCCTCATCGACCCACACGAGAAGCAGCGCGTGGCTCCCCCCTATCCCGATATCGTCATCGCCTGCGGCCGGCGGACCCTTCCCTATCTGCGGCATGTGAAGCGGGCTTCGGCGGGCCGCGCATTCACCGTCTACGTCAACGCCCCGGCGATGAATTCGAGAACGGCGGACGTCATCGTCGCGCCCCGGCACGACGGCCTGCGCGGCGACAATGTCATCGCGCCGCCGACCCCGGCGAATCGGCTGACGCCGGCCTTGCTGGCGCATACGCGCGCCGATCCCGACCCGCGCATTCGCGCCCTGCCCGAGCCCCGCGTCGCCCTGCTGATCGGCGGCGACAGCCGGCATTATCGCTTCTCGGACCGGGACATCGCCGAACTCTCGGCGCTCGCCCGCTCGCTCGCCGGCGAGGGTTGGAGCGTCATGGCCACAGTTTCGCGCCGCACGCCGCCGAGGCTCGTCGCGGCGCTCCGCGAGGCGCTCGGGGCCGTCCCCGCATTCTCGTGGGAGGGCGAGGGAGCAAACCCCTATCTTTCCATGCTGGCTTGCGCGCAAAGCTTCATCGTCACCGCCGACAGCGTGAACATGGTCGCCGAAGCCGCGAGCACTGGCGCTCCGGTCCAGGTCTTCGAGCCGAGCGGCGGCCATCGCAAGATCACCGCCTTTCTCGACGGGCTCGAGGCCTATGGCGCCGTTCGGCGCTGGGCCGGTCGGCTCGAGCATTGGCGCTACGAACCGCTCAATTCCACGCCGGCCATCGCCACGGCCATAGCTGCGGCCTATGCCGAATTTCGCGGCAAGGGATTGGATCGGCGCGAGTAGCGGTTGCGGCGCGGCGCATAATGGCTAGATTGCGCTCATCCTGTGAGCCGGCGAACCGCACGGCGACGTTTTCTCGAGGCCATTCATGTCGCAAGACGAAAGCGGCCCCCTCCACTCCCGTGTCATCGTGCTGGGATCGGGGCCCGCCGGCTATACGGCGGCGATCTATACTGCGCGCGCGCTGCTCGAGCCGGTGCTGATCGCCGGCTTCGACCAAGGCGGCCAGTTGATGATCACGACGGATGTCGAGAACTATCCTGGCTTCGCCGAGCCCATCCAAGGCCCCTGGCTGATGGACCAGATGCGCGCGCAGGCCGAGCATGTCGGAGCGAAGCTCGTCTCCGATCATATCGTCGAGGCGCGGCTGGGCCGGCGCCCGTTCGAGCTCGTCGGAGATTCGGGCCGGCTCTACACGGCGGACGCGCTCATCGTGGCGACGGGCGCGAAGGCCAGATGGCTCGGCCTTCCGAGCGAGGAGAAATTCAAGGGCTATGGGGTCTCGGCCTGCGCCACCTGCGACGGATTCTTCTTTCGGGCTAAGAAGGTGCTGGTCGTCGGCGGCGGCAACACCGCCGTCGAGGAGGCGCTCTATCTCTCGCAGCTCGCCGCGCAGGTGACGGTCGTCCACCGGCGCGACAAGTTCCGCGCCGAGCGCGTGCTGCAGGAGCGGCTCGCGGCGCGGCCCAATGTGAAGATCTTGTTCGATCACGCCATCGACGAAATCCTCGGCGAGACCGACCCGCTCTCCGTCACCCGGGCGCGCGTGAAGCATGTGGGAACCGGCGCGACGCGGACGCTCGAGGTCGACGGCGTGTTCATCGCCATCGGCCATCAGCCGGCCTCCGAGCTCTTCGCCGGCCAGCTCGAGCTCAAGCCCTCCGGCTACATCGTCGTGAAGCCGGGCACGACGCTCACCAATATTCCGGGCGTCTTCGCCGCCGGCGACGTGACGGACGAAATCTATCGCCAGGCCGTCACGGCGGCGGGGCTCGGCTGCATGGCGGCGCTCGACGTCGAGCGCTTCCTGCTCGACGCGCCCGCGCCTACAAATGAAAAACTCGTCTCCGAGGAGCCGTTGTGAGCGAACGCGTCGTCTTCCTGAAGAAAGCCATGCCGGTCGAAGTCGAGGCCGGCAAGACCTATCATTGGTGCGCCTGCGGCCGCAGCGCGACGCAACCGCTCTGCGACGGCGCGCATGAGGGCACGGGAATCGCGCCGGTCCCCTATCGCGCGGAGCAGAGCGGCAAGGCGTTCTTTTGCGGCTGCAAGGCGACCGGCAAGGAGCCGCTCTGCGACGGAACGCATAAGGGTTTGTAAGCAGCGAACACCCTCCCCTTCAAGGGAGGGTGAGCGCATTCCTCGAGACAGATAAACCTCATCGATGCCCGACCTTCTCCTCGAACTCTTCTCCGAAGAAATTCCCGCCCGCATGCAGACGCAGGCGGCGGCCGATCTGCAACGGCTCGTCGCCGGCGCGCTCGCGGAACGCGGGCTGGCATTCGAAGGCGTAGCGGCCTTCGCGACGCCGCGACGGCTCGCTCTGCATATCGCCGGCCTGCCGGCGCGTCAGCCAGACGTGCGCGAAGAAAGGAAAGGTCCGCGCGTCGGCGCGCCGGACGCCGCCATCCAGGGCTTTTTGAAAAGCGCGGGACTGACGTCGCTCGAGCAGGCGAAGATCGAAAAGGACCCGAAGAAAGGCGAATTCTACGTCGCCGTCATCGAGCGCGCCGGGCGCGAGACGATCGACGTGCTGGCCGAGATTCTGCCGGCCGTCATAAAGAGCTTTCCCTGGCCGAAATCCATGCGCTGGGGCGCGTCGTCCATCCGGCCCGACGCGCTGCGCTGGGTGCGCCCGCTGCAATCCATCCTCGCGACTTTCGGGCCGGAGACGGAGGCGACGGAGATCGTGCGCTTCTCGGTCGACGGGATCGAGTCCGGCAATCGCACCTTCGGCCATAGATTTATGGCGCCGGAGGCGATCGACGTGCGGCGCTTCGACGATTATGTCCCCGCGCTCGAAAAGGCGAAGGTCGTGCTGGACGGACTGCGCCGACGCGACATCGTGCTGCACGACGCGCGCAATCTCGCCATGGCGCAGGGGCTGGAGCTCGTCGAGGACGCGGCGCTGCTGGAAGAAGTCGCCGGCCTCGTCGAATGGCCGGTCGTGCTGATGGGCTCCTTCGACGAGAGCTTTCTCTCCATTCCATCGGAGGTCATTCGCGCCACCATTCGCGTGAACCAGAAATGCTTCGTGCTGCGGCGTCACCCTCCCCTTGAGGGGGAGGGTCGCGCCGAAGGCGCGGGGTGGGGTGGCAATGCCCTTGCACCACCGCCGCCAGCGGTCGAAGGTTCACCCCCACCCGCCGGGCTGCGCCCGCCGACCTCCCCCCTCCAGGGGGAGGTNNTCGAGGCGAGCGACGGCGGCAAGACGATCGTCGCCGGCAATGAACGCCCCATCGTCGCGCGCTTGTCGGACGCGAAATTCTTTTACGAGACCGATCTGAAAATCCCGTTGCAGGATCGTCTGCCGAAGCTCGACAACATCGTCTTCCACGAAAAGCTCGGGACGCAGGGCGAGCGCGTGAAGCGC
>PQAN01000105.1 GCA_003105285.1 Methylocystaceae bacterium
GTCCCATGTCCAAGCCGACGCCTCCGATTGCTCGGCCGCGGCGGACGCCGTGGCGAGGCCGAGCGCGGCGAGCGTGACAAGCACGGCGCGGCTCATTGCTTGGAACTCCCGACTTTCGCCGTCCGCGTTTCGCCGACCTCGAAGACCGGCGAAGCGCCCGCCTTCGTCTGCTTGCCGGCGTCGCCCGCGCCCGGCGCGCTCTCCGTGAGATTCAGGCCGAGCTGACGGAAGACGGCGGGGCATTCCGGATCGTCGAGAGCGCTCATGCAGCCGACCGCGCCGCCCTTGTCGGAGAGCAGATCGCTGCCGTCGAAGAGCGCCGTCAGATCGAAATTCACGCGCTGCGTCTTCGGATCGAAGCGATCGAAGCTGACGGTGAAGCGGTTCTCGTGCGCGCAGGAGACGATCTCGCCCGTCGCGGGATTGCCCTTGCAGCCGGTCGAGCCGAGATGGACCATCCACCCGCGCGCCTTGCCGCCGTCCGCCTTGATCACGAGGCTCGGCGGGACGACTTCGATGGCCAGGAACCTGCGGCCCGCCTGCCAGTTCCAGGCCATGCCGGCGATATCGAGCGGCGGCGGCGCGGTCTCGACATTGGAATGGTTGATGGAGACCGTCTTGCCGTCGACGACGCTCTCCACCGGCGCGCCGACCGAGAATTCGAGACCGACATAGGAGCCCTGCGGCGCCGTTCCGACGATCGTCGTGTTCTTGGCGGGATTGGCCTCCGTGCAAGGCGCATTGCCGCCGCGCGCGTCCTTGAAATCGAGCAGAGCGACATCGCCATATTGCCATTCGCTCTGCGTCAGGGCGATCGGCGCGCGCTTGCCTCTGGAGTCGATCAGCTTGACCCCATAGACATAAAAGCGCGCCTCATGAAGCTTGGCGGTGAGATGTCCCGCCCCGAGATCGGCGAGCGGCGCGCCGCAGCCCACCTGCTTGCCATCGGCCGTGATGGCGAAGGCGACAGAGACAGCTTGCGTCTTTGCGCCCGCCGCCTGTGTGGCCACCGCCGCGGCGAGCGATAGTCCGAGCGCCGCCGAGATGCTCATGATCGGCATTGTCCGCATATTTCGGTTCCTCCGCCAAAATGGAACGTCCGGGAGAACGCCCCGCGTGAGCGGCCCCTCTCCCGGCGTTCCGCTCAGAACTCCACCCGCAGTGATCCGAGGAAGGTGCGCGGCGGCCCGGTCATGATCGTGGATCGGTTGCTCGCCGAGGGATAATAGACCGTGTCGGTGATGTTCTTGACATTCAGCTGCGCAGTGACGGTGAAGTCCTCGATCTTCGTCGTATAGGCGATCATGCCGTTGAGCAGCGCATAGCTCGGCAGGACGAAGCTGTTCGCCGTGTCACCGAACTGATCCGAGCTCGCGGAAACGCCGGCGCCGAGGCTCAGCCCCTTGAACGCGTCGCCGGCGTCGTATTTGACCCACAGATTTCCATAATTGCGCGGGCTGCCCGGCAATATGCTACCCGCGACCGCGAGCTGCCGCGCATAGGCGGTGGCGGGATCCGTCGCGGCGCCGACGACCGTTCGCACATCGTCATGCGTGTAATTGGCGATCACGCTCCAATTGTCGTCGATCTGACCGGTCAAATCGATCTCGACGCCCTGGCTCCTCGCTTTGCCGATCAGGAGCCGGATTGCCGCGTTCGTCGGGTCCGCCACCGGGACATTAGTCTTAGTGATGTCGAAATAGGCAATGGTCAACAACAGGCGCTTGTCGAGGAGCTCGGCCTTGAGGCCGCCCTCATATTGCTCGCCTCTCTGCGGCGCCAGAGTTCGATTCTGCGTGTCGAGCTGGTTCGCGCCGAGCGACTGCGTGAAATTGCCGTAGAGCGACAACCAGGGCAGCGGCTGATAGAGCAGGCCGACGCGCGGACTGAAGCCTGTGTCATAGCTCGTCCGATAGGTGGCGTTCGCGAGCGCAGCGGATGTCCTGTCGCGGTTGCCGCTGGTCTCCGCCCAATCATACCGCCCGCCGAGCAGCACATGCACCTTGTCGTCCCAGAAGGAGATCATGTCCTGGCCGTAGACGCCGGTCCATTTCTGCCCCGTCATGTTGTATTGCTGAGAGGCGTTGAGATTCACGAACCGCCAATAGTTCGGCTGATAGATATCGACCGGACCCGCGAAGATCGATGCGCCGCCGTAGAGCGGGGTGAAATAGTTGAAATAGTCGAAGCCCACGAGAATCGAGTGCTCGAGCGGACCGGTGGCGAATTTGCCTTTCACATCGAGATTCGTCGCAAAATTTTTGTCGGTGGTGCCAGGATTGTAGGTGAGGAAGAGGTTCATCAAGCCCGTCGCCTCGTCCAGAGCAAGCGGGAAGCCATTCTCGGTCTGAGTCCCGGTGTTGGAATAGTTCAGCCGGTTCGTTACGCTCCAGCCCGGCAGAACGTCGTAGGTCCAGTCATAGGCGATGCGCTTCTTGTCCATATTATTGGGCATGCGCGCCGTGATGAAGGCAGGAGAGAGATAGCGGCTGCGCGGAATATTGGCCGGTCCGCCTCCGACGGCCGGATAGATCGGATAATCGTCGACCCAGGTGCGATTGTCATATTCGAAATCGATGTTTATCCGGAACTGCTCGATCGGATGCAACGTGATCGTCGGCGCGAGGAAGACATTGCGATCGTTGACGAGGTCGCGATAGGAATCGGTGCGGAAGAATTCGCCGTTGAAACGATAGAGTATGGATTTGTCGTCCGTGACGGGCCCGGTCGCGTCGACGATCGTGCGCGTCAGCCCGTAGGAGCCGATCTGCTGCTCCACCGAATAATAGGGCGTCTCCAGCGGGCGCTTGACCACCATATTGACGAGACCGCCCGGCTCCATACGGCCGAAGAGCATGGCCGCCGGGCCTTTCAGCACATCGATCGACTGTAGATTGGTCGTATCGAGATGGCGATAGCGCTGTTCCATCAAGCCGTTTCTATAAGTCGGGGCCATGAAGCCCCGGACATTGACGACAGTGTCGAAAAAGTTCGGCGTGAGAGTGACGCCGCTGACATTCGAGATGAGCGCGTCTCGGATCGTGATCGCCTGCTTGTCGTCCATCGTTTGGCGCGTCACCGACTGCACGGAGATCGGCGTCTGCATCAGCGGCGTGTCGGTCTTCAGCGTCATCGGCGCCGATGACGCCGGCCGATAACCGGTATATCTGTCGCCCGGCCCCTGCGGCGCCGCCTGCGCGCCGTGCAGACGTTTGGTCTCTGCGCCGACGTCGATCGTCGGCAGCGGCGTCGCGCCGCTCGCGTCAGTCATGACGCCCCGATCATTCTGCGCCAGCACAATGGACACGGAGCGGCCATTGTC
>PQAN01000106.1 GCA_003105285.1 Methylocystaceae bacterium
GCAGGAGCGGCTCGACGGTCGGCATCTTGCCGCGAAAAGCCAGATAGGCCTCGCCCGGATCCTGGCGACCGCCGGCCGAATAGATGAAGTCGTGGAGCTTCTCGGCGACGTCCGGCGCGAAGGGATCGCCCGCCTCCTCGAAGGCTCGATAGGCGTCGGCGTCGAGCGTCTCCGCCCAGAGATAGCTGTAATAGCCGGCGGAATAGCCGTCGCCGGCGAAGATGTGGCTGAAGTGCGGCGTGCGATGCCGCATGATGATCTCTTCCGGCATCGAAATCCGCGCGAGGCTTTCGCGTTCGAACAGCCCGACGTCGAAATCGCCCGCCGCGCCGCGCTCRTGMAGGTCCATGTCGACGATCGCCGAAGCGCAGAATTCGACGCTGGCGAAGCCCTGGTTGAAATGACGCGAKCTGGCGATCCGCTCCAGGGTCTCGTCGGGCAAGGGCTCGCCGGTCTCGACGTGACGCGCGAATGTGCGGAGAATTTTCGGTTCGAGCAGCCAGTGCTCGAAAAGCTGGGACGGTAGCTCCACGAAATCGCGCGCCACATTCGTGCCGGCGATGAGCGGGTAGGTCACATTCGACAGCATGCCGTGGAGCGCATGTCCGAATTCGTGAAACAATGTGCGCGCGTCGTCGAGCCCGAGCAGGCTCGGCCCGCCCTCCGCTCCCTTGCTGAAGTTGAGGACATTGACGACGATGGGACGAATGTCGGCGTCGAGCTTTTCCTGCGAGCGGAACTCCGACATCCAGGCGCCGCTGCGTTTCGACGGACGCGCGAAATAATCGCCGAGAAACAGCGCGACATGTTCGCCCTTCGCATTCAGGACCTCGAACGCCCTGACCTCCGGATGATAGAGATCGAGCCCTTCGATTTCGACGAAGCGCAGACCGAACAGCCGCTCCGCCACATGGAAGGCGGCGGCGATCATCTTGTCGAGCTGGAAATAGGGCCGCAGCGCCGCCTGATCGAGATCGTAGCGCGCCTTTCGCAACCGCTCGGCGTAATAGCGCCAGTCCGAGGCGGCGATCTTGAAATTGGCGCCGTCCCGATCGGCGAGCGCCTGCAGATCGTCGCGCTCGACGAGCGCCTGGGCGAGCGCCGGCGCCCATAGCTGGTCCAGCAGCTCCCTTACGGCGGCGGGAGTCTTGGCCATCGTGTCGTCCAGCTTGTAGGACGCGAAATTGTCGAAGCCGAGCAGCCGTGCGCGCTCGTCGCGCAACGTCAGAATTTCCGCGATGACGGCGCGATTGTCTGTCGCCCCGCCGTTTTCGCCGCGGCCCGCCCAGGCGCGAAAGGCGATTTCGCGAAGATCGCGTCGCGTCGAACTCTGCAAGAAGGTCTCGACGCTGGAGCGCGCCAGCGTCACCGCATATTTCCCCGGCGCGCCGCGTTCCGCCGCGACGCGCGCCGCGGCGGCGCGAAAATCTTCCGACAGGCCGTCGAGATCGGCCTCGTCCAGCAGGAGAAGATAGCTCGACTCGTCGGCGAGCACATTTTGCGCGAATGTCGTCGTGAGATTGGCGAGCCGCTCGGTAATGGCCGCCATGCGCTCCTTCTCGCTGGCGCTCGAGCGCGCTCCGGCGCGTACAAAATTCTTGTGCGTGAGCTCCAGAACGCGGGCCTGTTCATCCGTCAGGTCGAGCGAGGCGCGTTGCTCGTAGAGCGCGTCGATGCGGCCGAACAGATCGGCGTTGAGCGAGATTTCGCTGGCGTGGCGCGCCAGCGCGCCGGACATTTCGCGTTCGATCTCCTGCAGCTCCGGAGTCGAGTCGGTCGCGGCGAGGTTCCAGAACACGGCGCCGACATCCCGCAGCAGGCGGCCCGAGCGCTCCAGGGCGGCGATCGTATTGTCGAAATCCGGCGGGGCGGGGTCTGCGGCGATGCGCGCGATCTCGGCGCGGTTTTCGGCGAAGCCCGCTTCGAAGGCGGGGCGGAAATGCTCGCTCTTCGCGTCTCGGAAAGGCGGCAGTCCAAAAGCGGATGTCGAGGCGGCGAGCAGCGGATTGGCGGTCGGCATGGCTTTTCTCGAGGTCCTGATCCGGGGCCGCTGAAAATATTGCCGAACGGCTCGGCGCGCCAGACTCCGCAACCGGAAAAGCCGTTGTTCCGCCGCGCTAAATGGTATATCTATTCTATAGACTACCATGGATCGAGCGAGCGGCGGCGCTCGAGGCGTTTTTTCGGGAGACCGCGAGAATATGACGATCGCGTTTCGAGGCTTTCGCCCGCTATTCAGAGGATTTGCGGCATGACGCAGTTGGAGAATGGCTCGGTTCCGGACAGCTATCCGCAACTCGGGGGCATCGTCGCCGATCTGAGCAATTTGCGCAGGGCCTCGCAGCAGCGGCGCTATCGCAATGGGCGTCCGCCCGAACTGCCTTCGCGAGACGCCACGATCGAGATTATCGACGGGCTGGTGGCGAGCCTCTATCCGCGCCATTTCGGCCCCCCGGAGCTGACGATCGCCAGCACGGACGGATTCGTTCTCTATACGCTCGACAAGAGCCTGCGGGCGCTTCAGGAGCAGATACGCCGAGAGCTTCAACTCGCGGCCAATGGCTCCGACGACGGCCATACGGATTTCAGGCCTCGGGCCCATGAGATCACGAGCGCCTTCGCCGCCGCCCTGCCGGAAGTGCGTGCACTGCTCGACACCGATATTCGCGCCGCCTATGAAGGCGACCCGGCGGCGAAGAGCCTCGACGAAATCGTATTCTCCTACCCGGGCCTCGCGGCGATTCTGCGCTATCGCCTGGCGCATCGGCTATATGGTCTGGGCGCGCCGACGCTCGCGCGGCTGGTTTCCGAGGTCGCGCATTCGGCGACCGGCATCGACATTCATCCGGGCGCGGAGATCGGCGAAGGCTTCTTTATCGATCATGGAACCGGCGTCGTCATCGGCGAGACCGCGGTCATCGGCAAGAATGTTCGGCTCTACCAGGCCGTCACGCTGGGCGCGAAGCGTTTCGAGCTCGACGAGAACGGAGCTCTGGTGAAGGGCGGGGCGCGTCATCCGATCATCGAGGACGACGTCGTGATCTACGCCGGCGCAACGGTTCTCGGCAGGATCACCATAGGGCGCGGCTCCGTGATCGGCGGGAATGTCTGGCTCACGCACAGCGTGCCGCCGGGCAGCAATATCACCCAGGCGAAGCCGCGAAGCGAATCTTTCGACGATGGCGGCGGCATTTGAGCGGCTCGAGTCTTTCCGTGTTTCGTTGAAAACACGGAAAGACTCGAGATTTTTGTTTTGACGCGTTTCCGACGCCGAACCGGCGTCCGCTTCGGCCGGAAACGCTCTCGCCCCGCGAGGGCGCGATCAGTCGAACAATTGCGGGGCGTCCTTGAAGAAGGGCTGCTTCTTGTCCTTTTCGGAAAGGATCGCTTCGGCTTCCGAAAACGGCCAGTCGATGGCGAGATCCGGGTCGTTCCAGCGCAGTCCGCAGTCGTTCGCGGCGGAATAATAATTCGTCACCTTGTAGAGAATTTCAGTGTCGGGCTCGAGCGTGCAGAAGGCGTGGGCGAAACCGATCGGGACCAGAATCTGATTCCAATTTTCCGCCGATATTTCCGCCGCGACCCATTTCCCGAAGGTCTTCGACGATCTGCGAATGTCGACGGCGACGTCGAGAATGCTCCCCTTCAGCACACGCACGAGCTTGTCCTGCGCGAAGGGCGGGGTCTGGAAATGCAGTCCCCGGACCGTGTTCTTCTCGCGCGAGAAGGACTGATTGTCCTGCACGAAGTCGAGCCGCACGCCGAGTTCGGAGAAGGCCTTCTTATTGTAAGTCTCGGAGAAGAAGCCGCGATTGTCGCCGTGCTTCTTGGGACGGATGATTTTCACATCCGGAATGCTCAAACTTTCGATGTGCAACGTCCCGCTCCGCGCTAAGCTCCCAGAACGACGAAAATCAGTAGTGGGGCGGGATTTGTGGGTCAAGCTGTTTCGGCCCGACCGATGCGCGGCCCTCTGCCGATGAGGACGTCTTTACAAGGGCCTCTGTCGGGAGTCGATGATTCTCGACGGCGCGCCGAGGCTCGGAACGATCCGTGATCGTATCGATGCGGTCGACTTCGCGGCCCGAGATCCGTCGCCGTCGTTGGACACCGCGGAACATGCGACTGCGGCGTTGTTCCAGGCGCAGAGGGTCGAGCCGACGGTCTGAGAGCAGGCGCAGCGGTACAACACGCCGGTAATGCATTTGGTGTTCCCGGCGTCGTTCTGCGACAGGCAGTTCTGCGCATGCGCCACGGTCGTCGCGGCGATGAGGACGACAGTGGCCGATAGAAGCTTCCTCATCGGATTCCTCCCGATGGAAGACGCCGCGGGAACGGCTTGTAGCCGGGGATTTATCGCCCGGCGTGAGCGGGTCAAGATGGCCGAACAGCGGTGAAACGAAGCCGCGGCCGAGCGCTTCGGTCGGCGAAAGCGTTTCCATCCGAAGTGGAAACCGGTTCGGCGTCGGAAACGCGTCAAAACAAGAAGCTCGAGGGCGTTGCGAAAGAGTTTACTCTTTCTTCAGCGCGGCCTGTGACTTTCAAAGATCGAGGAAGGTCATGATCAGCAATTTCGCCGACCACGCCGCCAATGAGCGGACGTTTCTCGCCTGGGTGCGCACAGGCGTCGCCGTGATCGCTCTCGGCTTCGTCATCGAGAAATTCAATCTGTTCGTGCTCGCGCTGGGAAGCTCGATCGTTCTCGAATCTTCCCATCGGCAACAGATGGAGCTGCATCTCGAGCGCGTGTCCGGCCCGCTCGGGCGCTACGGCGGCAGCGTCCTCGTCTTCGTCGGCCTCGCTCTCATCGCCGTCGCGACGGCTCGCTTCGTTCGCATAGAGCGGCTGCTCGACGCGCCGGAGCTCTACGCCGCCCGGACGGGGCGTGTGGAGCTTGCCCTATTGGCCGCTCTGGCGCTGCTCGTCGCCGTCTTCAGCGCCTATCTCACGCTCGGATAACGGCTTGGCTTTCAATCGCCCGCATAGGCCCGCTCGATCTGCGCGATGTCGAGCTTCACCATATCGAGCATCGCTTTCATCGCCCGCTCGGCTCCCGCCGCATCCGGGCCGCCGATCAACTCTCCGAGCCTCGAGGGCGTGATCTGCCAGGAGAGGCCGAAGCGATCCTGCAGCCAGCCGCAGCGGCTATATTCGCCGCCCGCTCCGAGACTCTCCCATAAGCTGTCGATTTCGGCCTGGTCCGCGCAGTCGACCGAAAGCGAAATCGCCGGCGTGAATTTGTAGAGCGGCCCTCCATTGAGCGCGATGAATTGCGCGCCGGCGAGTTCGAACACGACGGTCAGAACCGAGCCGGGCTTTCCGGGTCCCGCTTCGCCATATCGCGCAATATGGAGAATGCGGGAGTTGGGAAACAGCGTGACATAGAAGGCCGCCGCCTCTTCGGCCTCATGATCGAACCAGAGGCAGGTGCGAATTTTTTTCGATACGATCATGAGTTTCTCTTTCTGTGGAGCCGGCGTCCGGAGACGGCGATCTCGAGCGTCTCGGCGTTCCGAAATTAGAAGCGAGAAATCGGCGCGAGCGATATCACGCGGCCGGCGGCGCGGGGACGATCACGATCCAGGAAAGGCCGAAGCGATCGCTCGCCATGCCGAAGCGCGGCGAGAAAAATGTCGCGCCCAAAGGCATATTCACGGAGCCGCCTTCCGCGAGCGCGGCGAAAACCCGATCCGCCTCGGCGATGTCCTTTGCAGTGTAGGTGAGCGAAAAGCCTTTGAATCCGGCGTCGCCGGGGCTGTGGCCGTCCGAGGCGAGAATGACGGAGTCGCCGATCTTCAGGGCGAGATGCATGACCTTGTTCTCCCAGCCGGGCGCAATCGCTCCTTCCGGTATCGGATCGGGACTTTGCGCATAGCGCAACAGCATCTGCGGTTCGGCGCCGAGGGCCTTCTGGTAGAACGCCACGGCTTCGTCGGCGCGCCCCCCGAAAAAGAGATAAGGCTGTATGGTCATTCCTTCCTCCCTATTTGTCATGGGTATCGATGAGGCCATCGACGTTCGACGCCGCGAGGCTCGACGCATGTCGCGCCAGGGCGTCGAACGCGCCCGTCCAGCCCTCGCGGTGCGAGCAGGCGGATTCGGCGCTGCCGAGGCCGGATTGGATGAAAGTCATGTCGGTCTTGCCGCCGCGTTCGTTCAGCACGACGGTAATTTCGGTCGTCACGCGCGGTTCGAGATCGTTCTTTTCCCACTTGTGCGTGAAGACGAGGCGGGACGGCCGTTCGACTTCGACATATTCGCCGCCGTGAATATATTCCTCTCCGTCCGGCGAACGCATTCCGGAGCGCCATTTGCCGCCGACGCGCGGATCGGCGTCGGCGAACAGCACTTCGAATCCTGTGGGACAAATCCAGCGCGCGAGATGCTCGGCCTCCGTCCAGGCCTTCCAGACGAGGACGCGCGGCGCCTCGAAGCTTCGATGCAGGATCAGCGTGTGGCCCTTGTCCGGCTCTCCGGCGGCGCGCGCAAGCCCCTCGAGAATGCCTGACCAGCCCGCGCGGACGCTGGCCTCATGGGCGGCCCATTCGGCCCCGAGCCGATGTGTGAGCGTGAGCAGGCTGCCCGCGCCGTCCGGCCGTATATCCACCGTCACGACGCTCGATGGTCCGGGCTGCGCGTTTGCGAAGGCGAAGACGATGCGGCGTGGGCGGACGATCTCGAGATAGGTCCCGAAATGCGTCGCGAGCGTCTCGCCGCGCTGCTCGTGGATCGCGAAGCCGCCGCCGCCGCGCGCGTCGATCTCGACATGTTTCGAAACCCCGCCGGGCGTCGCGAACAACCATGTTCCGACAGCGCCCGGATCGAGCCAAGCGTCGAACAGACGCTCGGGCGACGCGTCGAAGCGGCGGGACACGACCAATGCCGGCCCCTCCATCTCAGTTCTTCGAGGCATTCGGGTCCCCCTCTTGCAACGTCTTCAAATAGACATCCAGCCGGTCGAAGCTCTGGTCCCAGAAGCGCCGATAGGAGTCGAGCCAGTCCGCGACGTCGTGCAGCGGCCCGGCCTCGAGCCGGCACGGTCGCCATTGGGCCTTGCGACCGCGCCGGATCAGCCCGGCCTGCTCCAGCACTTTGAGATGTTTCGAAATCGCCGGCTGGCTGATGGAGAAAGGCGCCGCCAACTCGCCGACCGACGCCTCGCCTTGGGCGAGGCGCGCCAGGATCGCCCGCCGGGTGGGATCGGCGAGCGCGGAGAGGGTGAGGCTGAGCGGATCGGACATATGTAACCATATAGATATATAATCTTTTAGTTAAATAAAGGGGGCGGGACGGCCTGTCAAGACGTCGCGCTCTCTTTGGCGAAGTGATCGGGCGGGTCGGCGAGAGCGGCCGGGATTCCGACCTTCGTCCTCCCCGAGGCGCCGTTCGCCGTTCAGCACTCCCGTTCCGCCAAGGGCAGGGTGAAGCGGAATATCGAGCCGCCGGTGGGATTGGGCTCGGCCCAGATCTCCCCGTAATGGGCTTCGACGATCGAGCGTGAGAGCGACAGGCCGACGCCCAGGCCCTTCGCCTTCGTCGTCTTGAAGGGCTCGAAGAGATGTGTTCTCGCCTCTTCCGAAAGCCCGCCGCCCGTGTCCGTGACATCGGTTCGGATCATTCCCCGTTCGATCAGCGCTGTCGAAATCACGAGTTCGCGGCGTTCGGCCGAGAGCATGGCTTCGATGGCGTTGCGCTTCAGGTTCACGATGACCTGCTTCAACTGGACATTGTCGGCGAGCACATGATCGTCTTCCGCCTGCAGCGCGAGGGTCACGCGAACGCCTGCCTGTTTGGCGCTCGCCTCCGTCAGTTCGCATGCGGCCGCGATCAGCGCATGCAGGCGTTGCATCGTCTTGTCCGGCTCGTTACGCGCGACGAATTCCCGCATATGCCTGATGATCTTTCCCGCACGAACCACCTGCTCGGACGCTTTCCCGATCGTGTCTTCGATACTCGCCGGTCGTTGGCCCGGCGGCTGTCGCATCAGGCGCTGGGTCACGGTGAGGTAGGCGGCGATGGCGGCGAGCGGCTGATTGATCTCATGCGCCAAGGCTGTCGCCATTCCGCCCATTGCGACGAGGCGATCCGTGTGCAATTGCTGCAACCGCGCCTCGATCTGGCGGCGCTCGGTCAGATCGTGCACGCAGATGACGAAGAGTTTTTGATGGTCGAAGGCGATGCTGGTCGTCGTCCACTCGACAGGAACCGACGATCCGTCCCGGCTTCGCCATTCCGCCTGGTGGCTTCGTCCGAAAAATCCCTTTTCGGCAATTCGCAGAAAGTCCGATGCGCTTCGTTCGGGGACGCCGCAGCTCGATGGAGGCAGGAGACGGCCGATGTCGACGCCGAGCAATTCATCCAGCGCGTATCCGAACATTTTTGCGGCCGCCGAATTCGCCAAAGTCACGACGCCCTTCGGATCGATCGTGATGATGCCGTCGCTCGCGCCCTCGATCGTGGCCCGCAGCCTCGTCTCGCTTTCGATCAACGCCTGCTCTGTCCGGTGGCGTCCGTAGCTCTTGAACGCTTCCCAGCGGTCATTTTCTCGGATCAAGGCGAAGTCATGATTTGCGACGGCGTCGAACACCTTCCGCATGCCGCCGCATCTTCGAAGAGAATAGGTGCAGATGGCGATGATGCGCGACGATCCCACGACCGGATCGAGCCTAGCCTCATAATGGATGAATTGGTCCCATTCTTCATCCGATAGCCAGGACGTGTCGCCGGTGAGGCGCAAACCGTCGAACCCGCGCTTCGTCGCCGAGTCGAGCTTGTCCAGCCAGCCCTGACGAACCCGGTCGGGGTCGAAGCGGCCGTTCAACGTGTACCAATCGCGATAGCTCAGAATTTCTATCTGCCCGTCGGCCAGATAGGCGTCGATTTGCGGAATTGCTTTCCGCAGCGCCGCTTTCGCCGTCTCGGTTCCGAGCGACTCCGACACGACCCACATGCAGAATTCGTTCGAGGCCAGTCCCGCCTCGAAATAGGGAACCAGTGTTTCGAGCAAATCGGCGTCGGCTTCGTAGAGCTGGCACAGATGCGCGCCCCAGGGCACATCTTCCATCCCGCTGATCCCCAACCGCCTCGATCGCTTCCGGTTCGTTTCGAGTTGCACGACCGACGGTATTGACACGTCTTCACGCTTCATTCGTATATCCAGGTAACGTCGATGTAAGCGTTGCCGTAGCGTTAGTGTAGTATAACATGATCGAGCAAAAGCCGGTATGGAGAAGATAAAAATTATAAGCTGCGCCATTCGTTCTATGACTTGACGATTTCGTCTATTATTTCGCCAATGTCCAAGCGGTGATTTTTAGATCGGAACATTTCAGGAGCTGGCGCCTGGAATCATCGGCCGGCGAAACACGGCTCGAGGCGCTTCTGGAGGACTTGGCTTTTTGTTCAGACGAACGGTCTGGCGGCCTCGTTGTAATCGTCGACGAATGCCTCGATGTGGGCGATGAGTTCGGGGAGGATTTGAAACGAGGCGCCGTCGAGGGATTTTCCCGGCCCAACCGCGCCACACCTTGCGCAGGCTGTAGACTTGGAGGTTCTCGTCGTAGACGCGCCGGGTCTTCTCCCGAAGACCTGCATCCTGCCGCGCCCGGGCCGAGGCCTTGCCGGGATCGCGCCGGCGCGCCGCATGGGCGCGATAGATGGACGGAGCGATCGGCAAGAAAATCTGTCGGTCGTGCTCTTTTTCGTGTCCATGACCCCATCCAATCAGGAGTGGGGCCTCCGACAATCTAGGCGCGGTTCGCGCATAAACTTAAATTCATAAATCATTATTTATATAAATCACCGTGTTTTCTGGCGAATACGCACTTATACTTTTGGACGTGAACGTAATCGCTCATGCAGAGAAAGGAATGCATCGGGTGTTCGCTGGGCTTGAAATACGATTGGAATTTGTAATCGGCGTGTTTTCCGTCGGCGGGAGCGACGGCGAGCAATCACTTCAATCGCCAATGCAAGCGAACTCGGATGTGCGCGTTTCTCGCTGCTGTGAGCGGAAATGTTTGAACGAGTCGGGCACGATCGACCGCATAGGTCTGGGCGCCGATCCGTACCGTCCTGAAACGTCAAGAAGCAAATTCGACTGATCGGTGCGCCTCACCGCAGCTCTCGAGGGAGCGACACGAGCTTGATGCCCCTTGCTCTGTCGTCGACGAGCATGGCGTCCGGCGCCATCGGCATCGGACGCCATTGCGGCCTCATCTGGCAGATCTTGGTTCGTGAGCGCCGGTCGCAAAAAGCGAGGAGAATCCGAAATGCGCAAAGCCTTCATGCTTATGATTCTGATTCCGTTAACGGCAACGAACGCTTACGCGCAAAAGCGCCACCATTGCCGGCAGCGTGCGCATGCAGCCAACTCGACGCTCCATGGCGCCTACTCTGGTTCTGATCCGGCCGCTCTCAGCGTCATGTCCGGCTGGCACATGCCGAGCGCCGGCGAAATTGAAGGCTGCTCCGGAGGATATGCACATCCGGAAGGATGCGGCTCGATCGGTTCGCCGTAACGTCCGTTGACGAAGCGGTCGACAACATCGTCGTCGGCCGCTCCGTTTCATTGCTCATTTGGCACGCGCCTTTCGAGATCGCGTCTTTTGCCCTCGAAGCATCCGTCGGACGAATGCGTAACGCGCCAGAACGCGCGAAATCCCGGCTCCGAAGAAGGCCTCGCGGCGAAGCGCAGGCAATGTCCCGCCGAACTCCACCAGTCCGACGATTGATCCTCACGCTGCAGCGGATGGATTCCGTCTATCGGGTGACGCCAGTAGACGCATGCGCGGCACAGAACCCGTCCGCCGTCCAATTGCGCGCTCCACTCCCCGCATAAGTCGGCTTCGTGCGTTCGCGGCCAATGAGCCACCTCATTGACGCTTCCGACCGGATGCGGCGCATATCGGCGACAGCTTCCCCCCTGTTCGTTCGCCCTCTTCCAGAATGCGCAGGTCCCGCAATCGGCGGGGATGAATCGATGCTCAGCCATTCCCGAATTCTCCCTGCGGCCTCTTCATCCGCGTAGCTGCTCATTCACGGGCGCGCGCTCGCGACATCGGGAGACGACCAACCGCCGCCCAAAGCCATCATCAACGCCAAGCTCGCCTGAAGGCGACGCGTCACGATCTGCAATGACGCCCTCTGCGCATCCAGGGCCGCGGTCTGCGCAGAGACGACGTCGAGATAGGTCTCCGCTCCTTCCCGATAGAACCCGAGCGATACGTCGAGGACTTTCCTGTTTGCCGACGCCGCCGCACCGACGTTGCGCGCTTGCGTCTCGAGATAGCGGAGTGTGGCGAGTTCGTCCTCGACCTCCTGAACGGCGCGCAGCACCGAGGCGCGATAATGTGCGGTGGTTTCCAGATAGGCCGCCTCTGCCGCGCCGAGATCGGCAAGTCTCGCGCCGGCGTCGAAGATCGGCAGGGTAACGGCGGGGCCCACCGACCACATGCTGTTCTTGATGTTCAGCAGATTGAGGCCGGTATCCTGCATGCCGCCGGCTAGATTGAAAGTGAGTCGGGGAAAGAACGCCGCCCGCGCGACGCCGATCGACTGATTGGCCGCGGCCAGCCGCCGCTCCGCGGCAGCGACGTCGGGTCGACGCTGGAGCAAAGTCGACGGCATGCCGATCGGGACGCGTGGGGCCGAGAGCGCCTTGGCGCTCGGGGCAAGCGAAAAATTCGAGGCCGCTTTGCCGATGACCGCTGCAATCGCATGCTCGATCAGGGCGCGCCGCGCGGACAGATCGGCGAGCTGCGCGCGCACCATATCCAATTGCGCTTCCGCGCGCGGCACATCGGCGGGCGAGGCGATCTGCCCGGCGAATCTCGTCCGCGTCAACTCGAGGGCGTCCCTATAAACCTTCTCTGTATGGATCAGTAGCTTCTTCTCGGCGTCGAGTCCGCGAAGAGCGATGTAATCGCGCGCCAGCTCACCCTGCAGGCTGAGCTCGACCGAATAGAGGTCGGCGGCGCTCGCATCCGCTTCGGCGCGGCCGGCTTCTACCGCGTTGCGGACGCGTCCCCACAGATCGATTTCATAGCTCGCTTGCAGCTGGATGACGTTGTTGCCGAAATGATCGGGCTCGTTCAATGGCCGGCCTGTCAGAATCGCCTCCGCTGCGCCTTGAGTGCTGAAAGGCGTATTCGCCTTGCGCAGCGGCCGGTGCGCGGATTGCTTGTCGGCCGACAAGCCGCCGCCGAACTGCAGAAACGGCAGGAGCCCGGCTTCCGCTTTGGCGACGAAAGCTCTGGCGCGTTCCATGGCCCCGAGCGCTGCGGAAATGTTCGGGTTTGCCGACTCGACTTGCTGCTCGAGCTCGTTCAACACTCGATCGTTGAACGCCCGCCACCATTCTCCACGCGGCCTATCGTCCTGCGGCTCGCCGCGTGTCCACCCGGCCGCCTCTTTGTAATGGGCCGGCATGTCGACTTTGGGAGGCTCGTAATCGGGGGCGAGATTGCACGCGGCCAGCAGCGCGCATGGCGCTGAGAACGCCGCCAACAGGCGAGGCCTCATTCGGTTCGACCCTTCGACTCGCCTCTGCCGATTTTCATCTTCGAGGATCGATCCGCGCTGTCCTGCGCAATCTCGACTTCGTCCCCATTGGCGATCACGTCCGGCGGATTGTCGATGATCCGCATATCAGGACCGATGCCGGATGAGATCTCTACTTCCGATCCCATGTCCCGCGCCAATTCGACGCTCTTCAAAGCGACCTTCTTGTCGGATCCGACGATCGCCACTTGGACCTGATCGCCACGAAATAGCAGAGCGCTCACCGGAACGCGCAACGCTTTCGGATCGTCCGGCAGCCCGAAATGAACTTCGGCGAAGGAACCGGGCAGCAACGCCTCGTCCAGATTGTCGGCCAACAGCTGCACCAGCAGAGTGCGGGATTGACGCGAGATCGCATTCGAAGTCGCCGCCACCCGTGCATGAAATGTTCTGTCCGAATATTGCGGCAGCTTCAGGCTCGCCTTCATGCCGACTCTCAGCTGAGACGAGAAACTTTGCGGCGCGCGCACGTAAATGCGCATTTGATGAATGTCCGCCACGCTGAACAGCTCCTTATTGGAACCGCCGACGGAGACCAGAGCGCCGATGTCGATATTGCGCGACGTGACGATCCCGGCGAACGGCGCGGTGATCTGCGTGAAACCCTCCATCGCCTTCAGCCGATCGACATTGGCCTGCGCCGCCGTCACTTCGGCCGCCTTGGCGTTCACGTCTCCAGCCTTCTCGTCGACGCTCTGCTGAGAGACGGCTATCGACGCGCGCAATGCCGCCCAACGCTTCGACGTCAGCTTGGCGAGCTGGAGATTCGACTCCGCCTTGGCCAATTCGCCTCTGGCCTGCTCGATCTGCTGCTCGAGCTCCGGCGCATCGATGGTGGCGAGGATCTCGCCCGACCGAACGCGATCGCCGATATCGTGGCGCCAGTTGCGCACGTATCCGCTGACCCGTGCGTGGATCTGCGCTTCGAACAAGGCCTGGACATCTCCCGGCAACACCAGCTCCTGCTTGCCGGAGCCGCGCTTCGGGGAGATCAGCCGCACCGTCGGAATCGCCTGCTCCGCGGTCCAGCGTTCGAGGCGCTTCTCGCTCTGGACGCGCCCGATCACTCCCGTCGTGGCCACTCCACACGCCGCCAGAACGATCAGGCCGAGCCATTTCTTCACTCGCCGGAGCGATCTTCCTTCACCTCGAGACATCGGCTTTCCTTGCATTTCCTTCGAGCCGAGGCTCCTGACGCGGGTTTCGAAGGGGCGAGTGGACGAGCTTGAAAACGACCGGAACGAAGAACAGCGTCGCAATGGTCGCGAAGGAGAGGCCGCCGATCACGGCGCGGCCGAGCGGCGCATTCTGCTCGGCGCTGAAAGCCATCGGCGCCATGCCGATGATCATCGCGAGAGCCGTCATCGAGACCGGACGGAACCGGGTGAAGCCGGCGTCGAGCGCCGCTTCGGCGGCGTCCACGCCCTCGGCCATCCTCTCGCGTGCGAAGCTCACCACCAGAATGCTGTTGGCCGTCGCGACGCCCATGCACATGATCGCGCCGGTCAGGGCCGGGACGGACAGCGTCGTGTGGGTCGCGAACAACACCCAGACGATGCCCGCCAAAGCCGCAGGCAGCGCGCTGATGATGACGAACGGGTCCAACCACGATTGGAAATTGACGACGATCAGCAGATAGATGAGCACGACGGCGAGCCCGAGCCCGACGTAGAGCTGCTCATAAGCCGCCGTCATGGTCGAGACCTGCCCGCGCAAAACGACTCGAGAGCCTTTCGGGACGTCGCGCGCGGAATCATCCATGATTTTTCGAATGTCGGCCGCCACCGCTCCGAGATCGCGCTCGTGCGTCGTCGCGTAAATGTCGATGACCGGCTGCACGTCGTAATGAGACACGACGGCGTTGCTCTGCGCCCGGGAAATCGCCGCCACGCCGCCGACGATCTGCTGCGCTTGTCCCGCCGTAACCGGCAGGTTCTTCAGGGCCCCTAAGTCGCTCATCCAATATTGCGGACTCTGCACGACGATCGGATAGGAGACGCCGTTCTTCGGATTGAGCCAGAAGGTCGGCGCACTCTGAATGCTGCCCGCCAGCGTGTCCTGCATCGAGGTCGCGATGTCCTTTTCGGTCAGCCCGACGTCCAACGCGAGCGCGCGGTTCACGTCCACGTTCAGAGTCGGCGCGTTCGCCGCCTGCTGTATGCGCGGGTCGGCAACGCCGGGGACTCTCGCGACGCGCTTGAACACTTTTTCGGCATAGGAGCGGTTTTCGTTCAGCTTGGCGCCGACGATCTGAATGTCGATCGGCGCCGGCGCGCCGAAATTCAGAATCTGGGTCACGATGTCGGCCGGCAGAAAGGCGAAAGAGGCTCCAGGGAACAGCCGTGGCAGACGCTCGCGCAGTTGCTCGACGTAGTTCTCCGCCCGGGCCTCCTCTCCCGGCTGCAGCGAAATGAGAATGTCGACGTCGCCGGCGCCGATCGTTCCAGAATTTCCGTAAGCGATGTTGATCCCGCTGATCGGCAGGCCGATGTTGTCGACAATGCTCGCAACCGCGCTCGAGGGCACGATCCGATCAATCGCCTGCTCGATTTTTTCGCTGAGATACGCCGTCTCTTCGATCCGCGTCCCGGTCGGCGCGCGCACATGCAGCTTTATCTGCGAGGCTTCGACGCTTGGAAAGAAATTGCGGCCGAGAAACGGCGCCAGGCCGAACGACAGCGCGACCGCGCCGAGGAAACCGATGATGAACAGGCGCGGTCGGCTGGAAGAGGCTCGAAGCAGTTCACGATATGCCGCGCGCAGATTTTCGAAGCGGGTCTCGAAGCCATGCTGAAACCTGCCGAGCGGCCCGCGCGCATGGGAATGAGAACCGCCGTGACCGGTTTGCGCGCCGAGAAGATAGCGCGAGAGAGTCGAAACGAGCGTGCGGGACAATATGTACGAGCCGACCAGCGCGAAGACTACGGCCTCGCCCATCGGACGGAACAAATATCCAGCGACCCCGCCGAGGCCTAGCATCGGCACGAACACGATGCAGATGCAGAGCAGAGAGACTGTCGCTGGAATGACGATCTGGCGCGCGCCGTCCATGATGGCGTCTTCGATCTCCTTGCCCTGTTCGAGGTGCCAGTTGATGTTTTCGACGGT